>DPJL01000387.1 GCA_003543035.1 Micromonosporaceae bacterium | reverse complement strand
GGCCCGAGGGCGTCCTGTAGCATTGCCCAGTCGCTAGACCTCCTGCTACGGACAGACCGTAGCCGCCAAGCCCATAGGAGGTGAGAAAGTCTTGCGTCATTACGAAGTTATGGTGATCCTCGACCCCAGTCTCGAGGAACGCACCGTTGCCCCGTCGCTCGACACGTATCTCAACGTGATCCGTACGTCGGGTGGTTCGGTCGAAAATCTTGATGTGTGGGGCCGTCGCCGGCTCTCCTTCGAGATCAACAAGAAGGCCGAAGGAATCTACGCCGTCATCGACCTGCAGGCGACGCCTGCGGCCGTGGCTGAGCTGGATCGTCAGCTGAAGCTGAACGAGTCAGTGCTGCGTACCAAGGTCATCCGTCCGGACGTCCGCTGACGTTCGGGCCGACCGGACCCGCCCTTCACGCAACCTGTCGCACAGCTATGGCAGCCTGAGCAACAGACAAAGTGTGATATGAGGAGCTGAGTTATGGCTGGAGAAACCACTATCACGGTCATCGGCAACCTGACCGATGATCCTGAGCTGCGCTTCACCCCGTCGGGTGCGGCGGTCGCCAAATTCCGCATCGCTTCGACGCCGCGGACCCTGGACCGCGCCTCCGGCGAATGGAAGGACGGCGAGCCGCTCTTCCTGGCCTGTTCCGTGTGGCGCCAGGTGGCGGAAAACGTCGCCGAGTCACTGCACCGTGGGGCCCGTGTGATCGTTTCAGGACGGCTGCGTCAGCGGTCGTATGAGACCCGCGAGGGCGAGAAGCGCACGGTCTACGAGCTGGAAGTCGACGAGATCGGCCCCTCGCTGAGGTATGCCACGGCGAAGGTGCAGAAGATGTCGCGTTCCGGCGGCACCAGCGGTGGAGGTTTTGGTTCCGGCGGCGGCAACGCCGGTGGAGCTCCCAGCCAAGGCGGCAGCTACGCCGACGATCCGTGGGCAACCGCGGCTCCGGTCGGTCAGGGCGGTTCCGGTGGAAGCAATTTCGACGAAGAACCACCGTTCTAAGACACGTAATTGAGGTAAGTAGAGATGGCAAAGGCTCCGGCCCTGCGTAAGCCAAAGAAGAAGGTGAATCCGCTCGAGAAGGAGGGGATCGCCTACATCGACTACAAGGACACCGCGCTGCTGCGCAAGTTCATCTCCGACCGCGGCAAGATCCGCGCTCGGCGGGTGACCGGTGTGACCACACAGCAGCAGCGTCAGATCGCCAAAGCGGTCAAGAACGCCCGTGAAATGGCGCTCCTGCCGTACACCACCACCGGTCGCTGAGAGGAGGCGCCTTCATGAAAATCATCCTTACTGGAGAGGTGCCGAACCTCGGTGTCCCCGGTGACATCGTCGAGGTCAAGGACGGCTTCGGCCGTAACTACCTGCTACCGCAGGGCTTCGCGATCGCCTGGACCAAGGGTGCGGAGAAGCAGGTCGCCACGATCAAGCGGGCGCGTGCGTCCCGTGAGATCCGCGACCTGGGCCACGCCAACGAGGTCAAGGGTCAGCTCGAGGGCCTGAAGGTCACGTTGACGGCGCGTGCCGGCACCGGCGGCCGGCTCTTCGGCTCGGTCACCGCGACCGAGATCGCCGATGCGGTCAAGGCAGCGGGCGGCCCGGTGTTGGACAAGCGGAAGATCGAGCTTTCCGGCCCGATCAAGACCACCGGCGGGTACACGGTGCAAATCAAACTGCACTCGGATGTGACGGCAAAGTTCAACCTGAACGTCGTCGCCGCCAAGTAACACATACAAAAAGGTGCTCCCCATCCCCCGTGGCTGGGGAGCACCTTTCTGTGTCATCAGCGGTTTCTGGCAGCCCGTCTGATCAGGGCAACGAGTTCGGAGACCTTGGGGTCATCGAGTTCGGAGTTTGCGTCTTCGGCGATTCTCGCCAGCTCACTGAGTTCAGGCGCGGGCTTGCGGCGAAGTGCCTCGGCGAAGAACGCTGCGGCGTAACAGATTCGAAGTCCGGCGGAAGACTGGTTGAGCGTCCCGCCGAGGTCTTCCACGTTCACCGAGTCGTAGCCTTCGGAAGCCTCTCGCGTCCTCGGGTCAAGCCAGCGCACCTTTACCTGTGCCACCCGGCCGTCGACCCCGGATCGCAGCTTCACGACGTAAGAGCGGTCACCGAATGGCCGGGCCCGATCTCGCCGCCGTCAACGCGATCGTCTCGGAAGTCCTTGTCGGCCAGCTCGCGATTCTCGTAGCCGACCAGCCGGTAGGACTCGACAGTTGACTTGTCGAAGACCACCTGTGCTTTGGCGTCGTTGGCTCGCACCGACAGGGTTGCCGGGAGCTTGCGAACGAAGAGATCGCGAGCTTGCTTCTGCTCGGAGATGTAGACCACGAAGCCATTGCCCTTGTCGGCGAGCTGTTCCATGAGCTTGTCGCCATATTCACTGCCGACTCCGACGCCGAGCAGCGCGATCTCTTTGTCCGCCTCGGCGCGGATCTTCTTGAGCAGCGTTTCGGCGTCGATCGTGCCGGTGTTGGCCAAGCCGTCGGAGAGCAGGATGACCCGGTTCGTCGTGCGCTCTCGGAAGCTGTCGCGGGCCAACTGGTACCCGGTGATAAGGCCGGCGCCAAGGTTGGTGCTGCCATTGGCTTTCAGCGAGTCGATCGCGTCGTGCAGGCGCTCCTTGTCCGACACCTTTGTCATCTCACGTTTGATGGAAGCCTTGTCATTGAAGGCGACGATGGCCACCGAGTCGGTCGGCCGCAACTGATCCACGAGATAGTGCAACGCATCCTGGACCAGATCGAGCCTTCCCGTCTCGGCCATCGAACCCGAAACATCGATGACGAAGGTCAAGCTGGCGTCGCGGCGCTCCTCCCCCTCTTCCGATCGCGTCTGCAGACCGACCCGCAACAGCCTCGTCCCGTCGCCCAGCCGGGCACCATCGGAGTGGATCGCGAAGCCGTCGCCCTTCGGCTGCGGATAGTGCTGCTCAAAGGAATTGACGAACTCCTCCGGCCGAACCGCCGACGCATCCGGCCAGGACCCGTCGTTGATCTGCCGCGCCGCATAGGTATAGGACGCGGTGTCCACATCCAGCGCGAAGGTGGACATGTTGTCTTCGTTGGTATCAATGCGCGGACCGCCGTCGGGTTTGCTTGGCTCGGTGGAGCGATCGCTCTTACCGCAGCCGGTGACGGCCAATGCTGTGACCACAAGAAGAAGTAGGACTCGCTGTCGCATGTGGACCCTCCGTGAACGAAAATTTATGGCTGTCCCTATGCGACAGTCACAAGGTCACGGAAGATGCAGTCGTGGCTCAGCTGACACCAAACGGGAATCGGCTGTGACCGCTTCGTATGCTTACCGTTACAAGATGCCGTAGAGCACGGTCATCGCGCCGCCGGAGACGACCGCCGCACAGAAGCCGATCGTCGCGGCTCGCCACGAGTCACTTGCCCACCGCAGCACCAGGGCCAACGTGAGCGCTCCGACCAGGGAGAAGCACCACAGTGGTGCGTTGGAGATGAGGGTGGCCAGGGCGTCGGCGCGAGGCGACGTGCACCCGCCGAGGCCGGCCGCGGTGCAGACCGGGTCCGGATCGCCGCTTAAAAGCAATGCCCTTAAAACCAGGATGATTATGGGTACCGCGTACCAGCCGGACGTCCACAGCAGCGCCGTCCAATAGTCGCGCTTGATCGCCGCCTCATCCTCGTCGTCATATTCATCTTCGTCATCCGCATGCGACTCACCCGGATACGGAACGGCCGATTGCGGAGCGGCCCAGTTGTCCGGCCATCGCTCGTCGCCGCCGTTGCTGTCGTAGAGGTCGCTCGTCGCGTAGGTGTGAAAGCCTTCATAGCCGGGGTCCTCCGCGGGCCCGTACCGGCTCGCGGAGTCATTCGGCATCGAGTGCCGTGACCACTCGGGAGTCTCCACGGTCGGAGCTTGGGCGCACACTTTCCGCAACGCAATCCTCCGAACCGATGAGAATCGCCTTAGCGCGATTTAAGAAACTCCCGAACAATCTTTTACCCACAGCCTGTGGACGTGATTCGCGCTGGTGGCGACGTTATCCACAAGCTGTGGACAGCCGTTGTCCACAGCTTGTCCACAGGTTGTCCACCGCGCTGGACCGGTTCTCCACAGGTTGTCCCAAGGCTTGTCCACCGGCTCATTTGTGCCGGTCACACCCAGCCTCGTAGCGTCATCGTTCTGCTTATGTCGTACCCACTGGCGATAGTTCAATTTGGAGAGGGGGCGTGATGACGGTCGAGGAAGTTGCGTCAGGCGCGCCCTCCACCCCCGCGTTCGAAAAGCATCCCCCGCAGGATGTCGCCGCGGAGCAGTGCGTGCTCGGCGGCATGATGCTCTCCAAGGACGCCATCGCCGACGTGGTGGAGATTCTTCGCGTCAACGACTTCTACCGGCCGGTCCACGCCACGATCTTCGACGCGATCCTCGACCTATACGGGCGCGGTGAGCCGGCCGACGCGATCACCGTGGCCGCTTCGCTGGACAGTGCCGGCGAGCTGAGCCGCATCGGCGGCGGCCCATATCTGCACACTCTCATCTCCGCGGTCCCCACCGCTGCCAACGCGGCCTATTACGCCCGCATCGTCAGCGAGCGCGCCGTGTTGCGCCGGCTGGTCGAGGCTGGTACCAAGATCGTGCAGCTGGGCTACGGATCGGCGGCCGGTTCCGGCCGCGACGTCGATGACATCGTTGACCTCGCCCAACAGGCCATCTACGACGTCACCGAGCGCCGGGTCAGCGAAGACTTCGCCATCCTCGCCGACATGCTGCAGCCCACGCTCGACGAGATCGAAGCGGTCGGCGCGCAGGGCGGCCTGATGACCGGAGTCCCGACCGGGTTCACCGATCTCGACCGGTTGCTCAACGGCCTGCAACCCGGCCAACTCATCGTTGTTGCCGGCCGTCCTGGTCTAGGAAAGGCGCTCGCGCTCGATACTCCTTTAGCCACGCCATCCGGCTGGACCACCATGGGCGAGGTCATTGCAGGCGATCAGCTCATCGGCGCTGATGGCCGCCCGACAACAGTGGTGGCCGCAACCGAGGTGTTGAACGGTCGGCCGTGCTACGAAGTGGAATTCTCTGACGGCACAGTGATAGTCGCCGACTGCCTGCATCAATGGTCGACCATGACCAGAGCCGCCAGGAGGTCCGCGGGCGCGCCCGAAGTGAGGACTACCGAGGAAATCGCTCGCACTCTTCGATGCGCGACCGCGGACAAGCGGCTCAACCACTCAGTTCTCAACGGTGCGCCGCTGGAGCTACCGGAGCTTGAGCTCCCGCTTCCGCCCTACTCCTTGGGCGTCTGGCTGGGTGACGGGCATAGCGCCGGATCCCGCTTCACCACCGGCGATCCTGAGATCATCTGGCACATCGAGTCCGAGGGCCTCCAGGTCGACAAGGGCGCCGGAGAGATGCTTTACACCATGCGCCTTCCCGGGCGGGAACCCATTCCTGAGCGGGATTGTGTCGTTTGTGGCGTGCGGTTCCGGCCGAAAGCCAGCAACGTCAGATCCTGCGGGCAGTCGTGCGGTGGGAAAGCACGCTTCGTCTCGGCGCCCGTCCCTGACCCGGCCTGCGCCTCGTGTGGCAAGCCGGCAACGGGAACAGGTGGTGGATTCAGGCACTGTCAGGCGTGCCGGGTCACCACGGGGTCGGTCACTGCCCGTCTTCGTTCCCTTGGCGTTCTTAACAACAAACACATCCCGGCGGCGTACCTGCGTGGTTCCGAGGAACAGCGTCGTTCGCTACTCGCGGGGCTTCTCGACACGGACGGCTGGGTTCATCGTGACGGGGCTGTGCAGTTCTCCGTCACGAACAAGCGGCTTGCCGACGATGTTTGTGAGCTGATCGCCAGCCTGGGCTACCGCTGCCAGGTTGTGCTAAAGCGCGTGAAGGGAAAGACGGAAGAGAGCTCCATCGCCTACACGATCACCTTTACCACGCCTGACACCGTCTTCCGGCTGGAGCGAAAGCGGTTGGCGCACAAGGAAAGGCTTCGTGCTCGCAATCCGTCGCGCCACCATTCCAGGTTCATCGTTGACGTCAGACCGATACCCAGTGTCCCGGTCCGGTGTGTGGAGGTCGACAACGAAAGCCACCTGTACCTCGCCACACGTTCAATGATCCCCACGCACAACTCGACGGCGAGCATGGATTTCGCCAGAAATGCGGCAGTTCGGAACAATTTGGCCGCCGCGATCTTCTCCTTGGAAATGTCCAAAGTGGAGATTGTCATGCGTCTGTTGTCGGCTGAGGCGCGTGTCCCGTTGAACGTATTGCGTTCCGGGCAACTGTCCGATGACGACTGGACCAAGCTCGCTCGCCGGATGGGCGAGATCTCCGAGGCGCCGATCTTCGTCGACGACACCCCGAACATGAACCTTATGGAGATCAGGGCGAAGGCGCGAAGGCTCAAGCAACGCCACGATCTCAAGTTGATCGTGGTCGACTATCTCCAGCTGATGACCTCTCCAAAGCGGACAGAGAGTCGGCAGCAAGAGGTCGCCGACCTGTCACGTGGGTTGAAGTTGCTGGCAAAGGAAGTGGAGTGCCCGGTCATCGCAGTGAGCCAGCTAAACCGTGGCCCAGAGCAACGCACCGACAAGCGACCTCAATTGTCCGATTTGCGTGAATCTGGCTCGATAGAGCAAGATGCTGACGTAGTCATATTGCTACATCGCGATGATTACTACGACAAGGAGTCGCCACGAGCGGGGGAGGCGGACTTCATCGTGGCCAAGCACCGTAACGGTCCGACTGACACGATCACCGTCGCGGCTCAGCTCCACCTGTCACGCTTCGTGGACATGGCAATAGGCTGAGCCGATGAGCGGGATCATGACGCGATGGGTGGTGTCACAAGAATATGAGGTGACACACGATGATCGGGAACCTGATGGCTCGGTCAGCGACGAGGCGATCGAGCGTTGGGTGGAGCAGGCGCGGCTAGCGTACCTAGAGCTCTGCACGTTGCTGCGGCAGGTGACAGCCGAGTCCAATTTGGAGCTCGTTTCCCGCGTCGCGACACTCCCCCGCGGCTCGGCTCTGGGTAGCCCGACCGACGTGCTGGTCACAGCGACCGCCGCCGAGTTCAGGCCGGACGAGTTTGCGATCTCGGTGCGGCTGCGTCCCGGCGGCGGCGACCGCGAGCTTCCGGTGAACGCGAGGTGCGTGATCCGCATCGAGGACCCGATGACTGGCGAGGCGCGCGAGCTGGGCAACGACATCCGCGACGAGCTGATCGCCCTCGAGCATTCGGCCCACTACTTCAACTAGAAAAATCCTTTTGGTGGCATTGGCAGGGCCGCCCTTTGGGTGCCGTCCTGCAGGTACTCTGCCGTTCCTCTTGTTCTCGCCGCAAGTGCGCACTGAAGCCGCAACCACACATATGACCGCAGCAATCCGCCTGCCTCATTTTCCAGAACGAACCTGTACTCCCTCAGCTCGTTGTCGCGCAACGTAATCTTCGCTTGCTGCTCGGACGTGAGCACACCACCGTCGAAAATGAACATCAGGCTGTCGTCCCAGGGTCCGTGTGGCGCAACCCAATCGACCACCAGCAGCCGGCCACCGGTGTACTCGATACCGAGTTCTTCTCGCACTTCGCGGATAGCGGCGCTGAGTGGTGGCTCGTTGGCTTCGGCCATGCCGCCTGGCAGATCCCAGTCCGGCTTGTAGCGCGGATCGACGAGAAGGATGCGTCCCGATTCGTCGCGGAACAGCACATCAGCGCCAACCCGCTTACGCGGCTGGGTGCGGTTGCCTTCTGCGAGGTGGGCTTGCCATGCCTCTGGGTCGCGTTCGTAGAGCGGTGGTTCTGTCACAGTTCTGCCAGGCCGTCCGTCGAGGGCTGTGAACTGGAGACCCATTGCAGCGAGCGACGATGGGCCAGCTCCTCTTGGAGTAATCCTAAGAAGACGGCGACCTCGGGATTGCGGCGGTGCCCTGACAACGCGCCGCCCATCTTGCCAAGCTGCTGAAGCACCAAGAATGAGCTGACCGACCGCGTGGCGTCCAACGCCTCGCGTGCCACGATGCAGGCTTCGTCGATCTTTCCTTGAGCAATGAGGACGGACACCAGCATCAACTGGGCGAAGGCGCGGCTCCGTGGCCGGTCAGCGGGCCGCAGGGCGACAACCTGCTCGGCGTAGCGCTTGGCGCTGTCGAGCTGGCCGAGGTCACGGAAGCAGCGAGCCTCCTCGGCAGCGAGCGCCGCGTGATCGAAGTGGCTCACCCAAGGCGAACTTGTCTCACCCGGCTTGCCATCGAGCGTGCGTTCAGCTAGAAGCAGCTGCTTGGTGCACTCCTCCGGCTGGCGCAGGACGGCGTGGCCGCGGGCCTCCATGGCAAACAGTCGAGACTGGACACCTGGATGCGGTTGACCAGTGGCCAGGCTCTGGCGCCCACGCTGAGCAAAGTGGACGGCCTGCTCGGGCTGCCTTCTGTAGTGCGACAGATGGCTCAGACTGGCCAGGACATGCGCACCAAGCTGAGCATCCTTGCCCGCCGAGGACAGGCCGAGGGCTCGGTGGAAATGCTGCTCGGCTGCGTCGTCACGCCCGGCGTCATGCGCCATCCATCCAGCCATCTCGGTCAGCCCGGCCGCCGCAGCGAAGAGGCCGTCGTTGTCCGCAGACATGTTGATTCCGAATAGGCGCGGCGCGACGGTGTGCTGGAGATAGCCGGTCACCGTGGCATAGAGGTGTCCGCCGCCAACCTGCCGATCGGCCATACGAAACGACTGCATCGCGGCCAGGTCATCGGGTGCGTCGCTCGTTCCTGCCAAAGGCATCGCCAGCGGCACGACAACTTGCCTTGGACTGTCCGGCGACCTGGTTGTCAGCAACGTGTTCAACTCGCCGAGCGACACCGCTAGCGCCGTGGCGAGATTGGGTCGTTGCCATGGTTGGGGTTCGGTTTCTCCGCGCTCCCAGCGGATGACCGTGGTGCGGTCCACGCCGAGTTGCTCGGCTAGCCGTTCCTGGCTGAAGCCGAGAGTCCTGCGCCGCTGTGCCAAGCGGGTCCGCTTCACGATCACCTCTCGCACCGTGGCCAATTGATTGCGTTCCATGACATTGACGCAGATCAGGGTGTGTCTGGCAACCGGCGTGCGACGTATCTGCGACGTAGCCGCTCTGTCGAGAGTGGATCTCACCCGCGAGGGTAAGTCATAACGGCGAAACAGGATGCCAAGGGATCTCCAACCGCGTGTGCAACCCCTTGGCCCCGACTGTCTCGACGTCACCAGAGGTCACCGGCCAGGGATGCGCGGTCAACTCCAGGCTCGCAAGCGGGGTGGGATGCCAATCCCGGCCGGTGGCCTCCTCCGGGAAACGGCCTGGGTCGTAGGCGACAGATGGTCCGTGCGGCTTGGCGCAAACCCGGATGCGAATGTTCGGCGCCAAGGCTGAAGGGGGTGATTGATGTGGACTACAGCTTCGCAGTGAAGGAGTCCGAGCTTGAAGCAGACGCTGACGAAGAACGTGGCCAGAGCGAGGCGACAGGCAACGGTGACGAGCTCCTGTGACATGCCCGTCCCGAGGTCGTGGGCGGGGTGATGAAACGCCGAGGCTCCGGGCCGTACCCCGGAGCCTCGGCCTGTCCGAGCTGATTGGAGAGTGCGGTGGCAGGCAGACACCGGTACACCCGTGGGCTGTGGCTTCGGGGTGAGCAACGTCAGAGCGAAAGCGCGGAAGACGTTGCCATGATGGATGCGCGGCTGGCCGAGGCGGTCAAGCTTTCCCCTTCGTGGAACGACTCAACGATCTGCATACAGACGATCTGGGACGTCTTGACGACAAGAGGCTGGAGCAAGGACGAGGATCCGATGATCCCGATGGCCGACTCTACTGATGACGCGTTGCCAACGCGGCCGGACGACTTCGGGGTTGGATGGTGGAGGTAGCTGACTGCACCGTATTGGTCACCTGGCAACCCGTCAAACGACACCGGCGGCAGCTTCCCCAGCTAGTGATTGGGCGCGATGGGTCGCTCAAAGAAGGTCTCGAGTACCACAATCGTCTGAGTACCGGTCACACCTTCCACGCCGAAGAGGCGGCGCAGCGTGGCTTGGAGTTCCTCAGTCGTGGGAGTTCGAACTTTCAACAGGATCGAGGCCGAGCCGGCGACGATGTGAGCCTCCTGGATCTCGGGCAAGGCTTCGAGTGCTTCCTTCGTTGGCGGGTCTCCCATCCAGGCGTTGGCCTCAAGCATGACGAAGGCGAGCACACCACGGCCGATGGCGGCCGGGTCGACGTCGATGCTGGTGCGCCGGATGGTGCCGCGATCTCGCAGCTTGCGGACGCGTTCGTGAGCCGAGCCGGGGGATAGGCCGACAGCCTGGCCAAGCGCGGCATATGCCTGGGTGGCGTCGCGCTGCAACTCCACGATCAGCGCCCTATCAAGTTCGTCCACGACTCATGTTTACCATATGGTGTTCGCCAATGATACCTTGACACAGAATGACATATGGGAGGCGGAAACGATGGAGAAGTTCAAAGCGGAGTTCGAAGGGCTCGATGATCGGTTTTCCGGCTACGGCGGTGATGAGTACGTCGAGGTCATTCACAGCGGCAGTCGCAAGACCGAGGGCCCCGCGTATTTCGCCGCCGGGCGCTATCTCGTCTGGAGCGACATCCCGAACGATCGACTGCTGCGCTGGGACGAAACGACTGGCGCGGTTGGGGTCTTCCGGCACTCCAGCGGATACGCGAATGGCAACACCGTTGACCGGCAAGGCCGGCTCCTAACCTGCGAGCAGGGCAGCCGCCGAATAACGCGGACCGAGCACGACGGCTCGATAACTGTGCTGGCGGATCGCTTCGAGGGCAAGAAACTCAACAGCCCCAACGATATCGTCGAGCACTCGGACGGATCGATCTGGTTCACCGATCCCCGCTATGGCATCACCGGCGACTATGAGGGAAACAGTGCCGAGAGCGAGATCGGCGGCGACCACGTGTACCGGATAGACCCGAGCGGCGAGATCCGGATAGTGGCCGACGACTTCGTGCGCCCCAACGGGCTCGCATTCTCTGCCGACGAAAGTCAGCTGTACATTGTGGACACTCGGCAACGGCAGCTCCGCCGCTTCGAGGTCACCGACGGAAACCTAAAGG
Organism: Micromonosporaceae bacterium; assembly: GCA_003543035.1. Lineage (GTDB taxonomy): Bacteria > Actinomycetota > Actinomycetes > Mycobacteriales > Micromonosporaceae > Rhizocola. The sequence continues at coordinate 17,474 of DPJL01000387.1, read as the reverse complement.
GCGGCGAGGTTTTCGCGACCGGATGGTTCGACGGCATCCGCTTCGACAACTCTGGTCGACTCTGGGCGGCGGCGTTGGATGGGTTGCACTGCTACGACCCTGACGGCACTCTGATCGGCAAACTTCGCCTGCCCGAGTCGGCTTCCAACCTCACCTTTGGCGGCGTGAAGCGCAACAACCTCTTCATCACGAACTCGGCCGGGGATCTGTATTCGATCCGGGTCACGTTCGGCGGGGCTCGGTACCCATCAAGAAAAGACTGAACTGCACCAGCGACAGGATTCCGGCGCCCACGGCCCACCACGCGCTGAAGTCGTTGACGACCGAGGCGAGCACGAGACCCAAGCCGAGGCCGGCGGCGAATGTCCAAAGTGTTCTGAGCCGCTTAGGCGCAGCCGTCAACGAGTTTCGGCTTCGCCAGACATACCACCAGAGCGCAGCCGAGCCGAGCAGGAGAAGCAGGATCCCCGCCGCATCAAGCAGACCGGGGCCGTGGTCGGCGCTGAAAGCGACTCGTGGCCCCCGGTCGGGCAGGGCGATTACACACACTCCGAGCGCGGTGAGGATCACGAACCAGACCAGGACCACGGACTTCCGCATGCCGCGAATGCTAACTACTGAACGGTGAACAGGTCACCCGGTTGGCACTCCAGCGCGTGACACAGCGCGGTAAGGGTAGAGAAACGGATCGCCCGCGCTCGCCCGTTCTTGAGCACCGAGAGGTTGGCCAGCGTGATGCCGACCTGGTCGGCCAGCTCGGTCAGGGTTATCCCGCGCTGCGCCAGCAACCGATCCAGGTGTACCTGGACTTGATGTTCCTCCTCCGGCGGCATCAGATGACCGCGTTCAACTCGTCGCGCATGTCGCAGCCACGCTTAACGATCTCGGCGATGGCGAAGCACAGGAACCCGCCGAACAGCCAGGCAAGTCGCAGGTCCACGGTCGCACCCCAGCGATCAGGGCTGATTGTTTCGGTGAGCGCCAGCCTCGCCCATCCCTCGACCGCGCCGGCAGTGAGCCCAGCGAGGAGGGCGAGGCCGATCCAGCGCAGGCTCCGCACTGTGTGCGAGGTGAACGGATCCGAGCGCCGCGCTCGGTGCAGCGTTCTGGCCAACAGCCCGAAAACGACGAGCAGGAGCAGGGCGGTCGGTGCCTGAGTAAGACCGTAGAGAAGCCGTTGCCGCTCGGTAGGTTTAGCGATCTCGACACCCACCTCGCTGACGATGTCGGCTGTGACGCCGGCAGGCAGTGGCGGCTCGATCTGGGTCTCAAGGAACAGCGGGGTGTGGATCGGTGCCCCGGTCACCAGGTCGAAGAGGCCGATCGCCGTCGCGACCGCCGTGCCTGCCAGGGCAATGAGCACAAACACATACAGCTCTTTGAGAAAGTCGCGCTCCCGCTGCCAGGCAAGGAACCGGCGCATGTCTACCTCCGAGGGGTTATCGAAAAACGATATCTCGATAATCGATATGCCGGGCCGTTTTGTCAAGCCGCTTATCCGAGTACCGATATCGTCTTGGCTGTGGACATCCGCTGGCCCGTGCTGGCTGTCATCTCCGCCGGAGGTGCGCTCGGGGCACTTGCGCGCTACGGGCTGGGCGTCGCCTTCCCCCACACGCCCGGGCACGTTCCCTGGGCCACCTTCGCCATCAACGTCTCCGGATGTCTGCTCATCGGTGTGCTCATGGTCGTTGTCGGCTCTCAGAAACTGCTTCGCCCCTTTCTGGGTACCGGGTTCCTGGGCGGCTACACCACCTTCTCCACCTATGTCGTTGACATCCAGCAGTTGCTTGGCGCAGGCAAAGCAGTCACCGCATTCGCCTATCTGGCCGGCACACTCGTCTCGGCCATGCTCGCGGTGTACCTCGGTTACGTTGCGGCACGGGCGATTTTGATCAGGGAGATGCCATGAAGCTATCCGGTCCGGCGCTTCGCCTGACGATTTTCGTTGGCGGCGATGACACCTGGCATCACAGGCCGCTCTACACCGAGATCGTGCATCGTGCGCATGAGGCTGGGTTGGCTGGCGCGAGCGTTATCCGCGGCATCGAAGGCTATGGCGCGCACTCACGGATTCACACGGAACGGATGTTGTCACTGTCCGAGGACCTGCCGGTCGCGGTCATCATCGTGGACGCCGAGGAACGCATTCGCGCCTTCCTGCCTCAGCTCGACGAGCTCGTGGTCGAAGGGCTTGTCATCATCGATCCGGTGGAAGTGATCCGGTACGGATGACCGCACTCCTAGTGGTTCTGGGCGCGATGGTGGGTGCTCCCCTGCGTTATGTCATCGATCGCGCCGTACAGGCCCGCCACGACTCGGTGTTCCCGTGGGGCACCTTTGTTGTCAACGTGACCGGCAGCTTCGTGCTCGGTTTCCTTGCCGCATCGGCAACTGCCACGCCCGGTCCGGTGATGGCGCTACTGGGCGTTGGCTTCTGCGGAGCCCTGACCACCTACTCCACCTTCGGCTACGAAACTCTTCGCTTAGTCCAAAGTGGAGCGACCTTCTACGCCATCCTCAACGCTCTCGGCAGCATCCCCTTCGGCCTCGCTGCCGCCTACCTCGGACTATCTGTAGCCCAAGCCTTCAACTGATTGCAGCGGTCTCGTTCATGTACCAGTCAAGTCCCTAACAGACGGATTGATCTTGCGATGGCGCGGCCCCGATCTCCGCATAGATCACGCGAGCAGCATCGGCATGTTTGGCGGACGTGTGCGGATCCAGCTCGGCAAGAGCAAGCACAGTGAGGGCATCAGCTTCGCCAAGAACATAACCGGTTTGTCGTTGGATCTCGAGGGCTTCGCTTGCCAGCGCGACAGCCCGTAGATTGTCGTGATTGGACAGGTGGATCCGAGCAAGTGCAGCCAGCGCCTGCCCTTGGCGTAGGCGAAAACTTCCATGAACCGAGAGCTCCAGGGCTTGTTCGGCCGAGTCGAGAGCTGCCTTTTCCCTGCTATCAAGCTGGACACAGGACAAAGCCAGCAAGGCGCCCGTCAGTTCAAAGTAGATCTTTGACCTAGCCCCGACCTCGACGGCCTCACGTAACGCCTCGGACGCGCCGGCGGTGTCACCGGTCAAATGAAGGTACCGGCCGAGCCCGGTAAGCCCCAGCACCAAGGCCGGGAGGTGGCCAATGGTCCTTGCGATCGCGACAGCCGTAGTGGCGGCTTCTTGGGCCTGGTCCAGCCTGCCGCTATCGATAAAGAGCCCGCTTGCTGAAGCAAGTGTGTACGCCTCGATCGGCCTGTTGCCGATTTTGCGGAGGCCGGTAAGCGCTGCGCTGAAGGTTTGGAATGCGAGGTGGAATCTCCCACGGAGGTGTTGCACCGAACCAAGGCTGGATAGCGCTACACAATTGGGCTCACCTCCATGAGTCTGCTGCCTGACGGCTTCGTCGCAGAATTCAGAAGCACGCCTAAGCTCGCCCCGTTGCCTGAAGGCATTCGCAAGATTGTTCAGCGCCTTGACCTCCGCTGACTTGCTGCCGAACTCACGAAGTACGTGAAGCGATCTGAGGAGCGGCTCAGCAGCGTCCGGGCTGCCTTGGAGGCCCCTTGTGACACCTAGGCTGCCCAATGCTGACGCCAGGCCGCCGGACCATCCACTACGCTCGCTGAGCCTTATAGCGCGGTCGAGGTTCTTGGCAGCGTTTTCGTACTTCCCTATGACGCCGTAGGCCTGACCGAGCATAAGAAACATTGCTGCCTGAGCACGCTCGTCGTCGACTGCCCGAGCGGCGGCGAGACCGGCTCGTGCGCTGGTGAACCAGAGTGCCGAATGGCGACGAAGATCGAAGTAGCCTCTTAGCCGATCAGCGAGCAGCCAGGCCATCGGCCCGGCACCCGTTGATGACGCATGCCGAATTGCAGCCACAACGTTGAGATGTTCGGCGTCGAGCCACGACAGAGCTGAGTCTGTGTCTACGAATCCGTCTCGTGCTTTGCCGACCGGGGGTGACGGAAGCGAAGTAATGGCTGGATAAAGCAGCTCAGCGGCAGTGTCGATCTGAAGGAAATATCGGCGATAAAGGCGGTTCGCGGCAGCGTCGCGCTCTGCAAAGGGATCATGCTGTTGGCAGGTCTCTAGTGCGTACTCACGCAGTAGGTCATGGATTGCGTATCGACCCTTGGTGAGAGGGCGGACAAGGTGGGCGTCGGCGAGGCGTTCCAAGAGTTTGGCAGCCCGCTCATGCGGCAAATCCGTTAGCGCAGCAGCGGCCTCAATGGTGAAATCGGGACACGGCACCAGTCCAAGTCGCCGGAACAGGAGCTGCGCATCGGTTGAGACGGCTCCATAGGAGAGCGCAAAGGTGCTGCGCAACGCAGCGCTGTCGTCTCCCTCGACTTCCAGTAGCCCGAGTCGGCTGCCCCCGTGTAGTTCTGCGATATGTTGCTCGACCGTCCCGTAGGGACGGTCGAGTATGTGGGCTATCGCTACCCGCAGAGCGAGCGGGAGATAAGCGCACACTGCCGCCAGATCGGCGATCGCCTTAGGTTCGACGGCCTGCACCGGACCGAGCAGATTGGCGACCAGCCCGTGGGCTTCGTCTGGCGAGAGTACGTCGAGCGGAATACGGGTGGCCCCGTCGCGTGCCACCAAACCGGTGAGCCTGTCGCGGCTGGTGACTACGGCGACGCAGCCGGGAGTTCCGGGCAACAGAGTGCGGACATCTTCGGCTGAGCGGGCGTTGTCGAGTATCACGAGCACTCGACGTCCCGACAATCGCGAGCGATACAGAGCCGCTGCCTCTGCCGTGTCGACCGGTATCTGCTGAGGCGGCACACCGAGGGATCGCAAGAAGGCGCTCAGCGCATCAATAGGTCGCAGCTGTGCTCCCGCGGCATAGCCACGCAGATCCACAAAAAGTTGACCATCAGGAAAGCTCCCGGCCGCGCGATGCGCCCAATGCAAGGCGATGGCCGTCTTGCCAACACCACCGCTACCAGTCACCAGAGCGACCGCTGCAGACGTAGCTAGCCCTTCGGTCGGCAATAATGTGTAGAGTGCGGCCAACTGAGCTGTGCGACCGGTGAATCCGGTGACGGCAGGCGGGAGTTCCTTCGGAACAATCGCCGGCTGATGGTTCTGTTCCAGCTCCAAGTCGGGAGCGCTGCGGAGAATCGATGAATGCAGTCGACGTAGTGCTGGCCCAGGCTCCAATCCCAGCTCTTCGTCTAGACGCTTGCGGGTCTGCTGAAACGCCTCTAGCGCCTCAGCCTGCCTTCCCGCACGATAAAGTGCGAGCATGAGGTTGCTTTGCAGGTCTTCGCGGTAGGGGTGTTGGTCCGTGAGGCGAGTGAGCTGTGGAATGACTTCGTTGTGACGGCCGCGTTCTAACTCGATCTCGACTTGTTCAGTGAGGACCCGCAGCCGCTCCTGATCAAGGCGTCGAGCCTCGTCGATAATAATGGGATGCTCTGCCACCTCTTCAAATGCTTCGCCACGCCACAGCCCTAATGCTTCAACTAATAGGTCAGCAGCCTTCTCGTTTTTGCCTTCGTTGCGTTGAATCCGTGCCTCGGTCACCAGCTCCTCGAATAGCAGAGAGTCGAGCTCATCCACCGATGTAGTGAGGCTGTAACCACTCGGTTCGACTGCGATTCGTTGTTCGCCGACGACGCGACGTAGGCGGTGCACATAGACCTGCGTGGCTTTGCGAGCTCCATTCGGAGCTTTCTCTCCCCAAAGGACAGAGATCAGATCATCTGTCCTGACTCGTTGATTGGCCTTTGCCAGTAGGACAGCAAGCAACTGTCGAAGTACGGGCGCAGTAAGTGGGACAGATGATCCGTTGTGCTGGACTGATAGTGAGCCCAACACTCCAAAGCGGATCCCCCGGCCATTCATTGGCGATCTTCGCAATGTCAATGTGTACCGCCTGCGATGTTGTCCGGGGCAAAGTCTCGTGCTGGTACGACTCCGGTTGATTTGAAGATGATCTCTGCGGCCGCCGCGTGTTCAGCAGCGATGATGGGCTCGGGATGAGCTGTGGCAAGGACAAAGCGCGCCTCGGCTTCGCCAATGACATGACCAGTCTCTTGCTGGATCTTGAGTGCGGCGGCCGCCAACGTCGACGCTTTCAACCTTTCACCCTGACCTATCTGGATCCGCGCCAACATTGCTAGGGCCTGCCCCTGACGTAGCCGGAATCGGCCTCGCACCGATAGATCTAACGCTCGTTGGGCGGAGGCAAGCGCCTCACTATGCCCGCTCGTCAATCGGGCGCCGGACAAAGTAATCAGCGCGCCGACAAGTTCGAAATGAGACTCAGTTTCCACCGCCCTTTCGACTGCTTCCTCTAACACTTCACATGCGCCGTTGCTGTCGTTAGACATCTGAAGAAATCGACCGAGCTCGGTGAGGCCAGCAATCAAAGCTTGCGCATGACCCACACTTCTGGCCAGCTGGATTCCAGCTTTCGCTTCCTCTATGCCTTCATCGAGACGGCCGAGATCAAGCAGCGCGCCGGTCCTGTATGCCTGCGCGTAGGCCATCGCCGGCTTGTTGCCGAGGCTGCGTAGGCCGGCAATCGCCTCAGCCAGGGATTGGAGTGCGGACTCGTACCTCCCGAGAAGATGACAAATAACGCCCAGATTCGAAAGAGCGTGATAGTAGGGATCATGCCAGCCCGTTGTCCTCTCGATCGCATCATTGCAATAGACGAGTGCTCGATGGAGGTTGCCCTGCTGCCAATGGCTTGTAGCCAATTATTCAGCACTCTTCGCTCAGGTCCGGCACTACCGAAACCTTCAAAAAGCTCGAGCGCCTGTGTGAACAGGGGCGCAGCAATGTCTGGCCTTCCTTGAAGGCCTCTCATTACACCGAGACCACTCAAAGCCAATGCCCTGCCCTCGTGCCATCCGCAGCGTTCGCCTAGTTTGATGGCCCGATCAAGATTTTTGGCTGCAGCATCGTGTCTCGCGATAGCGCCGTAAGCGTGGCCTAACATGTGAAACATGGCTGTCTGGCCATGTTCATTGCGTGCAGCTCGAGCCGCGGCGAGACCAGCTCGTGCGCTAGTGAGCCAAAATGCGACGTGGCGTCGTAGATCAAAGTAGGCGCGTAGGTTGGCGGCCAGGAGCCACGCGACCTGACGTGGGCCTGCCATTGCGACGTGGCGGATAACCGCAACTATGTTTGGATGCTCGGCGTCCAGCCAGGACAGGGCGGCCTTCGTGTCAGCGAATCTGTGAGTGGCTTGCTCGATCGGTGGCGTGGGCAGCTGAACCATCGCTGGATAGAGAAGTTGTCCCGCTCCCTGAACTCGCGCGAGATACCAGCTGCAGAGTCGACCGACGGCTGCCTCACGCTCGGTAGCAGATTCGTCCGCTAGACAAGTCTCCTGCGCGAACTCGCGAAGTAGGTCGTGGATTGTATAGCGCCCATTGGAGACCGGCCTGATGAGATGGGCGTTGGCAAGCCGTTCCAATATCCGCTCTGCTTGGTCCGGCGAGAGATCCGCCAACGCCGCGGCAGATTCAGTAGTGAAGTCGTTGCACGGGACAAGCCCAAGCCTTCGAAAAAGCAACTGCGCCTCAGTCGAGACTGCGCAATAGGAGCGCGCGAAGGTCACGCGCACCGCTGCTGTGTCATCGCCATCAACGGCGAGCAACTCTAGCCGACGGCCTTCTCTTAGCTTCACCACTTGCTGAGTAAGCGGCTCATATGGACGATCAAGGAGGAGGGCTACGGCGATTCGTAGGGCAAGCGGTAGGTGCGCGCAAGCGATGGCAAGTTCGGTGATCGGCCGTGGTTCAATGGCATGACCCGAACCATGTAGAAGACCCGCTATCAAACCGTAGGCTTCGTAGGGCGACAGCACATCGAGCGGAACACGGGTGGCTCCGTCGCGGGCCACTAGACCGGTAAGCATGTCTCTGCTCGTCACTACGGCGAGGCAGCCGGCAGTTCCGGGCAGCAGATTCCGCACATCATCCGCTGAGCGAGCATTGTCGATTATTACCAGCATGCGGCGCCCGGACAGTCGAGATCGGTACAGGGCGGCTGCCTCAGCAGTTTCCACCGGGATCAGCTGAGGGGGCAAGCCGAGCGACCGCAGGAAGGCGCTTAGTGCGTCAATGGGTCGCATCTGTGCTCCCGCGGCATAGCCTCGCATGTCCACAAAGAGCTGACCGTCCGGAAAGCAGTCCGTGACTTGATGTGCCCAATGGAGGGCAGTGGCAGTCTTCCCGACTCCGCCGCTGCCCGTGATCAAGGCAATTTGTGGTGACGTGGTCGAGCCTACAAAGGGGATCAGCCCATTCAACCGAGCGACTTGAGCCTCGCGTCCGGCGAATCCGGTTACAGCAGGCGGAAGTTCCCTCGGAACCGTTGCTGGCAGGGGGTTGTCGGGTCGCAGCTCCAGTTCGGGAGCGCTCCGCAGGATCGAGGAGTGCAGCCGCTGCATCGCAGGCCCTGGCTCTACACCAAGCTCCTCAGCTAGCAACTCTCGAGTCTGGCGAAATACAACTAGCGCCTCAGTCTGCCGACCCGCGCGATAGAGCGCGAGCATCAGGTGACCACGCAGTTCCTCGTGGTAGGGGTGGCTTTCTACTAGTCCAACTAGGCGCGGGATGATCTCCGCATGACGACCAAGCTCCAACTCGATCTCGACGTGTTCGGCCGCCACGCGTAGACGGGCTTCATCCAAAAGGCGGGCAACGTCCCGAATCAAAGGGTGCTCGACGAGACCCTCAAACGCTGGGCCACGCCACAGTTGAAGTGCCTCTGCAAGGGAGTCAGCCGCCTTCTCCAGATGACCGTCGCGGCGCTGACTGCGCGCATCCGCTGCCAGATCAGCGAAGAGTAGAGAGTCGAGCTCGTCCTCAGTAGTAACCAGGCTGTAACCAGTGAGCTTGTGCACGATCCGCCCGTTGGCGCCGAGCGCGTGCCGCAGGCGATGTATGTAGACCTGCAGGGCCTTAGCCGCGCCCGGTGGTGGGGACTCTCCCCAAAGGCCGAAGATCAGATCATCCGTCGCGACTCGTTCATTGGCCTTTGCCAGTAGGAGAGCGAGTAGTTGCCGCAGCCTGGGCGCGCTCATTGGGACGTCCGATCCGTTGAGCTGGATCGACAGTGATCCCAACACCCCGTATCGGATCGTCCGACTCCCCATAGACGATCTTCGTGTTGCCAATGTGTAACCGCCTCCGGCGAAACTAGCCACCTGACTATCGCTCGATCTGCGGAGGTATGCAACGTGTTAGGACGCACGAGGCGCCGAGATCCTGCCGAAGCAGACGCTGTCGAGAGACCGCGGCAATGGTTACGTTGTTCGGTCCTGGCATGGCGCCGTCATCGGTGATTGCCAGGACCCGCCTGCGATATAGACAGGGTTCGAAATTGGCGTGCCTGCAATGACGGGGGCAGGCACCCTGCGCTGGATGATCGGCTGACCCTGTCTGCCAGTACGGCGATCCAGTCAAAAAAAGCCAGGATCGCAACTCGCCAACCTTAGATCATCACGTCTTGATAATGCCCTTCGCATTCACAGGGCTCTATCGAGAGTTACACATCTGCCATTTCGGACGCACGTGGTGCTCGTCCGATGTGGAGTCTCTCTGTTCCATTGACGAAAGGAAGTGGCAGTGATGCCTCGGCGTAGCCGTGGTTCTGCTTCGGTTCACCGCAAGGGTCAGCCCAGTTTCGCCAAGCCTTGCGGTGCCCGCCTGACAATCTTCTTGATCGGAGCTTGGCCATGTTAGACCATCCAGCGGAACTGTTCGTGTTCAACCGTCGCGGCAAAGTGCGGCGCCGACTCCTGATAGGAGTGCTGGTCGCCTCGCTGGTCAGCGGAATGGTTATGGGGGTGCCACCAGCCGCCGTCGGGGCTGAGCCAGCGAGCCTCAGCGATATGTCAGTCCCTGTGGCGCCAGTAGCTAAAGGCCTGGCGACACTGCCAAAGATGGCGCCGCACACCGCAGCTCGGGTGGTGTGGCCGACGCCGGCTTCAGCGGTTATGGATGTGCCGACAGTTGTGCCAGCTCGTGTGGGCGGTCTGCCGATCAAAGTTTCTCGGATAGTTTCCGGCGACGATCTGTCTTCTCGTGGCTTGGCGGGATTGGCCGAGCCGGCTCCGGCGAGGGTGCGAATCGAGGTGTTGGATCGAGGTGTCGCGCAGCGCGGTGGGGCGCCCGTGGCTTTCAGGTTGTCGCGCGCCGATGGCGGGACGGGCCCGGCGAAGGTCCGGATAGAGGTGGACTATTCCGGTTTCCGGCAGGCTTTTGGTGGGGTGTATGCCTCTCGGCTGGGGTTGCGGCTTCTTCCGGAGTGCGGCCTGGCAGCTGTGCCGCGTGAGCAGGCGCTCAAGGGCGCGTGTGCTGGGGTGTTTTTGGACTCTGTAAACGATTTCCGGTCCGGAGTCCTCTCGGCCAACATCGATCTGGCCACGCCCTTGGCTGGGCTGGCGGGTAAGCCTTTGTCTGCTAAGGAACAGGCGATGATCGGTGCCGAATCGCCTGTCGGTGCACGGGCGGATGTATCTGCTCCGCAAGAATCGATGGTGGTGACGTTGTCGGCGTCAGCCGATGCCAGGGGCGTTGGCACGTTTGGCAAGACGGATCTGAGGGAGTCTGGTACCTGGTTGCAGACTGGTGCCAGTGGCAATTTCTCTTACAACTATCCACTGGCGACGCCGCCTGTTCCGGGGAGTTTGTCGCCGAAGTTGTCGCTGGACTATTCGTCGGCCACTGTGGATGGTCAGACGGCGGCGGAACATGTGCAGAACGGTCCGCTGGGTGAGGGTTGGTCGTTGGCGGGCGGTGGTTTTATCGAGTCGACGTTTAGGCCGTGCGTGTCGGATAACAGTGCTGATCATCCTGCGACGTGGACGAACGCTACTGGGGATCCGTGTTGGCGGCATGAGAATTTCCAGTTGTCGTGGTCGGGGCGTTCGGGTGAGTTGGTGCCGACGGGGACGGCGAATGTGTGGAAGGTCGCCGCCGATGATGTGGCCCGAGTTGAGCAGGTCGTTGCGTCAGGTCATTGGAAGGTGACCACGACTGATGGGACGCAATGGTTTTTCGGGATGCAGCGTCTGCCTGGCTGGACCAGCGGGGCGCGGGAGACCCAGTCGGTGTTGACGCAGGAGATGTTCGCCAATCACAGCGGTGAGCCGTGTTTTCACTCGTCGGGCTATACGTATTCGCATTGCACCAAGGCCTACCGGTGGAATCTCGATTATGTGGTGGATACCCGCGGCAACTCGATGTCGTACTGGTACAGCCGTTTTGACAATCTGGCCGGGTCGAACAACTCCGGGCAGTCCACGGTCTCGTATCACCGGGATGCGGTGCTGGAACGTATCGAGTACGGCACTCGGGTGGGCAGCGAGACCACTATCACCCCTGCTGCGGTGGTGGAGTTCACCAACTCGGATCGGTGCGTGGCATCCGATTGCAGTCCGAACGTGAACTGGCCGGACACGCCGTGGGATCTCAAATGTGATGTGGCCCCATGTAACAACAATTTGTCGCCGTCGTATTGGACCACCAAACGCCTGACGAAGATCACGACGAAGGTGTGGACCGGTTCTGGAACAGACTACAAGCCGGTCGACGAATGGACTTTGGGGCAGTCGTTTCCTGGCGGCACCGACGTGCCGACGCTGTGGCTGGATTCGGTTACCCGCAAGGGTTTTGACGCCGCCGGCGCGTCGATCACCATGCCGGCGTTGACGACTCATGGGCGTAAAGACCGTAACCGGGCCGACTATGACCCGAACGCGAACATGGCCGACCCGCAGAAATATCGCATCGACTATTTGGACACCGAAGCCGGCGGGCGCATTGAAGTCTCATATCTGCCCACGAATGAGCCGGGCGACGCGTGCACCTGGTGGGCAGGCAAGAGCCAATCGCAGTGGCCGAACTACAACCACAACGCCTCCCGCTGCTTCATGCAATGGACCACCAACAGGCAGGCGCCGCCGGAATGGTCGTGGTGGCACAAGTTCGTCGTCAACAAGATCACCGAAACCGATCTGGTCGGTGGGTCACCGCCGGTGGAAACCGCCTACACCTACACCATGGACGGCGCTTCCTCGAATCACCCGCTGGTGCTATGGGGGTATTCGTCGAGTGTGTGGGCGTCGCCGAATAAGGCGATGTCGTCCTGGAAGGGATATCCGACCGTGATCACCACCGTGGGTGCCGCCGGTGGTACCCAGTCGAAAACCAAACGTGTCTACTACCGCGGCCTGGACCGCGACACCGGCCTGGACCCGGGCCAGGAGTTCTGGCGCCAGTCATCGGTCGTGGACAGCGAAGGCGGCAGCGTCACCGACCACGCGGCGCTGGGCGGGCAGGTCCGCGAAGAAATCGTCTATGACGGAGCCTCCGGCCCGGAACTATCCAAAACAATTCACACTCCAAGCGTGATCGCCACCACCGCCGGTGGGGCGCTACCCGCCTGGCAGACCCCGCCGGAACGCTACGCCTACCTGACCCGCAACACGTCCAAGAAGACCTACACCAAGATCGCGGACGGGTCGTGGCGTACTACCGAAACCGTGTCTACGTGGAACACCACCTACGGGACGCTGACCCAGACCAATGATTTGGGCCAGACCAGCCCGGTCTTGGACACCGATGACGTGTGTACCAAATACAGCTACTGGATGAACATCACCGACCATTTGATTAACTATCCGAACAAGACAGAGACATTCGGCGTTAGTTGCGGCGGCGACCTCACGCCAAAGAAGCTGGGCGAGGTCAGAACCTACTACGACAACCAAAGCACGCTGAATACACCGCCTGTTAAGGGTGATCCAACCAAGGTCGAGACGCTGAAGACCTACGTGTGCATTCCTCGACGGGGTGGTGGCTGCTCATCCGTTAGCTCCACCTTCATCGCTGAGAACAAGGTCTATGACGTGTGGGGGCGGGTCACCTCCGCCAAGGATCCGCTGAACCGGGAAACCGTCACTGTCTACACCCACAACAGTGCCGGGCTGCTGTCCTTGGCCAAGACCACCACACCGGCGCCGGTCACCGGCGGCACCAGATTTGATACCACGACTACGTTCGATGTGTTGCGGGGTTTGCCGCTGGCGGTCACCGATGCCAACGGCAAAGTCACCAGCGGCGGCTATGACCCGCTGGGGCGGGTGACGTCGGTGCGCCAGCCCGGCAACACCGGCACCCACCCCAACGTCGCCTACACCTACTCGATCACCAAGACGTCGTGGCCCTACACCGAGACGAAGACGCTGGGCCCCAACGGCAACCAGATCAGCTCCTTTGAGATGTTCGACGGCCGGATGCGGCCACGGCAAACCCAGACAGTCACCGAGGACGGCAAACGCACCATCACCGACACCCGCTACGACACCCGCGGTCTGACCGCGAAGACGTCGATCTTCTACAACTCGGCGTCCGCGCCGAACTCGACGCTGGTGTGGCCAACCAATGGTGACGCCGACATCGACCGGCAAACCCGCTACGTGTACGACGGCGCCGGCCGCAAAACGTTCGAGCAGCTATACAAAGCAGACGTCAAGCAATTCGAAACGAATACCAATTATGAGGGCGATCGCAGCGGTGTCATCCCGCCCACCGGCGGTACGGTCACCCAGGACTTGTTCGACGTCCGTGGCCGAGTGGTCGAGAAACGCCAGTATCAGTCCGCGACCGGCTTCACCGGCTCGTTCGACAAAACCGCCTACACCTACGACAGGCTGGGCCGCCTCAAAACGGTCACCGACCCCGGTAGTAACCAGTGGACTTACGACTACGACCTGCTGGGCCGCCAAACCAAGGCCGTCGACCCGGACGCTGGTATCAGCACCACCGCCCACGACGACGCCGGGCAGGTCACCGAGACCGTCGACGGCAATAGCAACAAGCTGGCGTACAAATACGACGGCCGCAAAACCGAAGTCCGGGAAGACACGCTCACCGGCACCCTGCGCGCGTCCTGGCTGTACGACACCGTCGCGAAAGGACAGCTGACCTCGTCAAGCCGCTATGACGGCGCGAACACCTATACCACCGCCGTCGGCTCCTACGACGACGCCTACCGTCCGCTGTCGGCCACTCAAACCATCCCCGGATTCGCCGCTGGCGGTGGCGTGCTGACCTACACAGTCGCCAACGCGTACAAACCCAACGGCGCCATCGCCACCCAAACCCAGCCCGGCGTGGGCGGCCTACCCGCCGAAACAATCACCCACACCTACGACAACAACGGCTTCGCCCAAACCATGACCGGCACATGGTCCGGCGGCAGCCAAACCTATGTCGCCGACACCGAGTACAAATACGACGGTCTCGTCTCCGCCCAATGGCTCGGCGCCGCAGGCAAACAGGTGAAACTGTCCAACTCCTACTTCGCCGACACCCGGCGAGTGTCACTGTCCGCAGTGGACATCGAAACCACGCCTGGAACGTTCACCACCAAATACTCCACCGACTACGCCTACGACAACGCCGGCAACATCACCTACGCCGCCGGGACGACCGACAGCGTTCGTGACCAGGTTGAATGCTTCAAATACGACCACCTGCGCCGCATGACCGAAGCCTGGACCCAAGCCGCCATCGGCACCGGCTGCACCACCCCCCAGCGGACCGGCGCCGACCCCTACTGGCGGCAATGGACCTTCGACACCATCGGAAACCGCCTCACCCAAAAAGACATCGACCCAGTAGCAGGCAACACCGACTGGACCTACGACGTCGGCACCACCCACGGCGTCAAACCCCACCAGATCAAGAACGTCAACGCCACCGGGCCGTTGGCGGGAACACCAACACGGACGTTCAGCTACGACACCCGCGGCAACACCACCACCCGCACCACCGAAACCGGTGCCGCCCAAACCCTTACCTGGGACAAAGAAGGCCACCCGGCCGCCGTGCAGGAAGGCACCAACGCTGTCGCCTCCTACATCTACGACAGCTCCGGCAACAGGCTCATCGCCAACACCCCGTCCAAGTCCACCCTGTACCTGCCCGACGGCACTGAACTCGAAAAGATCGGCACCGCGAACCCACTTGGGCGGCGGTACTACGCCGGCCTCGCCGTCCGCGACGCAGCCGGACTCAAATGGATCTGCAGCAATCATCAAGGCACTAGCACTGTCCAGATCGACGCAGTGACCCTTACCGCTAACCGGCGCCGCTTCATGCCGTACGGCGAAACCCGCGCAGCACAACCCACCTGGGCCGGTACCAAGAACTACGTCGGCGGCACCAAAGACGACACCGGCCTCACCCACCTCGGCGCACGCGAATACGACCCCAACCTCGGCCGATTCATCTCCGCAGACCCAATCATGGACCTAAACGATCCTCAGCAGTGGCACGCCTATACATACGCCAATAGCAACCCGGTTACGTGGAAGGATCCGAGCGGCCTGATCATATGTGGGGACGACGGATGCCACCAGACCGCCACACCTAAGCCAGGCGGCGGATACATTGTCACTGGCGAGCCGCAAAGCTATGTCGCTCCCTGCGCGCCCAATTGCAAGCCGGAGAAGAAACCCACCACATCCCAACCCACAGTCATCCCCGCACCGACGGCCAACGGGGGACCTTCCTCCCAGCCACTCGGCACTCCGAGTCCAAGCGGCGGTCAGGTTCCTATGCCTGGCTACACACCAGATATGTGGTGTTCGCAGAACCCCGGCAAATGCGATGGTGAATGGGAGTTTGTTAGCTATACACCATGGGTTGAGACCCCATGGATCGATAGTTGGTGGAACACGCAGGACTTTTCGAAAAATGCTGCAATTGTGGGGTTGGGTCTGACCGGACCCGCTGGCGCAGGACTGGGTGCTGCCCTGGGCTTCTTGAAGGAGAAGTCGTTCCAGTACCGTGATCGTGACAAGGTTGAGCGACGGTGGGTCGGCCGTGAGGATGGGCACTGGGAGTACCGTTCAACAGCGGAGGTCACACAAGTACGTACCCGTCACGTGATCTCGCTTCCATGGGGAAACGAACCTTTCGTAAGCGGCTGGTCGGACGACACCACTTACACATCAGGCAGCTAGGCGGGAACGGAGGTACGACGGTGCTCCTCGATGCGAATGGCCGACGGCTCTTGACTTGGCTCCTGTTCGTAACAGGCGTGGTCGCGGAGATCGGAGGTACCTTCCTCTTATTTGCTGGCGATGCTAACTTCTGGGGCATCGTTTGTGGTTGGCCAGTCGGCCTGCTCATGGCTTGGCTGATAACCAAAACACGACGGTTCGACAAACAAACAACCTGGGATGTCATGAATCGTGGACTCCTGGCGATCTTCGTTGCCCCGTTCGTACAGGTATCGAACGAGACCCAAGTAAAGCTCTAGGAATCGACTCCCATCAGTCCGCCTGCCTCAGGATCGTCTGGGGCAGGCGGATTTTTCGACCAAGCCAGCTGACGGCAACATGTTTCATCGAGGCTCCACATTGCGAAGGCACGGCGCCCAGAAGGCGAAGGCGACCGGGTAGAGCAGGTACCCGAAGCGCGTCGACGGCATGAGGAGAATCGCGGCGAGCAAGCCGATCGCGCAGATGATGGCGACGGCTCTCGCATCACGTGGCTGGTTCTTGGCCAGATAGGCAGCGAGGCCGAACCCGACCGCCAGCAGTAGCGCGAGCGCAATGAGCCGGCCGTTCGGCAGGTGCTGCGCGATGAGATATCCGACCAGCGGAGAAGCAGCCGGGCTCGTCACGAGACCTTGGCCGGTTGGGAAACGAATCACGTTCTCCACGAACGAATTCGCGTTGATTGCCAGCACCGGCACCATCGCGGCAAGCGGAACGCCAATGGCGGCAACGGTATAGCGTCGGCTGACCGCATAGATGCCGAGCACCAGCGCCACCGGCCACGCGAAGAGTTTCATTGCGGCGGCCAGTCCAATCGCGACTCCGGCCCATCCGAAACGCTCCCGGGCTGCAAACGCAAATGCCAAGAGGCATAACGCGAGTACCGGCAAATCGTCCCCACCGGTCGCCAAAGTGAGCGCGCAAAGGGGCAGCACCGTGGCGAACTGGATCGCCCGGACAAGGTGGCGGTGGGGCCAAAGCAGCCGCGCCGCGCCGAACAGAGCGGCGGCCGTGGCGAGGGCGAAATACACCCGAGCGTCGGTCCACCAGTAGTCCCCAATCAGGGCTCGGGGAAGACCAAAGATCGCCATGCCCGGTTGGTAGGGCGTGTAAGCGAGAAGCGGCTCGGGCAGAGCCGCGATTGCGGCCCGATCGAGGTAAGGCGTCCCGGTTTCCAGGAACCGCCGTGCCGACTCCTCGACAACGAACACTTCCTCCTGGTACAAGCCGCGTTGGGCCAGGATCACCAACGGCACCAAGGCGGTACCGATCCACGCCAGGATGGTGAGCCAAAGGCGTTTCCGGAAGAAGACGAAAACCAGCAGCGCGGCGGCACCGTAGCCCCAGACGGCGAACTCACCCCAGGCGCGATGCGCGGGAAGTGTCGAGGAGGTCGAGGTGATCCAAGCAAAGAGGGCGGACAAGGCGTAGAGCG
>DPJL01000390.1:3401-18285 GCA_003543035.1 Micromonosporaceae bacterium | reverse complement strand
AGACGGGTGGACTCCACAGCCCACATGATGGCCTATAGCTGCCGTCAGCAGTTGGGGAGAACGCCCCGCCGCCGTCGCGAGACCTCTGGATTCCCCACGACCGGCGGTCAGGGATCATCACGGTCTGCTGTCTCGATGCCTTTGCTTGCTGGGCTCACTCCGTGACTCGGCCGCGTCGCGGTCGGGCGTAGTGCCTGTGCAGCTCACCGACGTGGCCGGCCCAGAAGAGTTGGCGGCTTTCGTTGGTGGTGGGGACAGGTAGCCCACTGTTCCTTGCGAGGGTGTAGAAGCCAGGACCGGCGTCGTTGGCGCCGAGATACTGGACGAGTGCGCTTATCAGCAGCCCGCCGGTCTCGGTGACGGTGTCCTCGGAGATCTGCCCGAGCAGTTCACCGATCGCGGCCCGGTCGGCGTCGAGGTCGAAGTTGAAGCCCGCGGTGTCGGTGCGGTTGGCGAGGGCGGCGTTGAGCTCGGTGTAGGTGGTGGTCCGTTGCATGGTGGCGCGTTCGATGAGGAACTTCTTCCCGACAGCCGCCAGTCTCGCCCATTCCTCCTGGGAACGCCCGTACCGCACAATCGCCCTCCCTCTTCCCTGCGACGCCTGACTTCGGGTCCAGATGACTTCCATGCCGAGAGTCGGAAAACCCCGCGCCAGCGCTACAGAACCGAAGCGCCGGGTCGTCGTCTGCTCACGCACGCACGACGTTCGCGCGCCTCACCTCATCGGATGCACCGCTTCGCGGCAGAAGAGTGCGTTCCTGGGGTTGTGATCGGCAATGGTCGTATGGTCACCGTGTGGTGCGTGAGGTGTGGGCTGTTGGCGACGCGTACGAGGCCTACGTTGGCCGGTGGAGTCGCCGCGTCGCGGTCGCCTTCCTGGACTGGTTGGACGTTCCGGCCGGCCGGAAGTGGCTGGATGTGGGCTGTGGCACGGGAGCACTCACAGCAACGATCCTGGCCAAGGCCGATCCCTCGCAGGTCGTCGGGGTCGACCCGTCCGAGGGGTTTCTGGCCAATGCCCGTGCTCAGATCAGTGACCCGCGAGCGACCTTCCAGGCCGGTGACGCGCAGTCCTTGCCGCTGACCGATCGCAGTTTCGACGCCGTGGTCAGCGGGCTGGCGATCAACTTTGTGCCCGACCCGCAACGCGCGATGGCCGAGACCACGCGGGTGGCCAAGCCGGGTGGCACAGCTGCCGCATATGTCTGGGACTACGCCGAGGGCATGGAGCTGATGCGGTACTTCTGGGATGCCGCCACAGACCTCGACACATCCGTGGCCGAGTTGGCCGAGGGCTACCGTTTCCCGCTGTGCCAACCGGATCGGCTGCGTAGCCTTTGGACAGACGCCGGTCTGAACAAGGTGACGGCCGAGGCGATCGACGTGCCAACAGTCTTCGCCGACTTCGACGACTATTGGCAGCCGTTCCTAGGTGGCCAGGGCCCGGCACCGGGGTATGTCATGTCCCTTTCCGAAGCTCAGCGCGATGCCCTGCGCAACCTGCTCCGCGCTCGCCTGCCCGTTGGGCCGGATGGGTCAATCGCCCTCACTGCAAGGGCTTGGGCCGTAAAAGGCGTCGCCGGCCAGCAGGGAAAGCCGGCCACGTAGATGTCGCCGTCATAGTAGATGGGAACTTCGCGGCCGCTCGCGGCGCCGGTCGCAAGGATTCGCAAGGGATCCCTATGCGAGCCGATCACCTCGATGCGGCCCACGGCACGTGGAACGTCCAAAGAGGACTCATAGCGCCAAAGTCGGGATGAGTTTGGCAGGCCGGCTCGCAACAGATACGTGTCGATGCCGGTGGTTGGCGTCGCGTAGACGCGCCAGCTGAACAGCCCGGCCGGTTCCATGTCGCGAACCCTTACCCCAGTGGCGAATTCGTGTGCGACCCAGCCACGATGTGTCCACGTCGCGGTGTGATCATGCAACACGCCCGTGGTATCGGTGGTCATCCAAACCACAAAAGGGTTTCCAGTGGGGGTCCAGCCGACGAGCGAGATGTAGTCGGGCGTCCGCGGATTCGGCTGTTGCAACTCGGTGTGCGCCACCTTGAGGTGGGTCTCCTGATCGGTGTCATCGATCGAGGTCCCAACGTCTGCCCCGGATGCGGAACGGAAACGAAGGTCATTGGGCGTGAACGAGGTGTAGTAGATGTTGCGGTGGTAGCGGTCGTGCAGGTGTCCTTCCGGGCCGCCACCGGCGAGCGTGTAGACGATGTGAACACGTTCCGGACGGCCGAACCGGGGCGCCTCATACCGCAACTGTCCAATGTAGATCTCGTTCATGTTGTCGGAACGGCTGGTAGGCGCGATCGCGTACTTGGTACCCGTCAAATCAAAGGTATTTTGCCAGGTCAAACCATTGTCGCGGGAGCGTACGTATTTCATCGGGCGGGTGTCGGTGGGCGTCACGCCATCGAGGTCGCGCGTGGTCTCACGGACGAAGACAAAGATTGAGCCGTCGGCGGCGACGAAGGGCATCGGATAGGTCGCACCGTCGCCCGCCACGATGACCTGGTTGGTCCACTCGCCTGCGACGGAGTGAGGCTGGGCCGAGCGCGCCACAACGAGCTGGCGGTTGTGCAGCCCCCGGAAGACGAGCAGATGCCCGTCGCGGGCCTGAACGATGGTCGGATAGTTGTGCGAATCGCCGCCGCCCAGACCGACCAGGACGGGCGCTGTCCACGTGGCCAACCGATGGTCGTAGGCCTGGATGTAGTTGTCCTGGTTGCGCCCGCCCCAGGTGATGAAGGTCGTCTGGGCCTTCGCGTCATAGATCCCGCCGGCGACTGGACGACGGTCACTACGGGAGGCCACACCGGTCGCGGGCGTCATCACCGACATGGTTGGGGAATCCTTCTTCGCGAACGCGGCGGGGCTGATGGCCGAAAGGGCAGCCGTGGCAACGAGCGTTGCTGTGAGCAGTAGACAGACTCGCGGGCTGTTCATAGTCCGTCATCCTGCCCTCGAGCCAGGATACAGTCAAGCATTCACATATGTGGACGGACTAGGGACACGTGGTCGCTGATGCTCCCAGCGAGCCGGAAACAAGACCCAGCGAATCAGCGCGACGGACCTGGCGCCCCGGAGCCTGATTGCGACCCCAGCAGGCTTGCTTTGTCTCGGCCCTCAGCTCGAGATGCACGTGCGGCCCGGTCCAGCAGCTTGAGCCACCCATCGCCTTGCCCTGCAGGTTGGCGACAGTACCCAGATTGGTGCCCCAGCGCGCAACGACCATGCCGACCTGCAGGGTGGGGTTGCGATTCAGGTGCGCGTAGGTGACACGCCCCGCGAGAATGCCGTCGTAGTAAATGCCGACCGTCACGAAGTCTCCGCCACCACCGAGCCGGCAGGCGTCGTTGTCGACGATTTGCGTGATCGCAGCGGTCACGGCGGTGTCATCGGGTGCGTCCGAGGATGCTGCGTAAAGGATTACGGCTGTGCCGGCCGGCGAACGCAGGTCGACCGCCCAATGGTTTATCGGCGACGCCTTGGCCAGCAGGTGGTGTCCCCCAGCCGGGGTGGAGCCGGGCGCACCGGCGTTCCCCCAAGTGCCGTCTACCGGGCTGCCCACCCTGATGGGCGGCGCGGGACGAGCCCGGCCCGGCACCGGGTCGACCGTTGCCGTTGGGGAGCTCACGCCCGGAACAAACCTTGCGGGAGTGGTCACGAAGCCGTTGACCACCAAGAAGAGGATCACAGCGATCGCCGCGTGC
Source organism: Micromonosporaceae bacterium (assembly GCA_003543035.1). Classification (GTDB taxonomy): domain Bacteria; phylum Actinomycetota; class Actinomycetes; order Mycobacteriales; family Micromonosporaceae; genus Rhizocola. The sequence goes on along the minus strand of DPJL01000390.1, from coordinate 14,570 downwards.
CGGGGCTTGAACTCCTTGGCGAAGCTGGAAGAGTCCACGATCCTCCCCTCCTCTGAGCCAGCGCGGATCCGCACCACAATAGCGCCAGGCCGGGGGCTACTTAATGGCGACGCCGCCCCAGAAGGCGTCGGGCACCTGCTCGGCAGGGCCGTCCGGCCGCCATTGGGCAACCGGCACAATGCCATCGGCCGTTGGCTTCCAGCGGCCAAGCACCTCGCCGATTTTCGCCGGGTCACGCATGTGGAACCCAGGCCCCATCATTGCCAAGGCCTCCGGGTAGGCGGCCAGCTCCATGGCGTCGAAGTCGAAGGCCAGTCGACTTCCGGCGGGGACAAAGTCATACATGGCATCGAGCGCCTCAGCCAGCGTCGTGTCATCGAGGAATGCGGCAAGTCCCAGGAACACCAACCCAACCGGCCTAGTGGCCCGATCGGGTAGCACTCGGTCGAGCGCGGCCGGGTCGATGCTGCTCAGGTCGGCGGCGTCACCCACGACATATTCAACATTTTGTTGGGTACCAAGCAAATCCCTGCCCTTCGCAACGATCTCCGGGTCGATGTCGGTGTAGAGCACTCGCGCTCCCCCGACGACCTCGTGAACGTTGCCCTGCGCCGGGATCCCCGCGCCGAAAGCCAGAAACTGGTCCACGCCCTCGGCGGCGATGTACCGGGCAGCCCGACCGGAAAACGCTCGCAGCGAACCGAAGATGGCCGCGCACGGCCCATAGGCACCCTCAAACGCGTTGGCGGCCAGCACATCGATCGGATAGTGCTGGTCTCCGCCCAGCCAGTAATCAATCATGCGAGCGGTGCTGGGAGCCTCGGGCTGCTGCACTGTCATGCCTTCTCCTATTTGGCAACCTGGTTGCGGCCGGCACGCTTGGCGGCGTAGAGGTTTCGATCGGCATCTGCCAGCAGGGCACTGGAGTTCCCGTTGAGGACTTCAGTGCTGGCGACACCGATGCTGACGGTGACCGGCAGGTCTGCGGTCAACGGCTGCCAAGGGTACGAGCTGATCGTGGTGCGGGCGTGGTCGAGGTGGGCAACCGCGTCAGCCAGAGTCATGCCGGGGAGCACGATGAGAAACTCCTCCCCGCCGATCCGCGCCACGAATTCGGCTTTCGCCGCGGTGGTCAGCTCGGACAGCAGGTTGGCGATGGAGATGAGCACCTTGTCCCCGACGTGGTGGGAGTGTGTGTCGTTGATGCGCTTGAAATGGTCGACGTCGATCATGCCGATGCTCAGCGGCGAGCCGGTCGCAGTGGCGTGACTGATCAGGCCGGGAAGTTGTTCGTCGGCGTAGCGCCGGTTGTGCAGACCGGTGAGTGGATCGCGGCGGGCCTGTTCCCGAAAGCGCTCGGCGTCCTGCCGTGCTTCGGTGGTCTCGAACATGGCTTGCCGCGCACGAGCATGGGCCTCACGTTGTAGCGAACGTAGTTTCTCGTTCTCAGCGTGGAACGTCTTGTGCGCCTCGAACGCGGCCCGGAAGTCCGCCGCCGCGGCGTAGAGCTCGGCCTGCTCCTGCTGCACCCGCAAGGCGATCCCACCGTGGCCGCCGGCCTCGCACACGGCATGGCAACTGTCCAAAGTAGCCTGAGCCCGATCGATTTCGCCAAGGAAACGTTGACAGACGGCCAGAGTGAGCAGTTGCTCGGCCCGACCGGCGGTGTGGGCGTGGCCGCGAACCTCATAGTCGCGCATACCGGCTTGAATGGTCTGCTCGGCCTCGACGTAGCGCCCGAGCGCGATCTGTGCCCGGGCGATCGTGTCGACTTTCGCCGGGCTGAGCTGTATGTCATGCGCGGCTGCGACGCCGAGCAGCCGCTCAATAGCCGACCAGGAACGCTGCGGCTCCCCCGCCATGTACTCGCCGTAGGCCAGATTGTTGAGCACCATCATCAGCAGCTCAACCGGGCCACCCGCGGCGGCGATGCGCTCGGCTTGGCGATACCGCTCGCGTGCGGCGTCCATGGATCCATTCCACTTCAGCGCGTCAGCGAGCTTCATCAAGTGATATGCGCGGGTATGCGACGGAGCGCTCGACTCCAGAGCCTCCACCGCACACACGGCGTGGTCGAGGTAGACGGCCATGTCCCCGAGATGGAAGTAGGTGCGAGCCAGCAGGAGGTGACTGCGTGCCAGCAGGGATTGGGAGTCATGCTCGCTCGCCCACCGGTTGACCTCCCACAGCACCTGCGCCACAGCTGCGGGCTGCCCCATTCGCTCAGACATGTCGGCTTGCAGCATCCGCGCCCGCATCGACAAGTCGGCGGCACCGATGGCCTCAGCCGCCGCCTCGATCTTCACCGCGATGGCGTGTGCCTCGTCGGCATCACAACCCATCTCCAGGTTGTCCTCGGCCGCATCCAGGCGTGTAGCAAGCTCCTCGCGCGGCTTGTTGTCCGCCCCTGCCGGTACCGTAGCCACAAGACGACTTTACGTAACTTCGCGGCAATGCGGGGAACTCAGCTTCGGATGATTTCCGCTTGCCCTGCGGTCACTTCATTGACGAGCGTTTCCCAGACCCTCTCGGAACCCAGACCGACAATCGGCCAACGCTCGCCGCAGCCGCAGTTGGCCTCGACGGGCCGTCGTGGATGCTGTCCGGAAAACATGAGGCTCTCCTCGGTGCCGCAACCGGGACAGACGACAGCCCTGTTGTTGATGACTACCCGTTGCAGGACAAGGACATCGAACGGAAACTCGAGCCGTCCGGAGTCTCCGTTCTGCTCGGTTCCCAGCAGTTGGCGAGGCTGAGCCGAGAGAGCCCGCCTTCCGCGCTGGACCTGGTTCAGCCAGGTCTGAACGTGACGGCCGACGGTGTCCCGATTAGCCGGTGCTGCCAAAGCGCGGAGCACAAAGTTCGTCAGTCGGGCTGCTTGGAGGTCGTCACCGGCTCGCACATGGGCGTCAAGGATCTGCGGCACCCGGTCCTTCAGCGGCGGTCGCTTAACCGGAGCCTCAATGGCGGCGATGAGCGGCTGCTCGCCGGTCTCCGGCAGTGATTTGGCCGCAACCTTCTTCTTCGCCACGGGCGCCGACGGCTCCGCCGACTCTGGCGCGGGCGGATCTGCCACCTGTACCGCCTTCGCCGAGCGCTGCCCAGGCTCTGCCGGCTCTGCCTCCGCAGGCGAAGGCTCCGCCGACTCCTGTGCGAGCGGCGGCTCCCCCGGCTGTGTCGGCTTTGCCGGGCGCTGCCTGGGCGCCGGCTCCGCGGACGCGGCCGGTTCAGGGATGATCAACAGCGGCTGCCGAATGTCCTGATCGGACCAACGGCCGGTTTCCGCCCTATTCACCAACTCGGCGGCCACCGGCTCACCATCGTTGGCACGCTGTTTGGCCACCTTCACTTCGTTGCGTGCGTGGATCTCGATCAGTTTCGCTTGCTGTTCTTCGCGAATCCGTTGCGCCCCACCGATTCTGCGTTGGCGTCTGGCCTCCCGTACGTCCTCCAAGTGGCCCAGAGCGTTTCGCACACTCGGACGAAGACCCTCCTGTGGCGGATGCACAATCCACGCCCGTCGCGCCGCAAACGTCGAGACCGGCGCGTAAAGCCACCGTTGGCCGAACCGGGGATGGCGAGTCATGAGCGGCTCGTCGTCGTGATAGGCCGCCACGAACTGTTCAAGTAACTCGTGGAACATCGCCATCCCGGCCATGGACAAGAACGCCAGGTAAAGGCCCGCCCACAGCGACCACTCAGACCGCCCATGCACGAAGTTGAGCACTGCGCTCATCGCCGCGGCCGCCAACACGATCTTGTAGGCGCGGCCGGGGTGCCGGCCGCGTTTGACCGCTACGAAGGCCCATGCGCCGAAGCTGACCGAAATGCCGTCCAAGCTCAGTGGTACCAACATGTTGGTCCAATGAGTCCAATGCATCACCTTCGCCGCAAATCCGGTCAGGCCGATGAACGAGACGCCCATGACCGCCAGCCACACCAGCACGGACGGAACCAGTGCGGCGAGGAACAAAGCCGTGTCCTTGGCCTTCTCCCTGATCGTGGTGAGCCGCTCGGGATGCGCCAGCCGGCGGCCCTGCCTGGTGCCGGCCAGTCGTGCCAGTGGTACTCCGAGCAGCAAGCTGGCCGTCAGCACCACGACAACCAGCACCGTGACCCATCTCGGCACCGCAATACCCGCGAAAACGTCCATTCCCACCCCCTCCCCCGTGCTCGCCTGCCGGACCACCGTAAGACCTCACCCATACGGGTAGCCACCGGACCCCTCACTCAGCCTTCGCAGCCCTTTGATCATGATTTGTCCGCTCGGCGCTGGGAGGGCGGAAAGTCTTGGTGGGCTTGAAGTTGGCCCGGCGAGCGGCTCGCCGCAAGGCCTTGAGAATGGCCGGCCCAACGAGGATAACCAGGACAGCGGTGGTGATCGCGCGGCCCGTGTCCCAGCCCAGCGACGTCACGGTGAGGAAGGTCAGGTAGCGCTGAAGTTGTTCCAGCACAGGCAAACCCGGTTGATAAGCGATCGAGCTGGTGGGGTCGAGCGCGAATGGCCAGAACGACAGATTGAGCAGAAACCCGAACAGGTAGCCGGCGACCGCCGCGTATCCGGCGAGCATTGCCACCTCGGCTTTGCCGCGGGCTTTCGGCAGCAACCCGGCGAACATGCCGACAAACGCGCAAGCGAACATCTGATACGGCATCCATGGCCCGACCCCGCCGGTGAGCAGCGCCGAAGCGAAAAGTGACGTACAGCCCAGCGCAAAGCCGAATCCTGGACCGAAGACTCTCCCGGCTAGGACGAGCATGAAGAACACGGTTTCAATTCCGGCGGTCCCGGCCCCTAGCGGTCGCAGGGCCGCGTTGATCGCCGACAGAACACCAAGCATGGCAAGGGCTTTGGCGTCGATGCGGCCTTCCGCGATCTCGGCGAAGATCACCGCCAGCACGATCAGAAGCAACAGACCGAACAACAGAGGCGGGGTTTGAGTCGAGCCGAATTTGCCGGGAGCTACCAGGAACGGCCACCCGAATGCCACCGCGCCAAGGAAGGTGGCCATAGCGATAGCGGCGGCCGCCCGGCGGGGAACTCTGATCGCCCGCACTGCAGGCATCATGGCTGACTCCACGGTGCCGCGGCGACGACCTGGCCGATTGTCAGGTAGGGCAACGGGGACAAGACTTTGGCGATCTGCGGCGCGAAAGTCGGTGAAGCGGTAAGCACTGCCGGGGCGGGACCGTCCGCGACGATCTCGCCTTCGGCCATGACGACGACTCGGTCAGCGGTGATGGCGGCGAATTCCACATCATGAGTGGCCACAAGGATTGCGCGGCCCTGCTTGGCCAGCGTGTCAATGGTACAAGCAAGAGCTGCTTTTGCTTGATAATCCAAGCCTCTGGTCGGTTCGTCGAGCAGAAGCACACCTGGAGTGACTGCCAGTTGGATAGCCAACACGAGCGCAAGTTGTTGCCCCGCAGACAAATCGCGGGGTTGGACACCGCCGTCGATGCCGGGCACGATCGCATCAAGCAATCCACGGGCAATGCCCGGCGCGGCACCATCGCGATCGGCTTGAGCCAGCTCGGCATCGACGGTGTCAAGGTAGAGCAGATCGGTGGCGTTCTGGGGGACCAGACCTACCAGTCGTCGCGCGTCGGCGGCACTGACCTTGCCCGGGTCGCGGTCAACACCTTTCAAATCATTGACTTTGACGGTACCGGCGAAGCGGCGCCCGGAGCCTTGAAGCGCCCACAGCAACGATGATTTGCCGGAGCCGTTGCGGCCCATCAATGCTGTGATCTGTCCAGAGTGGAGAGTCAGGCTGGCGCCGCGGACGGCGACGACAGGTCCATGCCGCACTATCACCTCGCGGGCGGTCAAAGCCGCACCGGGCTGAGTGTGTTCGGTGCGGTGTGGGACGGGAGGCGTCGCGGGCAACCGATCGCGAAGTGCCAAGGCACTACGGCGTGCGTCGCGAACCGATAGTGGCAAGGGTTTCCAACCGGCCAAGCGGCCCAACTGCACAACGGGCGGAGCAACAGTGGTGTTTTCAAGCAGACTGGCCGGATCCCCGTAGATCGCGGTGCCGTCGCCAGGCAACCAGATGAGCCGGTCGGCGTAGGGGACCACACGCTCGAGCCGGTGCTCCGCAAGGATGACGGTGACACCCAGGTCGTGTACGAGCCGGGTGATTGCGGCGAGCACGTCTTCGGCACCGGTTGGATCCAAGGCGGAGGTGGGCTCGTCAAGGACAAGCACGCGCGGATGAGCGGTCAGCGCGGCCCCGATGGCGACGCGTTGCTGCTGACCGCCGGACAGTTCATGCAATCCGCGCTGTCGCAAGTCCGCTATCCCCAGCAGGTCAAGGGTTTCCTCGACCCGGGTGCGCATCACGGCTGGGTCGAGTGCCAACTGTTCCATGCTGTAGGCGAGCTCTTCTTCAACAGTGTCGGTGACGAAACCGGCGACGGGATCCTGTCCGATGAAGCCCACCAGATCGGCAAACTCGCGCGGCGGATGGGTGGCCGTGTCCCGTCCTGCAACAGTGACCCGCCCATCCAGCGTGCCGCCGGTGAAATGCGGGACCAGACCGTTGATTGCCGCGAGCAGGGTGGACTTCCCTGAGCCGGTATGCCCGACCACCAGGCACAGCTCGCCTTCGCCAACCTGCAGATCTACGTCACGTAGCACTGGTGTGGTTGCGCCGTCATAGGTCACGCTGACCTTGTCGAACCGAATCATCGACGAGCTCCCATGAGTGTCGGCACAGTTGGCGTGCTTGGCGTTGCCTGTGGCGGTGGGGAGGCGAAGGCGGCCAACGCCGCCACTAGAATTGCGGCCGCCGGCAGCAGCGGCAAAGTGGGCCACTGCAACGGATACAACGTTGGATTGAGCGCTGCCGGGTCGTAGCCGTTGCCGACGCTGAGCACGATGGCAGTGACGATGCCGCATCCGGCGACTGTCCATTCCGGCCACTGCCACGGATCCGGCCGGTAGCGGCTACGGGATACGCGCCGCCCACCCACGAACAGACCGGCCGCCGACAACGCTACTCCGGCGACGAACGCGGACAGGCCCATCCCGGTCGACACACCTGGGTCGAGAAGTCCATATGCGCCAACACAAAGACCGGCCATGCCGGTCAGCATCAGCATGGCCGTGACGCGGCGCGAACCACGAGTGGCCGTGCCTGTCCGGCCGTAGCCGCGCGAGTCCATCGCCGCGGCCAGTCGAAGCGATCGGTCGAGCGCGTCATAGAGCACCGGCAACGCGATAGCCCGAAGCGCCCCAAAACCTTTGGCCTTACCGGCACGCAGCCTTCTCGCCCGCGCGACTCGTTGCACGCTCTCCACTAGTTGCGGAGCCACCGACAGCGATACAGTGACCGCTACCCCGAGCTCATACAAGGCACCCGGCAACATCTTGAGGGCACGCTTCGGGTTGGCCAGGCTGTTGGCCGCGCCTATGCAGCACAACAGACAGGCAAGGCGCATTCCGTCGATCACGGCGGAAAGCGTTGCCTGCAGTGAAACCGGCCCGCCAATCTGGATCCCCGCGTACCAATCCGGTGTCGGCACCCGCGGGAGGCGGAACAGGATGATGTCTTCGGCCGTGACGCCGGATGCGAAAACCGACCGGAACACCACCCGGATCGCGATCACGATCAACGCCATGATCAGGTAGTAGCGGAATGCTCTCGCCCATGGCGCGTCCGTGCGCCGAGCCGTGACCACCAAACCCAAGACCCCGAATATGAGCGCCAGCAAGAGCGGATTGCTCGTCCGGCTGGCGGCAGTCGCAAGTGCGATTGCCCAGAGCCACCACGCCAACGGATGCAACGCCCGCGGCAATCGGGCTGAGGCAGCAGGCATGGACATCTCCGGGGTGAGCGGCACATCACACGGACCCAGACCCGGACACTCCCGAGAGCCGATCTCCGCGTTGTGAACCTCGACAACGCTTTGGCGACATGATCTGGCAGGGCAATCCGACTCACCCCGGTAGCCGGGGCCTACGGCTGCGGGCCAGTGCCGGACTTCGACCGGCTTTCCCCTGCTGAATCGCAGCCATCCGACCACACCAGCAGCGACAGCGTCAAACTACGGGCTTTGCTGAGTCCTGACGTGTCCAGCCGCACACTTGATTGCCACATCGCTGCATCGGAAACGTGCGATACCAGGCAAATCCCTTCGCACCCGCGAAAGCGATCGGCGCACCTACGCCGACAACGATCAGCACATTGACCCACTCCGGATCGCCGGAGACGGCAAGAACGACGCCGGCTACCAGGCCGAGCGAGCTGATGACCAGAGCGGGTATGAACGCCACGAGGGAGAGGAAGTGCAACACCCTCACCCGGAACGGTGCGTCGCGGTGACCTATGGGCCACCCGCACTTGGGACACCTTGTTTCCAGCCGATGTCTGGTGAAGAAAGCGACTGCCATTGCGAGATACAACATGGGAATCCCGATCAGTCCCGCAACCACACCGACAAACAGATCGGACGCCGCAGCATCAAACATGCCCACCATCGTCGCACCGCGGTTCAATGCGCCACTCAATCGAGTGCGTACTATCGCTTGACCGTTCGCCCCCTCGACCAAATTGGACATAGCGTGGCACAGGACACCACCGCGGCGCGATCTGCACCTCTGCTTGGATCAGGTACCGGCACCCAGGTCTTTCTGGGCCTGCTCTGGCTCGGCATCACCGTGTGGACGACGCACGCCACCATCACCACCAGTCAGGACGGGCCGTCCGGTGCGCTTGGCTCCGCGGCAGAAGCCCTGCCCGGCATCGTGGCCACCACAATGGTTACCAGCGCGTCGATTGCCTCCGCGGCCGCCTCACGATCCGACCGGGCCATCTTCCGTCTGCTGATCGGTCTGATCGCGGGCAGCCTCTTCGGGCTTATCGTCGCCTACGGTCTTCGGTTCGCCTACGGGTCCGAGCCCTCGATCTCCGTCCTCGCGATCACCGTGGGATTGGCAAGTGTCGTGGGCGGTGTGGCGGCCATATTTCCCAATGCGGTGCTTGAGGCTGCGCTTTGGGCGGTCTCGTGGGTGTTCTTCGCCAGCCTGATCCTTGGTGTGCTGCAACCACAAGCAATGAAGCTCCTAGGCGGCGGCCCCGCCGCCGACGTTGCCGCTCAGGCCACGGCCAACACTCGCTTCATCTATGCCGCCGCGGCGATCGCCGGCTGGCTCGCCGGTGTTCACGCCTACCGCAGCCTGCGTACGGAGTCTTTCGCGTTGCCGTGGTACGTGATCGCGGGCGCGCTGCCTGGCATGATCCTCCTGGCCTCGGAGGCGCTGACCACCTTCGGCGGCGCTTCCCTGGTGTCCCTCGTGCATGGATTCTCGGCCGACGACGGACCACCGGCGGACCTCAGCAGCTTTGCGCGGGTGCGCGATGCGCTGATCGTCCTCGGCGTCGGCAGCTTCGTGAGCCTGATCGGCGGCGCCCGGGCGATCCGAGAGTCCAAAAAGGAGTCAGCTCTCGCGTGAAAGAAACCTGCGATACCGAGTAACAGGGTCGTAAAGCTCCTACAGTGATTGATTGACATACGTTACATTCAGGTCGTGAAGCTTTCACGGAGTCCCGACTGAGAGGTGCTCATGACCAGTCAATCCCCTGCGCGGCGTCGTGCTCTTCTGGCCGCCGCGGCCGGTCTCGCGGTTGCGCCCTGGGCGGCCGCCGGTACAGCACATGCCGCAGTGCCCAAGGTCTACATTGACCCGGGCCACGGTGGCACGGACGCCGGCGCTGTCGGAAACGGCTTGCAGGAAAAGACCCTCACCCTCAACATCGCGCTGCAGACGCGAAACATCCTGAAAGCAAGTTGGAACGTCGACGTGCGGATGTCGCGCACGACCGACATCACGCGCAGCCTCAGCTACCGCACCAATGACGCCAACGCCTGGGGCGCAACCATATTCGTGAGCATTCACATCAACGCCGGCGGCGGCACCGGCTTTGAAAGTTACCGGTACCCCGGCACCGGCTCCACGACCGTCCGCCTCCACAATGCGGTTCACTCGCGAGTTCTGTCGGGCATGCGTTCGGTCGCTTCGGTCACCGACCGCGGCCAGAAAACTGCCAACTTCCACGTGCTGCGCGAGACCGCAATGCCCGCGGTCCTCACCGAGAATCTGTTCATAGACCGAGTGGCCGACGCGAATCTGCTCAAGCGCGCCGACTTCATCACGGCCACCGCCCGCGGACATGCCCAAGGCATCGCGTTCTTCCTCGGGCTATAGCTCCACACCTTCTGCTCCACATGAGACACACCTCCTTGCGGCATGATGGTGGTCATGAGCGCGCGCCGGATTTGGTGGCGGCGAATGGGCCGCTCCGCAGTGGTACTCGCGATATTGGCTTGTTTGACCGTGGTTTCCAGCCTGATTTGGGTGCGCGTGGCCTCGGCCGGGCGGGTTTATTCGCTCTCGGACGTGCCGGCGCGCCCCGTTGCCCTAGTGCTCGGCGCTCAGATCTATGGCGACGGCACACCGTCGGCGTTCCTGGAGGCTCGGCTGGCATTGGCACGCGACCTTTACCGGGCCGGCAAAGTCCGCGCCGTGCTGGTTTCCGGCGACAACATGAATTTCGACTACAACGAGCCGGACGCGATGCGGGCCTGGCTAATCGCCCAGGGTGTACCGGCAGACAAGGTGGTCGCCGACTATGCCGGGTTCGACACATCCGACTCTTGTCAGCGGGCGCGCCGTATCTTCGGGGCGACAGCGCTGATCGTGCTGACCCAAAGCTTCCATGTCCGGCGGGCGGTGGCACTGTGCCGCGGCGCCGGCATCGACGCGGTCGGCGTCGGCGACGACAGCGTTGCCGTCTATCGAAGGCCGTGGCTGGCCGGCACGATGCGCGAACAAGGCGCAACGGTCAAGGCGCTGATCGAAGTGGTCACCGGCCAGGATCCGGTGCACTGGGGTCCTCGCGAGACCTCCCTCGACGACGCGCTGCGCTGACCCGGTCAGCTGGCCGGTGAGTCCGGACGCGCCGGTGGCTGGCCCTTGAAGCGCTCAACTCATTCAGCGCCAGTGCCAGCCAGCCGGTCTGATGGTGGCAACCGTCCCCCAACGGTCATAGCCACCCATCCCCCGCGCCATGCCCGGTGCTCAAGACCGTTGCGTGGGACCCCCGGTCGAGCTCGACGGTGGGCCGTCATTTCCTCGAGCATTGCGCAGACATCGACCATAAC
>DPJL01000390.1:0-3152 GCA_003543035.1 Micromonosporaceae bacterium | reverse complement strand
TCGTTGACCTGTTGTGGAGCTACGCCAATACGCAACCAGACCCAGAACCTTCGCATTCGATGCTGCGAGCATCACCGTTGCCACTGCCCGGGAACTCGTCGACAGGCACGCCGCGCAGGCGGACTCGCAGCTGTGCCCGTACTGCGTCGAGCCCACGCCATGTCCCACTTTCAGGCACGCCCAACAGGTCCTCGGCCTCGCGGGGCTCGAACCAAGCCCAGCCACGCCCCTGCCGTCTCGGCACTTTGTCGATTGAGTCAGTACCCACGCATGTCCTTTCGGCGGGAGTCCATTCGTTCCATGATTGAGGACCAAGGGTTGGCCCTGATGGCAACGAGGAGAGGTTCCGATGCCGCAGTACCTTGCATTGACATACACCGCGGACGTGGACTGGTGGGCGCCCGAGCAGGCGAATGAGCTCGCCGAGTACCGCCAGTTCGCCGTGGACAACGCCGACAGCATCAGCGCGAGTGCCGTACTCCACCCGACCAGCACGGCCACGGTCGTCCGCGTGGAAGGTGCCCGTGGCGGAAATGTGGTCACGACCGATGGTCCCTACGCCGAGACCAAGGAGGCCTTGACCGGGTATTACCTGATCGAGGCGGCAGACCTGGAGGAAGCGGTGGCGATCGCGGCCCAGATTCCCGCCGCCTGGGGCGGCGCCGTCGAGGTGCGCCCAGTCATCGCAGCCAAGTAAGCGGTCGTGGTTTCCGCACACGACACCGTCGCCGAGACGGTCCGGGTCGAGGGCGCACGCATCCTCGCGACCTTGATTCGGACCGTCGGCGACGTGCAATTGGCTGAGGACGCCGTACAGGAGGCAAACCTGGCGGCACTTAGCGCGTGGCCGGTCACCGGGGTGCCACCACAGCCTCGTGCCTGGCTCACCGTGACCGCGCGAAGAAAGGCGATCGACATCCTCCGGCGCGAACAGGCCCGCCCGGGTAAGGAGCAGGCCGGAGTGCGGATGATCGAACTGGCGAGATCCGACCTTCCGGCGGACGATGTCGTACACGACGACATGCTGCGACTGATCTTCACCTGCTGCCATCCCGCCCTCTCCCCGCCGACCCGGGTGGCCCTGGCCCTGCGAACACTGTGTGGCCTCTCGCCGGCGCAGATCGGCAGCGTGCTCCTCACCACCGAGGCCTCCGCGGCGAAGCGCCTGACTCGGGCTCGACAGAAGATCGCTGCAGCCCACATTCCTTATCGGGTACCGACCGAGGAGGAGTTGCCCGACCGGCTGCCGGCAGTGTGCGGGGTGATCCATAGCCTCTACACGGCTGGGCATGCACCAACGGACGGCCATGCCGCTTTCGATGTGGATGCGTGTACCGAGGCGGTTCGCCTGGCCGAACTCCTGCATGCTCTGCTTCCGGATCAGCCGATGCCCGCCTCAATCCTGGCGCTGCTGCTCCTCACCGAGGCCCGCAGGCCTGCACGGCTCGACGAACATGGCGAAGTCGTGATCCTGGATCAGCAGAATCGTGCTCGATGGGACGCCACGGCAATCGCCCGCGGCATCACACTCCTGAATGATTCACTGCGCCGCTCGCAAGGACAGGCGGACGCGTACCAGCTCCAGGCCGCGATCGCGGCGGAGCATGCCCGCGCCGCCAGCTATGGCGAAACCGACTGGGCGGAGATCCTGCGGCTGTACGACCTGCTCATGTCGGTCGCTCCCAGTCATGCCGCCGCCCTGGGCCGGGTGGTTGCGGCAACTGAAGCGGCCGATCCTGCGACCGGACTCGCCATGCTGGCCGAACTGCCGCCGAGCCCTCGCTGGTACGCGGTTCGCGCGGAACTGCTCGCCCGCGAGGGGCGTTACGCAGAGGCAGCCCATGAGCTCGCCGAATCGCTCAACGGGTCGTCGACCGAGCCGGAACGACAACATCGGGAGCGACGTCGACAGGCGTTCCTGCGGCTGGCCGAGCCGGGACTCCTATCCTGATCGAATGAACCTGGAGTTCAGTGGCGAGATGTGGTTCTGGAAAGGCCCGGCGCCGTGGCACTTCATCACGGTGCCGGAAGAGGAGTGCGGTGCGCTTGAAGCAGCTTCGGCGTTGGTGACCTACGGCTGGGGCATGATTCCGGTCACCGCACAGATTGGGAGTACCGGGTGGACGACGTCGCTGTTCCCGAAGGATGGCCGGTACATCGTGCCGGTGAAGGCGTGGGTGCGTAAGGCTGAAGGGCTTGAGGTAGGCGAGATCGTGACCGTCCGCCTAGCCGTAGATGTCTGAGCACTCCGGAGTGCTCAGACATCTACGCAGGCTGAACTGACTGTCCTGATTAGAGGATCAGGGTCCAGCTGTTGATGTAGCCGACGTCGATCCTGGCAGCGTCACGGACCCGGAGGGTCCAAGTGCCGTTGGCGGCTTCACTCGACAGGTTCCTGGTGTAGGTGGTGTCGATGTTGTCCGCGCTGCCACCGGTCCGGTTGTGCAGGTTGTAGACGGTGCCGTCCGGAGCGATGAGGTCAACCACGAGGTCACCCTTGTACGTGTGCACGATGTGCACCTCGATGGTGCTCGTGGCCGAGGCGTTGCGGTTGCAGCCCGAGATTGTGATCCTGCTGTTCACTGTGGACAGATCCGGGATCTGCACATCGTTGCCGTTGGTGCCGCGGCAAGTGCCACCGGTGCCGTTGACCGTCAGGCTGAAAGTCGCGGTGCGGGTGGCTGAGGCGCCGGTACCGGTAATGGTGACCGTGTAGGTGCCGGGTGCGGTCGCTGCGGTGGTGGCGATCGTCATCGTCGAAGAGCCGCCGGAGGTTACCGACGACGGGTTGAACGATGCGGTGGCACCGCCGGGCAGACCGGAGGCGGAAAGGTTGACCGTTTGCGGGCTTCCCGAGGTGGTCGCCGTGCTGACGGTCGCGGTCAACGAACTACCCGGGTTAACTGCTCCGGAGGTCGGGGAGACCGAGACGGAGAAGTCGTTGGCCGGTGCATCGTTGACGACATAGAGCAGTTTGTTCGGTGAGCCCGTTCCGGGGTTGGTGACCACGTTGTTGGTGGCGTTGTTCACCAGGAAGTCCCGGACTTGCTGTGGGGTGTAGCCGGGGTTGGTACCCAGCACGAGTGCGGCGGCGCCGGCCACGTGCGGGGTCGCCATCGACGTGCCGCTGATGGTGTTGGTCGCGGTGTCGT
>DPJL01000388.1:15878-20195 GCA_003543035.1 Micromonosporaceae bacterium | reverse complement strand
GCCGTGGCGCCGGTCGCCACCCCGTCATCCACGATTACCGCTATGTGACCGGTCAACGGCACGGCGGCCTTCCCAGCTCGCCACATCGACACCCGCCGCTCAAGCTCGGCCCGCTCGGAAGCCTCGATCCGCTCCAGGTCAGCGCGCCCGATCAGGGCCGCGATGTCCGGATTGAGCACCCGGGCGCCCTCTTCCCCGATCGCACCCATCGCTACCTCGGGCTGGCCGGGAAGGCCAAGTTTGCGGACCACGATCACGTCCAGCGGAGCGCCCAGGGCTTGTGCCACCTCCGCAGCGACCGGCACACCCCCACGCGGCAACCCCAGCACCACGACCGGCTTTCCACGCAGGTGATCGAGCGCCTTGGCGAGCTCCCGTCCAGCGGTCTCCCGATCCGCAAACCGCCGCATAAGTCCAACCTACGACTGTCGGCTGAAAATCAGGTCGGTGATGGGGCGACCGGCGGAGAGTGCTCGTTGCTCGAATTTGGTGATGGGCCGGTGCGCCGGGCGCTCGACGATGCCGCCGGCCAGCGTCGGGTCGGCGCTGAGCACCTCGAACATCTGCTCGGCATAGTGCGGCCAATCGGTCGCGCAATGCAGTGCGCCTCCCGCGCGAAGACGGCTCACCAACAGCGGGACATTGATCCGCTGGATCAGGCGGCGCTTGTGGTGCCGCAGCTTGGGCCAGGGATCGGGGAAGAAGATGTGGATCGCGTCC
Source organism: Micromonosporaceae bacterium (assembly GCA_003543035.1). Classification (GTDB taxonomy): domain Bacteria; phylum Actinomycetota; class Actinomycetes; order Mycobacteriales; family Micromonosporaceae; genus Rhizocola. The sequence goes on along the minus strand of DPJL01000388.1, from coordinate 19,475 downwards.
AGCGAGCCGGGGGCGAGCATGTTCCGGGCGAGCTCGAGCGCGTCACCGGCGGCGACCCGGACATTGGCCAACCCCGATTCCTCAACCACCGCAAGGAGATTGCCCAGCCCGGGTGGAAAGACCTCGACCGCAAGAAAGTCCCGGCCGGGGTCGGCCGCCGCCATGGTCACGGTGGCGTCGCCCATCCCCGAGCCGATCTCCAGCACCACCGGAGCGACCCGGCCGAACAGAGCGGGCAGGTCGAGCGCAGGCCCCGGAATGTCGACCCCATAGAGCGGCCACAGCCTGGTCAGCGCATCCTCATGCCGCCCGCTGACCCGGCCACGGCGCGGATAGAAGGTCGTGATCTTCGTGTGGTGCTCGGTCACACGGCCGACCCTACTTGCAGATGAAGGGGTCTACGCTTCGGATCCATATCGACCGACGGATTTCGATATGCGCCGGGGCTCGACGGGGTTCGAGCTCTCGCCGTGCTGTCTGTTTTCACCTATCACCTCGGGGTGACCAGCGGCGGCGATCACTTCCTGGCCGGCGGATTCATCGGCGTGGACGTCTTCTTCGTCCTTTCCGGGTACCTGATTACCAGCCTGCTCCTAGTCGAGGTACGCAACACCGGCCGGATCTCGATCAAAACGTTCTATCTCAGGCGAGCGCGGCGCCTCCTCCCCGCGCTCTTCGCCATGATGCTGATCGTCGGCGGCATCGGGGCGATGTGGTTTCCCCAGCAGGCATCCCGGCTTCGCGGCGACCTCGTCGCCTCATTCGCTTACGTCACCAACTGGTGGCTGATCGCCCAGCAGAGCTCATATTTCGGCACGGGCGAGCGGCCACCATTGCTGACCCATCTGTGGTCGCTCGCCGTGGAGGAGCAGTTCTACCTGCTCTGGCCCTTGCTACTGATGTTCTTCGTCTGGCGCAGGTTCGGCCGAAAGTCGATCCTGACCCTGCTGATACTGGCCATTGCCGCCTCGACGATCGCCGCTGCTGTGCTCTTCGATCCGTGGGGCGACCCATCTCGGGTCTACTACGGGACCGACACCCGTGCCGCCACACCGCTGATCGGAGCCGCGCTGGCAGTGCTCGTCCGCCCGTGGCGCCAACGGAAGAGCAACAACCACGCTGGCGCCGATCTGCTCGGCTTGGCCTCGTTCGCCGGCCTCATCGCCATCGCCATCCTCCTGGGCGATCGAGATCCGTCGCTGTACCAGGGTGGATTCCTTGTCATCGCGCTGCTCGCCGGTGGGCTGGTCGTTGCCGCCGGACATCCGGCCACCTTCCTGGGCGACGTGTTGGGCAAGCAACCGCTGCGCTGGCTGGGCGAACGCTCCTACGCCATTTACCTATGGCACTGGCCGGTTTGCGTACTTACCCGGCCGCTCATCGACGTACCTTTCACCGGCTGGGCGAACTCCGCGTTGCGCATCGCGATCACCCTGGCACTCGCGGAAATCTCTTACTGGCTGGTTGAGCGCCCGGTCCGGCACGGCAACCTTTTCCGCTGGCGTCCCCGAATCGCCGCGTCCACAGCCGGTCACCGACTCAGAACGGGTGCCACGCGAGGCCGCCTAGCGACGGCGGCGGTATCACTCCTGTTGGTGCTCGGTGTCGCCCTCGTCGGGGGCCGGCTGACCGCCGCGGCCGACCGTGCCACATTCGTCATGGGCGAAGGCCCGATCGATCAGGCACCTGATGTCAACCTCGAGATGGCCCTGGTCACGCCCCCGTCCCGGGCACCCGGAACGCAAGTGAAGGTCGCCATCTTCGGGGACTCCCAGGGACATGCCCTCTTCACCAACCGGCCCGCTGACATCGGCAAATATCTCGCGCTCAGCAACGAGTCGATCTCGGCTTGCGGGATCCTGCGAGGAAAGGTGCGCAGCAGCAGCGGGGAAGGCTTCGATCTCGTGAAGTCATGCCCACGGTGGCAGGCCGAGTGGGAAAAGGACGCCATGCGAGCCAAACCGGAGATCGCGTTGGTGGTCATCGGGGCGTGGGATGTCTTCGATCTGGTCACGCCGACCGGCAGACTCGACTTCGCCTCGCCCGAGTGGGACGCGACGTTCTCGGCCACCCTGGCCGAAGGCATTGCCGCGCTTCGTCCTTCGGGCGCGACGATCGCGTTGGCTCTACTCCCCTGCTATCGCCCTTTGCGGATCACCGGCGGGGCGGGCTACTGGCCCGAACGAGGTGACGACGACCGCACCAGGCACGTCAATGACTTGCTGCGGAAAGCGGTCGGCCCAGGGGTGGTCACAGTCGAGCCCGCGGCGGATTTCTGCACCGACCCGGCGATCGGCAGCAGCCGGAAATATCGATGGGACGGGATTCACTACCTCAAGAGCGGCTCGGCGCTTTACTTCAACGCCGTCGTGCCGCAGCTGTTAGCATTGCCAGCGTGACACACCACCTGCAGGCCGTAGTACGCGTAGCCAACCTAGGCCGCGTGTAGTTCTCCTGCAACCACCGCGCCCGAGGCGCGCGGTGGTCCCGATCTCCCTCGCGTCCGGGTGCCTACCCACGAGGTGAGAACATGAAACCCGAGCTCGACGGCCTGGCCCAGAAGTGGTCAACCCATTGGGAAGCCGAGCAGACCTACCGCTTCGATCGAGACGCGCCAAGCGAGAACGTGTATTCGATCGACACTCCCCCGCCCACCGCCAGCGGCGAGCTGCACATGGGGACCGTCTTCGGTTATGTGCAAGCCGATGTGATCGCGCGTTTTCAGCGCATGCTTGGCAAAACCTTGTTCTATCCGATGGGCTGGGATGACAACGGCCTGCCCACCGAACGTCGCGTGCAACGCCACTACGGCGTGCGATGCGACCCTTCGCTGCCCTACGCGCCGGGCTTCACGCCACCCATGGAAGGCGAAACCCCGGTGTCGCGGCGCAACTTCACCGAGCTTTGCCATCAACTGACCACTTTGGACGAGAAGTCGTTCGAGGAGGTGTTCCGTACCGTGGGGCTGTCGGTGGACTGGTCGTTGCTTTACACCACGATCGGCGATCGGGCCCGAGCCGTGTCGCAGCAAGCGTTCTTGGATGCCCTCGCCCGCGGGGACGCCTACCGGGCCAACGCGCCAACGTTGTGGGACACCACTTTCAAGACTGCTGTGGCTCAGGCCGAGACCGAGGACCGGCCCCGTCCCAGCGCCTACCATACCCTCCACTTTGGACCTATTCGGGTGAAGACGACTCGACCCGAGCTGCTTCCGGCATGCGTGGCACTCGTGGCCCATCCGGATGACGAGCGCTACCAACACCTCTTCGGTACCGAGGTGGAAACCCCGCTCTATGGCACCCGGGTAAAGGTGTTGCCGCACCGGCTCCCCGACCCCGCCAAGGGCACCGGGATCGCGATGGTCTGCACCTTCGGCGACACCACGGACGTGATCTGGTGGCGCGAGCTGGATCTGCCCACTCGGCCCGTGCTGGGCTTCGACGGCCGTTTCCTGCCCGAAGTGGAGCACCTGGGCGGGCTGACGGTGAATCAGGGCCGCGCTCGCATCATCGAGCTGCTTGGGGAGACGAATCCGGAGCCGATTGAGCATCCGGTGAAGTTCTATGAGCGGGGCGATCGTCCCCTTGAGATCATCGC
>DPJL01000388.1:0-15556 GCA_003543035.1 Micromonosporaceae bacterium | reverse complement strand
GAGCTGATCTGGCACCCACCGCACTTTCAGGTGCGTTACGAGCACTGGGTGAACGGCCTGTCCGGAGACTGGCTGGTGAGCCGCCAGCGCTTCTTCGGTGTGCCGATTCCCCTGTGGTATCAGCTTTCCGAGGAAGGCGAGCCCGACTACGACCGGCCGATCCGGCCCACCTGGATGCCGATGGATCCGTCCAGCGACACCCCGCCCGGCTATGAGGAATCCCAGCGGGGCAAGCCGGGTGGCTTCATCGGCGAGCCGGACGTGTTCGACACCTGGGCGACTTCAACTCTGACGCCAACCATTGCCGGCTTTGACGGTCAGATGGACCTGCGACCGCAAGGGCCGGAAATCATCCGGACTTGGCTTTTCGGGACTGTGGTGCGCTATCCACAGCTGCCGTGGCGTCACACGATGATCAATGGTTGGATCCTCGACCCGGATCGCAAGAAGATGTCCAAGTCGGTGGGGAACGTGGTGACCCCGCTATCGCTGTTGCACGAGCATTCGCCGGATGCGGTGCGATATTGGGCCGCGAGCGCCACTCCGGGCATGGACACAGCGCTTGACAGCGGCCAGATGCGCGTCGGAAGACGGCTCGCGACGAAGATTCTCAACGCCTCCCAATTCGTGCTTGGCTTCCCCGCCTCGGACGCCGTGCCCATTGAGCCGCTTGATCTGTCGATGCTTGCCGCGCTGGCGTCTACTGTGGACGATGCCACTGCGGCTCTGCATGATTACGACTTCGGGCGTGCGCTCGCGGTGACCGAAAAGTTCTTCTGGCACTTCTGCGATGACTATCTCGAGCTCGTGAAAGCGCGCGCCTACAACGGATCCGAGTCTGCGCGGGCCGCACTCAGGACCGCATTGGCCATCCTGTTGCGGCTCTTCGCGCCCATGCTTCCCTTCGTCACCGAGGAAGCCTGGTCGTGGTGGCAGTCCGGTAGCATCCACCTCGCGTCTTGGCCAACGCTCTCCACTGATGGTGACCCTGGGCTGCTTTCGCTTGCCACACAAGCGATCGGGGCGGTGCGGCGGGCGAAGTCCACTGCCCGCGTGTCAATGCGGGCACCGATGGCTTCGCTCGCCATTCACTGCGACGCACCGACCTGGGATCGGCTCCAGCCCGCGCTGCCGGACCTCCAAGCCGCCGGCGTCATCGCCACCATCACCCACGACCTCACCGACACCGCCCCCACCTTCACCCCCGTCCTCGCCTAACCGCCTCCCCGATCCACATCCCTGGCGCAGTCACCGAAGGTAGTTGTTTCGTGGGCCTCCATCTCTGCGTGAGGAAAGTGAGGCAGAGATGGAGGCCGAAGAAACGCCTGGTCCGCCGAAGTCGGCGCCCGCGAAGCGCCGTCACGGAAGGTAGTTGCTTCGTGCTCCATCTCTGCGCGAGGAAAGTGAGGCAGAGATGGAGGCCGGGAGGGGTTAGTTGGCGGAGGCCGAGACCGAGGAAAGCGGCGAAGGCGAAGCAGTCGCCAGGTACTCGGCGACGGTGTCGGAGTTGAAGGCGGCGTAGAGCTTCGCGGCCCCGGCTGGGTCGGGCAGGATCACGCTCTCATTGCCCTTCGTGCTGACACCCTTGTGCGGGCTCGTCAGGTAGGTCATGTCCTTGCTACGCAAGTCCCGCAGCGCGAACGCCGTCTTCACCAGATCGAATTGCTGATCAACCGTCACCGCGTTGGTCACCGCCTGCAGGAAGGCGTTGAGCTTCGCCGGATCGGTGAGAATGCCGAGGCTGGTGGCCTGGTCGATGACAGCGCTGATCAGCTGCTGCTGGTGCTTCTGCCGGGAGAAGTCGCCATCGGCGAACTGGTAGCGCTGGCGGACCCAGTCGAGCGCTTCGGCGCCATTGAAGTGATGCGAGCCTGCGGTAAAGGTGCGATATGGCTCATGGATCGACTTGATGGTCTTCTCGACCGTCATGTCTACTCCGCCCAGGGTGTCCACGACCTTCTCGAATCCGGCAAAGTCGATCATCACGAGGTGGTCGATCGTGACGCCGGCGTATTGCTGAACCGTCTGCACCAGAAGCGAAGCCCCGCCCCAGGCGTAGGCGGCGTTGATTTTGGCGTTGCCATGGCCTTCGACGGGTACCCACGTGTCGCGAGCGATGGAGCTCAGATAGACGTGATCGCGTTGCTGGTTCACATGCGCCAACATGATCGTGTCGGTGCGGGATTCGTCGGCGGACGAAGGATCCCGCGAATCGCTGCCAACAATGAGGATGTTCATCGCGCCCGTGGCCTTGGGGGTGGCCGTGGGAGCGGGGTGAATGGCGTCGACCCGGTCGAGATTGCCGTTGAGCGAGCGGCCATATGCCCACAGTCCGACCAGGCCGAGACCTGCTATCAGAGCCACCGACAGGACGCCGCCGAGAACGAACTTCGGCCAGCGGCGCTTTCGTGCGTTCTTGCTCAGATAGATGGACATCGCCCGACCATAGGCACGCAAACTGTGCGTTTGCTAAGAGTTTGCGACCTAGGCCACACAACAGGTGGCAAAACAAAGATCACAAGGCACTGTTGCGGCCATGTTGTTCAAGCGGGTAGGCAAGATCCTTCTGGTGGCCCTGGTCGGTGGAGTCATCATGGCGGTGGCAGCCCTACCGGCCACAGCTCTCGCCACCTGGGCGATCAACCTCTCCGCGGTCTCCTACGACGATCTGCCCGAGGTGCTCAAGAAGCCGACCATCTCGCAGGCGAGCTACCTCTACGCCAACGACGGCACGACCCTGATCACCACCTTCTACGACGAAAACCGGCGCAATGTGCGCCTCGACCAGGTGGCCCAGGTGATGCGGGATGCGGTGGTCGCCGCCGAGGACAGCCGCTTCTATGACCACCACGGCGTGGACCTCAAGGGCATCGTGCGCGCCGCGGTCGCCAACAGCTCGTCGGAGAACACCCAGGGCGCCTCGACGCTGACCATGCAGTATGTCCGCAACGTGCTCAAGAGCGACCCGACGCGGACCGCGGCGGAGCGGGCGGCCGCGACAGAGGTGACCCCGGCACGCAAAATCCAGGAAGCCCGCTATGCCATGGCCCTCGAGCAACATCTGTCCAAAGAGGAGATTCTTGAGCGGTACCTGAACATCGCCTACTTCGGTTCAGGCGCCTACGGCGTGGACGCGGCAAGCCACATCTACTTCTCGAAGGATCCCTCCCAGCTAACCCTCGCCGAGGCCGCCACGCTCGCCGGCATGTTGCAGAGCCCCGAAGCGGGAGGTGTCGACCGGGCACTGACCCGGCGCAACTACACGCTCAACGCGATGGTGGGCACCGGCGCGATCACGGCAGCCCAAGCGGCTGAGGCGAATGCGGTGGAGTTGGTGTTCACCAAGGGCAGCACACCGAACAATTGTGTTGCGGCACAAGCCGGTTGGGGATTCTTTTGCGATTACTTCCGGCAGTGGTGGGATACGCAGTCAGCCTTCGGCGAATCCATGGCAGACCGGCAGCAGGCGTTGCGCCAGGGCGGCTACAAGATAGTCACCACTTTGGACCCGACGATCCAGACAACCGCTCTGGAACAGGTGCACTCGGTATACGCCAATGACAACAAGTTCGTGGCTCCGATGGCGGTGGTTCAGCCTGGTACCGGGAAGGTGCTGGCGCTGGCCGTGAACCGCGACTACGGCCAAACGTTCGATCAGCTCATCGCGGGTGGGAACGGGCTTCCCGGGTACCAGGCCGGATCGACCTTCAAGATGTTCGCCATGCTCGCGGCTCTGGAAGCGGGCCTCCCGTTGGACACCGGCTTCAACGCGCCCACGCAGCTGGTGACGAAGTGGCCGCAATCCGCGCCGGGCAAGAACAATTGTGATGGCAACTGGTGCATCACCAACGCCAACTCGTCCTGGATGGACGGCTACCGCACCATGTGGGACGGCTTCGGCCGCTCGGTCAACACCTACTTTGTCTGGCTGCACCAGCAGATCGGCGCCCAACGAACCGTGGAAATGGCCAAGCGACTGGGAATCAAGACGGACGACCCCGGCACCGGATCGTTTGTCATCGGCACGGCCGGCACCTTCCCACTCGACCTCGCAAACGCTTACGCCACACTCGCCGCCGACGGCAAGTACTGCACACCTCTTCCGGTGCAGTCGATCGCTGACCGAAGCGGTGAGGCTGTTGAGGTGAAGCCCAACTGCCAACAGGTGATCAGTCCCGACGTCGCCCGCGCCGCCACCGATGCGGCCCGCTGTCCCGTTGGGCAGCAAGGTTTCTTCGGCCAATGCAACGGTGGCACCGCGACCTCGGTCGACGGGATCATGGAAGGCCGGCCGATCGCGGGCAAGACCGGCAGCACCGATGACGGCCGCACGGAATCCTTTGTCGCCTTCACGCCGGAGTTGGCCGCCGCCATGATCGCAGCCAATCCCAAGGAGGCGAACGACGGCGTCGGTAATGCGATCATCTCAAAGGTCTACCGAGCGGTGGCGAACGCGCTCGCTGCCTCGCTCGAAGGCCAGCCGGAGCAAGAATTCGCCCGGCCGAGCGACAAGATCGCCTTCGGCTCGTCGCGTGAGCGCATGTTCCGTTAGCCTTCAAGCATGTTGGTGGAGCTGGCGGATGACCGGCTGGGAGTGCGGTTGTTCGTCAAGCACGACGACAACAAGCGGCGCAAGCTGAAGTACAACCTGATCGCCGCGCGCGAGCAGGGTCAGCACACCCTGGTCACCTTTGGCGGGGCCTACTCCAACCACATCCGTGCCACCGCGACGGCGGGGCGGCTGCACGGGTTTGCCACTGTCGGGGTGATCCGCGGCGAGGAGCATCTGCCGTTGAACCCGATGCTGCGATATGCCACCGAGCAAGGGATGCATCTGACCTATTTGGACAGAGACAGCTATCGCCGCAAAGAGTTGCCGCCAGGGCTTGGTGAGCACTATCTGCTGCCCGAGGGTGGCAGCAACGAGCTCGCGGTGAGGGGCTGCGCCGAGCTGGGTGCCGAGCTTGGCGAAGAGTTCGACGTGGTCTCGGTACCCGTCGGAACGGGTGGAACCCTCGCGGGGCTGGCAGCCGGCCTCAAACATGGCCGTGCCCTTGGCTTTTCCGTCCTCAAGGGTGGCGAGTTCCTGACCGATGAGGTCGCGGCTCTGCAGCGCCGCACCTACGGCGAGGTCCGCGGGAGTTGGTCCATAGAAACAGAATTCCACTTTGGCGGGTATGCCAAAACGACTCCCGCACTCACCAGTTTCTTGACCGATTTCGAGTCAAGGCACGGGCTTGCGCTCGACCCGATCTACACCGGCAAGATGATGTTCGGCCTCTACGCGCTCGCCGACGCGGGCGCTTTCCCCACCGGGGCAAGGATCTGTGCTGTGATCACAGGATGACCAGTGCAATTGTGTTCGACGTCGGTGGGGTGCTTGAGCTCACCACCGAGCCGACCTTCATGGGGAAGTGGGAGACCAACTATGGTCTGCAGCCAGGGCGGCACGCTGAATGTGGAGCTCTACAACTACTTCCGCGCTCTTCGCCCAAGCTATAGGACCGCCATTCTAAGCAACAGTTTCGTTGGCGCCCGTGAACGAGAACAGGAAGCCTATGGCCTCTCGGACAGTTGCGATCTAATCATCTACTCGCACGAAGTCGGCATGTCCAAACCGGACCCGCGGATCTACGAGCTCACCTGCGAACGGCTCGGCGTAAGGCCACACGAGATGATCTTTGTGGATGATGCCGAGGCTAACATCGTCGCAGCCCGTTCACTGGACATCTACGGCGTCCAGTTTCGTACCAACGAACAGGTCATCGCTGATACCCGTGCTCTAACTGACGCGGAGGGTGGCGATGAACCGGTCGACAAGAGCTTCCTGGCGTGACGGCGGAAACCGATCGGGGTCGAAAAGTGCTTGCACCACAAGGCCATGCGCGAAGGAGGCCGCGGTCACCACGATGTCCTCCGGGTCCGCATCCTTCGGCAGCTCGCCGAGGCGCAGCGCTGCATCAACGTGGGGACGCAACATCCCGCGCCAGCGCTCGTAGCGCTTGATTTCACCGCGACCCAGCTCCTCATCCCCAAGCGCGGCGTCCCAGAAGCTGACCCAGACGCGGCTCATGGCGGTGGCTTTCGCAGTCAACGGCAGCACATCGAGCAGCGAGGCGTGCAGGCCGGCCAATCCTTCACCGCTCGCCTCACGCCGCTCGCGGCCCGCCGTGTGCTCGTGTGCCACCTCGAGTGCGTGCCGGATCAGCGCCTGCTTGCTCGGGAAATAGTGCGTGAGCAGGCCCGTGGAGGATCCCATCTCGGCCGCCACTGCCCGCAGGGTCAGGCCACCGAACCCTGTTGCGGCAAGCACCCGCCACACCGCCTCGGAGACATCTCTGCGGCGGGCCTCGTGGTCACCTTTGGCGGGCACGGTTGTATATTACATAACAAACGTTTGGTATGCACGATCGGAGTACGAGATGCTCTCCTATCCCCTCACCGACGACGCGGAAATGCGGGCTCTGGAGCCGTGGAATGCGGCCGAGTTCGCCGCGTACATCGAGCGCGACCGAGCCCACCTCTCCCCATGGCTGCCCTGGGCGAAGGCTCTCACCGATGAAGAGGCCACGCGCGAGTGGCTGCAGCGCTACGCCAACCGGGTGGCCGTTGACGATGGCCGGATCTATGGCATCTGGCTCGACGGCGACCTTGCCGGCGGCACTCTGTTCCGGGTCTTCGACCAACGCTTCGGCACGGCCGAGATCGGTGTGTGGCTCTCCCCCGCGGCCGGAGGGCGTGGCTTGATCACGAAGGCCGCCGAGCGGATGATCGCCTACGTATTTGCCGAGCGCGGATTGAACCGCATCGAATGGCGGTGCGTGCCCACCAATGAGCGCAGCATCGCCGCCGCCAAGCGTCTGGGGTTGACCCGCGACGGCGTGCTGCGCGAAGCGTTTCCCTACGAGGGTAAGAACCACGACGTCGAGATCTGGTCGTTGCTTGCCCGCGAGTGGCGTGTGCAGACCCAGTAGCGATTGCAACGCGCCCGGCGGCGATATACATTGTGTATATATCGTTCAGGGGGGCCTGTGAAGACAGTAATTGATCTCGATTCCGAGCTGACCGAGGCGGCAGCGAAGGTCCTTGGAACAACCACTAAGAAAGATACGATTCACGCGGCGTTGCGCGCAGCGGTGGTCGAGGCAGAGCGCAAGGCCGAACGCCGGCGCCGTCTCCTCAACAGTGCGGGTGGTCCTGATTTGGCTGACGATGACCTCATGGCCGGCGCGTGGCAGTGACCAACGTCTTTCTCATTGACAAGAGTGCACTTGCTCGCGTCGCCCGGCATGCGTCAGTGCTCGTAGCCTTTGTGGAACTCGATGACAACGGGGTATTGGCCACCAGCCCGGTCGTGGAGCTTGAGATTGGATACAGCGCCCGGAACCTCGCCGACTTCGATTCTGTCGCGCAGGATCGCCGGGCGCTGTATCAAGAGCTCCCGCTCACCAAGGCTGTCACCGATAGGGCGATGCAGGTGCAGCGGGAACTGGTAGGTCGCGGTCAACACCGCGGTCCTGGAGTGTCGGACCTACTGATCGCGGCCACGGCCGAAATACACGGAGCGGAGGTCGTTCACTACGACCGTGACTTCGACACCATCGCTGCCTACACAGGACAACCGACCCGCTGGATCGTCCCGGCCGGCTCAGTGCCTTAATCGCCCTAATCTAGGGCCGAATTTACGTGGGTGCCAAGGCCATCCGCGTTGCCCCACGGCTAGCGGTCAAAGCGGTAGCCGGCAATGTTCACCGACTTGGTCGAGCGCCTCGGCAACGGACAGCGAACGTTGGCCGCCACCGCGTTCGCGAAGCGCGACTTCGCCCGAGTCGGCCTCCCGGGCACCGATCACCGCAACGTATGGCACCTTCGACACCTTCCTGATCCGGGCGCCGAGCGACTCGTCCGGATACACCTCCACCCGCAACCCGAGCTGCAGCGCGGAATCGGCTAGACGGTATGCAGCCTCCGCCTGCTCTGCGCTGACGGGGAGCACAGCGAGCTGCACCGGCGCGTACCAAGCCGGAAACGCGCCTTGGTGCACCTCGATCAGGTGCCCCACCAGCCGTTCCAGGCTCCCGATGAGGCTGCGGTGCACCATGACCGGCCGGGCTCGGCTGCCATCGGACGCGACGTAGTTGAGGTCGAACCGCTCCGGCTGAGCGAAGTCGACTTGGATGGTGGACAAGCTGAATTCCCGGCCGTGAATATCGCGAATCTGGATGTCGATTTTCGGGCCGTAGAAAGCCGCCTCACCCGGAGCCTCCACATAGGATACTCCGCTGGCCGCCAACGCCTCCCGCAGTAGCCCTTCCGCCTGATCCCATTGCGCGGGCTCGCCAAGGTAGTTGCCCTGGGCCAAGTCACCCCGGCAGGACAGCCGGAACGAGTCGGCGGCGAAGCCAAGTACCTTGTGCGCCTTGAGAATCATGCTGAGGATCACCGCCACCTCCTGCCCAACCTGCTCCGGCATGCAGAACAGGTGGGCGTCGTTGAGCTGGATCGCCCTCACCCGCGACAGGCCACCCACGACCCCGGACCGTTCCGCGCGATACATCCCGCCCAGTTCGGCGACTCGCAACGGCAGCTCGCGATAGGACCGCCCGCGGGCCTGAAACACCATCGCGTGATGCGGGCACAGACTCGGCCGCAGCATGAGCTCCTCCTCCCCCAGTGCCAAGGGCGGGAACATGTCATCGCCGAACTTCGCCAGGTGCCCGGACTTCTGATACATCTCGCGTTTGGCCAAGGGCGGCGAGTAGACGTGCTGGTATCCGGCAAGGCGTTCGACCTCGCGGATGTAGGACTCGATGGCGTGCCGCATCGCTGCCCCAGCGGGTAGCCAGATCGGCAGCCCGGCGCCAACCAGCGGGTCAAGGTGGTAGATCTCGAGCTCACGGCCCAGTTTGCGATGGTCAAGCATGACGGTCTCCTTTGAGAATGGACGCGGGGCAGCTTCCTCGGAGACGACGAACCCCCGGGGCTGATGCCCCGGGGGTTCGGTTGGTCTGAGATCAGGCCAGCACGGAAACGCCGGGGTTTACCGGCGTCGTCGTGGCATTGGCAAAGATCATGCGACCTACTTTACCCGTTGCGGCTGAGCGGGTGCAGCCTCATATTCGGGTGACGGTGAGCTGAAGCTCGGTCACCCACTTGTCGAGATCGTCCGGGCAGTCCAGGTAGACCTCTCTTGCGAAAGCGGATCCGGTTGTTCGGTAACCGTTTTCGTCAATCCATCGAGCCAGCGCCTGATACGTCTCATCGACGCCGTCCATGGAACCGTGGTGGATCAATGTGGCCGCCGACTCGATCGCGGGTAGATCGACGACGTCGAAGTCGTAGCCGGCCGATGGCTCGGCCGAAACCGGGAAGGCGGCGTGCACCTGGACCGCGTCGCCGCCACCGGGAACGTTGTCGTAGTAGGCGATCCCCGGCCCGGCAATCTTGACCCGGGCCCGCTCCAAGCCCTCACAAAGCTCGGGATAGAGCGGCGTGAGCGCCGGGCCGATGTGCTCCGGGGCATAGCTCGCCGCGATGCCCGAGCGCGACGCGACCCGCACCGCAGCAACGCTTTTGAGCACGACCTCATGGGTGATCATGTGACCCTCACTTTCGATCAGCCGAAGTCTCGCCGCCACCCCGGCCAGCCTCGCAAGGTCGGCCGCGACCTGGTCCTCGAGCTGGGCCCGGCGCAGCCGCAACATGCCTCGCAGCTCCGACACGTCGACCTTCTCATCGAGGATCACCTGCACCTGCTGCAGGGTGAAGCCCAGATCCTTGAGGGCGACGATGCGGTTAAGTCTTGCGAGCTGGTCAGCGCCGTAGAAGCGGTAGCCACTCGTGCCGTCGACACGAGCCGGCCGCAGCAGGCCGATCGCGTCGTAGTGCCGCAACATGCGCACTGACACCCGGCCCAGCCTGGCGAAATCTCCGATGGTAAACATGGCACCCCCAACGCTGAGCCCTCACACAGTGTCACAGTCAAGTGCGGTGTCACAGTCAGGTGATTGGATTATGGCCATGTCACAAGTGGAGGCGTCGATCCTCGAATTCAAGGACCAGAAGAGTTTCGAGAAGTGGCTCGAGAAGAACTTCGAAGACCAGACTGGGTTGTGGCTCAAGCTGGCCAAGGCGGGCAAGGGAATCACCTCCATCACCTATCCGGAGGCGCTCGATGTGGCGTTGTGCTTCGGCTGGATCGACGGGCAGAAGAAGAGTCTCGACGACCATCATTGGCTGCAGAAGTTCACGCCGAGGCGCAAACGCAGCATCTGGTCGCTGATCAATACCGAGAAGGCGATGGCGTTGGTCGACAGCGGCCGGATGCGCCCTTCCGGCCAGAGGGAGATCGACCTCGCCAGGGAAGACGGGCGATGGGACGCTGCCTATTCAGGGCAGCGGACTGCGGCGGTACCCGCCGAGATCAAGGCATTGCTCGACGCGGATCCGGCGGCTGCGGCGTTCTTTGCTGGATTGAACAGCACCAACAGATACGCCTACATCTTCCGCATGGGTAACGCCAAACGTGCTGACACCAAAGCGAGGTTGGTGGAAAAGCTGCGCGAGGGTCACCTGTTTTATCCGTGACCCTCGCGCCGCCCGCTAGCTCACAGCGCCGGATAGGCGTTGGCCATGAGCTGCTGGAATTGAGCTGAGAACCAATGCCCACTCAGTGGCGAGTTGGGCAGAGCCCCGGGTGGGTTGTTGCCGTTGCGCTCGTTGCCGCCGTAGGTCGGGTCGCACATCCGGTCGAAGCCCTTGCCCTCGTTGTTCGGGATCGCGGTGCTCGAGCCGTCGGATTCGCCCGGCGGCTTGATCCAGACGTAGGCGTCGATTCCGGCGGCCGGGTTGGCCCGCGGCCGCTCGCCAAGGCCCGCACCGCTCTGGTTACACCAGTTTCCGGCGTGGATGCGCCGGTCGATGCGCGACTGGTCGACGAAGGTGTTCATATCGGTGGAGGTGCTGGGAGCACCCGGCCGAGCCGAGCCGCCCCAACCGTTTCGGGAGGTGTCGATCAGCATGCCGATGTTCGAGGCAAAGCCCTCTTGGATCAGCCGCTGCCGGAAAGCCTGCGCGAACGAGAGCTCGTCGACGTAGAAATTCCAGTCCACCCAACGGCTTTGCCGCACGGTCTGCCCGTTGACGGTGCTGTTGATGGTGAAGTGGGGCTCGACCAACGCGGAATAGTTGGCAGTGTTGGTGATGAAACCGTCCACTGTGGCCCGTCCGCCGGTCGCGCCGTTGGCCGTGGAGGAGAAGAGCTGTGCCGACGGGCCAAAGTTCGTGTCCCAGCCGATCCAGCCGTGGTGCGCGGCGTCGATGTAGTTGTAAACATTGGGAATCGCGTGCAGCTTTGTCAGCGCGTACTGAATGCCCTGCACGTAAGCGCCGGAGGACTGCGCTTCCTGGCACTTGGGCACATTGAGGTTGGTGATGAGGTTGGGCAACGAGTCGATCTCGATGACTGCCACGATGCGCAGGTTGCTGTATTGCGACTCAGCCATGATGGCCGCGATCGGATCAATATATTCAGCCTTGTACCTGTTCAAACCGTTCTGCGCGATGAGCAGTTCACCATTGGAGGCGAGCGCCGAGCAGTCCCGGTTCGGCAGGTTGTAGATGACGACTTGGATCGTCAGCGGGGAGCTGCCGTTGGCCGCGTCCTGCGCGACTGCCTCGTTGAGGTGGGCCCGAAGCCCCATCGCACTCGAGCTTCCCGCAATCGCGGCGATGCGGTCGAGCCAGACACCCGTTGAGGTGTTGGCGATCCGGCTGCCACCCGGCTCCGCGTTGGCCTTGGCGCGCCAGTCCGGGTTCACGTAACCGGTTGCACCCGCGTACGGGTTGTCCACGTGAACAATGTCGTTGTCCAGCTCGGTCACGGCCGCTTGTGCGCCCGTGTAACCCGTTGCGGTGGCGGCAATCGTCGCGGTGCCGTTCACCTGATCGGAGTCCTCGGCCGCGCTGACGGTCGCGTTGACTCCGGCACTCCAGTTCGCCGTGGTCAGCGTCACCGATGCGGGGGCAGTGATTGAGGTGTCCCCGGTACGGGCAAGTGCCACGGTCACGTTCCCGCTCGGGGCGGTGTTCAGCTTGACGTTAAGCGCAGCTGTGCCACCTTCGTTTACCGACAACGCATTCGGAGTGAGCACAATGGACGGTGTCTGGGTTCCCGTGACACTGAACGAAACCGCGGGAGTGGTCGTCGAAAGTGCGGGGTTCCCGTTGTCGAAGGCCCGTGCCTGTGCGGTGTGGCTGCCGACCGCCAAACCGGTGGCGCTGAACGTATACGGGCTGCTGGTGTCCGAGCCCACCAAGGCGCCGTCGACGAGGAATTCGACGCGGTTGATGGTGCCGTCCGGGTCGCTGGCGGTCGCGGCGAGCGGAACTGCCGCGCCGGAGGCGAACGACGATCCGGCCGTGGGGCTGGTCAGCGAAACCGCCGGCGCTTGGTTGCCGCCACCGCCGCCGTTGCAGGCAACCCCGTTGACCGCAAAGGCTGTCGGGCCACCGCTATAGCTGCCGGTCCAGCGACCGTTGAAGCCGATGCCCGTCTGGGCGCCGGTGCCGAGGTTGCGGTTCCAGTCCAGCGGCACCGCCGTGACGTTCTGGCCGGATGCCGACCAGGTGGCGGACCAGCCGGGAAGGCTTATCGACTGTCCGGATGGGAGCGCGAAGGTAAGCGTCCAACCGGACCACGCATCACCGGTGTTCTTCACCGTCAGGTTGGCGGTGAAGCCGCCTACCCCAGACCCTTCGGTCCAGTTATTGGCTGTATAGACCACTTCGCAGGAAGCCGCGGCGTGCGCCATGGTCGTTGGGGCGACTACCCCGGCGACCACGAGCAGGCCAGTGCCGGCCAACGCAAATCTCTTGCGCAGGTTCATGCCATCTCCTTGGGAGCTAATACGCAGAAGAGTTGACATGCCCGGCCCGGACGGGCGTGTGTGGAACCAGCGCCTTGCCCTCGGCGCGTTTCCACAGTGTTACATGGAAGCGCTCCCATCGGCAACCGGCCATATCCCGGCAGCCGCTCGGTAGGTGAGCATCGCCGAGATCAGCATGACCACATCGGCGTGCAATGCCGAGAAAGGACGCTCGCCGCGGGGTGGGCCGACATACGGATCGAGCGCCTGCAACAACAACTCGTTGATGCCGCCCACAATGGCCAGCGCCTGCGACAGGGTCAGCGGGCCGATCTCAGGATTGGCCGGCCGCGCCGCGTTGATGAGCTCGACCAGGGTGCTGGCAAAACCGCGCAACGTCTCTTGGCGCAGCCGGAAGGCCCGCTCGCCCGCGCCCTGCATCTCGACCAGCAGAGTGCGCGAGAACTCCGGCATCGAGTCCAATGCGGACAGAAAAGCGGCCGCTCCATCGGAAATCCGTTGCGGCCAGCGCTGGTCTATCGTGCCCGCGCCGCGGATCACCTTCACCAACCCGGAGCACGCGTGCTCATAGAGGGCCAGCAGACAATCCTCTTTGCCGCTGAAGTGTTCATAGAAGGTGCGTTTGGACACCCGAGCCATCGCGACAATGTCAGCGATCGTGGTGGCCGCATAGCCCTTCTCCGCAACGCAACCGGCGAGCGCCCCGATGAGATCCCGGCGGATCGTCTCATCAGTGCGCGTGGCCGTTGTCATAGCCGTCAACAATAGTCGGACCCATTGGTAAAACTGTCCTTCAAATAGGTGGCATTGCCCGCGATGATGGCGAGCACCTTCTTGGTACTCACATCGAAATCAAAGAGCAATCCGTTACCTGAGGGCGTTTTGACCAGGTACGCCTTTGCTGAGTTGACGGTCAGTTCCTCCCCTGCCGCACCGTAGATCGCCTTGAGCTGAGCCGAAGTCATCCCGACCTTCGCCCCGGACGGTGTCGCGATAGTGGCCGAACGGTTGATTACCAGGTAGAGCTTGCTGTCGCTGGTCCGGGCCGACACCCGGATGTCCTGCCACGGCGCGACTCCGCGAGCATTCAGATGCGGGCCGCAAAGCTCGTTGCTGGTGCTGACCTCGGCCAGCTTGCCGTCAGCGTTCAACTTGGTGAAGTCCGCTCCCAGCTGATACGGCCCGCCGCCATCCACAGTGAACACAGGGAGGGCCGGGCTGACGCTCGGGCTCGGGCTCGGCGAGGCCGCTATCGGTGAAGCCGAGATGGGCGGCATTGTCACGCTCGGCCGCACGGCCGGAACAGTGCTGTCGCATGCAGCCAGCATGGCGACCAGGCTTACGCCGACGAGCAGGGGTTTATACATGCCGAGAGTGTGGGCCGCGCTGATCACCACCGCAGTCCACACTCCGACACATGCCAGATCTTCCTTCAAACCATGTGACCAGAAATTCACATGTCAACTAATTGATCTTGGTCTATTCTGCTCTCAAACAGGGAGGGTGGCCGCCATGAACGAGGCGACTTCGGTGCGTGCAGGCATGGCGTGGACTCGCGATGTGCTGACCCAATGGCGCAGCTGGACGAAAGCCCACCTGGGCACGACGATCCTGCTGAGCGCGCTGGCTTTCGCCTTCGGCTGGCTGTGGAACACCTACATCATGGCGGTGAACCTGGAAGGCTATGCCGTCGGCCCGGACGAACGAACCATCGCGACAGCCGAGGGTCATGCCGGCAACGGCCTGTTCTGGCTGCTCTTCTTCAGTCTCCTCAGCGGGTTGGCGACCTACGGCTGGCAACGCGGATGGAAGAATCTCTGGGCCGATCTAGCCACGATCCCGCGCCGGTTCGGCGAGACGATGAGCCAGAGCCGAAGCGCCGCAACGGCAATGTTGCTATGGGGAGTGTCGATCAGCCTGGTGATCTCCACACTGATCTCCTCGGCCGTCTCGCTCGCCTTGGGACTCGTCCTACTCACGCTCGCCGCGACACCGATCGGGACGATCCTCAACTTCGCGCTGATCCGGCTCTGGAAAGCCTTGTGCGGCATAGCCACCCCCAAAGCAGGTGTCGGCGCGGTCCTACTCGTAGGGCCTTTCATGGTGATGATCGGTGAGGCTCTCGGTCTCTTTGTGGACTGGCTGATCGGCAGCTGGCTGATCGGGCTCATCCTCGGTCTGGTGAGCGCGATCGCCTCCGTGATCCTCGCCCGGGGTGTGAGCGCGACGAAGGCAGCCGTCGTCCTCTTTGGACTCACCCTCGGTCTGTCGAATCTACGGACACGAGCCGCATGGGCGGATGACGGCGGCTGGAACGAGTGCGTGTCGGCCAGTGGGGAGCCCTGCTCCGACCTCGGACTGGCCGGCGTCTTCGCCTGGTTCGGCTCCGAGGGCGCAGGGGCCGTGCTCGCCAACGCCGCAGTCGGAGGCACCTTCGCCGGAGTCGGCGCCGCTCTCGGGGTCGGCCTGGGCAGCGTAGCGGCGAGTCTCGCCGTGGCCGCGGCACAGGCGGCTTCCGTTCCGGGCCAACGATCCGCCGGCGCGGGCAGGCACGCGGCCGAGCCTGCACAAGCCGAGCCTGCACAAGCCGAGCAGGTGCAAGATGAGCCGGTACAAGCCGAGCCGCCGCAGGCGGACTCACCTGCGGACCAGCCATGGCAGGCGGCCGC
>DPJL01000112.1 GCA_003543035.1 Micromonosporaceae bacterium | reverse complement strand
GTATTCGCGGCGCATCAGGTCGAGCCGCGGGTGATCGGCCGGGACGCCACGCGGCCGCGTCGCCACCTGATTGCCGCCGATCTCGAAGCCCGCCTTGGCGAGCTTGGCCGTGATCGCTTCGATCTCCGCACCGGTCGCCGGATTGTCGACGGCGGCCCGGAAACGAGTGGTCTGAGAGCGTTCGTGGGGGTGGAAACCCCCGCCCACGAGCACACCCTCGGCATCCACCTGGATGTAGTAACCCACCCCCGGTTCGACCTCGAGAAAACCGCCCTGCGCGGTCTTGTAAGGCGACTTGTCCTTGCTGAAGCGCACGTCCCGATAGGGCCGGAAGAGTGCGACTTCGGCTTCGAAGGCCGGGGCGAGCTTTTCGAGAAGCTCACGCATGGGCTCGCGGACGGCGCGCTCATACACATCCTTGTGCGCTGTCCAGTAGGTCTTGGAGTTATCCGCGCTCAGACCCTCGTAGAAGGTGAACGCTTCATTGGGAAAGACGGCCACCGGCCCATTCTCGCGGCCTACCGTAAATTCATGGCAACAATCGAGGGCTTTACCGGGCGAGTCGTGCTGCCGCAGGACCCGGACTACGACGAGAGCCGCCAGGTTTTCAACGGGATGATAGATAAACATCCACGCGTCATCGCGCAATGCGAGACGGTGGAGGATGTGTCCCGGGCGATCCGCTATGCCCGCGATAACGGTCTCGAGATAAGCGTGCGGGGCGGCGGGCACGGTGTCACCGGGACTGCCTTGGCCGAAGACGGTCTTGTGATTGATCTACGCCGGATGAACTCGGTGACGGTCGATCCGCAGGGGCAGACCGCCGTGGTCGAAGGCGGGGCAACGATGAGCAATCTCGACCGGGCGACTGAACCGTTCGGCTTGGCAGTCACGGGTGGGCGCGCTTCGACCACCGGGGTGGGTGGGTTCACCCTCGGCGGCGGATCCGGCTGGCTCGAACGCAAATTCGGGCTCACGTGCGACAACCTGCTGGCCGTGGAGCTGGTGACCGCCGATGCCCAGGTCGTGACGGCAAGCGAGAAGGAGAATCCGGAGCTGTTCTGGGCCTTACACGGTGGAGGTGGAAACTTCGGCGTGGCAACGTCTTTCACCTTCCAGCTACATCCGCTGGCCGCAGTCACGGCCGCTTTGCTGCTCTGGCCCGGTGACAAAGGATCCGAGATAGCACCAGCATTTCGCGACTTCTTCGATGCGGCGCCGGACGAGGTAGGCGGAGGAATGCTTTACCTCACCGGACCCGAGGCACCGTTCGTCCCGGAGCATCTTCAGGGCCGCCAGGCGTTCGCCACACTCATCACCTATGCCGGCACTCAGGCGCAGGCCTCGAATGTCATCGCGCCGATGCTCCGCCACGGCCAGGCGGGTGAGATGGTGGCTGAGATGCCTTACGCCGAGCTGCAATGCATGCTCGACGACCCGCCCGGAATGCGGAACTATTGGTCAGCGGAGTATCTGACCGGCTTCCCCGATGAGGCTATCGAGCGCTTCAACGCCTGCGCTGCCACGATGATCGTGCCATCTGGGACGCAGCATCCTGTGTTCCCGCAAGGCGGGGCGGTCGCCCGCAACCAGGCCGGCTATCCCTTGCCTTGGCGCAACGCGACATGGGCGGTGCATCCCTTCGGCGTGTGGGAGGACCCGGCTGACGACGATCGCGCGCGCGCCTGGACGCGAAGTGTGCGGGAGGCGGTCCAGCCGTGGTCAACCGGCTCGGTCTATCTCAACTTCATCGGCAATGAAGGCGCGGACCGAGTCATGTCAGGCTTCGGCCCAGAAAACTACCAGCGGCTCGCTGAGGTCAAGCGCAGCTGGGATCCGGAGAACGTCTTCCACCTGAACCACAACATCAAGCCTTAGCGCGTTTGGCCTTCACAAAGGCGCGCAGTTTGGTCAGCGGCCAGGTGTTGATGACATCGGCGGGGGTGAGCCAGCCGCGCTGGGCGATGCCTATGCCGTAACGCATGACATTCAGATGGCCGGTGGCGTGCGCGTCGGAGTCGATGGAGAACTTCACGCCGTGCCGTTTGGCGCGCAGGATCAGCTCGTCGTTGACATCGAGGCGATCCGGAAAGGCGTTGATTTCAATGGCTGTCCCGGTCGCGCCCGCTGCTTCGAAGACGGCATCGAAATCCGCGTCGATCGGTTGCCGCCGGCCGATCAGGCGGGTGGTCATGTGCCCGATGATGTTGACATACGGGTTTTCGATCGCCCGGATCAGGCGCTTGGTCATGTCCTTGGATGACTGGTTGAAGTGCGAGTGCACTGATGCCACGGTGATGTCGAAGCCGGACAGGAAGTCGTAATCCCAATCCACCTCGCCGTCGGGGTCGATGTTCAGCTCGCTGCCGTGCAGCAGCGTCATCTTGCCCGCGTCGAGCGCCCGCACCTGCTCGCGCTGGGCCAGCATCTTCTCGTCGGTCATACGTTGCATCGGCAGGTTTTTCGCGTGATCGGTGATCGCGTAATAGCTGTAGCCGCGTTTGCGAGCCGCCTCAACCATTTTCTCCAGCGGCGCGACGCCGTCGGTCAGGTTGGTGTGCGTATGCAGATCACCCTTGAGATCCTTCTCCTGCACCAGTTTCGGCAGCGGCTTGTCCAGCTCGCCTCGGTCCTCCCGCAGCGTGGGCGGAATCCATGGCAGCCCAAGCCTTTCGTAGACTGCCTCCTCGGTCTCGGCTGCGAGCAACTCGTTGCCCTCGACGCGATAGAGCCCGTATTCGGAGAGCTTCAGTCCTTTGTGGACAAGTCTCGTCCGCAACGTGACGCTGTGCTCCTTGGATCCGGTGAAATACATAAGAGCTGCACCCCATGACTTTTCGGGTACCACTCTCAAGTCCACTTGAAGCCCCCGAGCCGTCCGGATCGAAGTCTTGGCCGGCCCCTTGACGATGACCTCGCTCAGCGGAGTCTTGGCGAATTTCTCCATCAACGCGGTCGAATCCTCAGCCGCGGCAAGGATGTCGACGTCGCCGATGCTCTCCTTCATCCGCCGCAGCGACCCCGCATAGGTGATCTTCAACGTCCCCGGAACCTTGGACAGATCGGCGATGATCTCCTCAGCCACCTCCATCGCGGTGCTGATGAGCACGCGACCGGTGTCGCTCTTCAGCAGCTCGATGCCGTGCAGGATCTTCTCGGAGGTCTTGGGGCCAAAGCCTTTCAGCTCCTCGAGCTGGCCGGCCTCGATCGCGGCGACGAGCTCCTCTATCGAGCCGATGCCGAGCTCGCGATGCAGCGTTATCGCCTTCTGCGGGCCCATCCCGGGGATGTCCATCAGGGTGCGCAGGCCAGCGGGCAGCTTCTCCCGCATCTTCTCGAGCGCGGAGATCTGTCCGGTCTGGACGAACTCCAGAATCTTCGCAGCGGTCGACTTGCCCACATTGGCGATGCCCTCGAGTTCTTTGAGATCGAGGGTTGATATGTCTGCGTGATGACCGCTGACGGCCTTGGCCGCCTTCTCGTAGGCGCGCGCTTTGAATGCCTGGCCGCCGGTCATGGAGAGCAGATCGGCATACTCCAGCAAAAGCGCCCCAACCACCTCATTTGGCCGAGCCATGCCATTAGCTTAGTGGGAGGATGTGTCACATGGGAAAGATCCAAATCGGGACTGCCTCGTGGACGGATCGAACGCTGCTGGACTCGGGTTGGTACCCCAAGGACGCGAACAATCCGGAGAAGCGGCTGGAGTTCTATGCCAAGCAGTTCCCCATCGTGGAAGTGGACGCCACCTACTACGCCCCGCCCGCCGAGCAGACGGCCGCGTTGTGGGCCGCCCGCACGCCCAAGGACTTCACCTTCAACATCAAGGCTTTCAGCCTGCTGACCGGGCACCCGACCAAGGTCTCGGCCATCTACAAGGACATCCGCCCGGAGACGGAGAAGGCCAACGTCTATCCCAAGGACGTGGAGCCACAGGTATACGAGGAGATCTGGACCAGATTCCTCTCCGCGCTGGATCCGCTTGTGGAGGCCAAGAAGCTGGGTGTGCTGCTATTCCAGTTCCCGCCGTGGTTCACCATCCGGCGATCGAACAAGGAGTATGTCCTTGAGGTGCAGAAGCGTTGCAGCCCATTGAAAATCGCGGTCGAGTTCCGGCATGCGTCCTGGTTCGAGGGGACCAACAAGGACGAGACCCTTGAATTCCTGCGTAAGCACCGGCTGCCCTTCGTCTGCGTGGACATGCCGCAGGGCCACAAGAGCTCGATCCCACCCGTGGTCGAGGCGACCGCTGACGTGGCCATGGTGCGATTCCACGGCCACAGCGACAAGTGGACCAGCAAGGACATCCACGAGAAGTTCGGCTACGAGTACTCCGAGCGCGAGCTCAAGGACTGGGCGCCCAAGTTGAGAAAGCTGGCCGAGGGCACGAAGGAGACGCATATCCTGATGAACAACTGCTACTCCGACTACGCCCAGCGCAATGCAAAGCAGCTACTTGACCTACTGACCGACGACAGTTCCTAATGGTGGGCGCCCGCCGACTTCACGATGACGGCCAGAAGTCGTGTCAGCGGCTCCAGATCTCCCTGATGAGCGGCAACCGCCGCACTGGTGTTTTCCTCGGCGTCGATTAGGTTCCAGTCAAGTTGATAGCCCGCATCGGAGGCGAGTTGGCGGAGGAACGCGCGTTGTGCTCGGCCGTTGCCTTCGCGAAACGGGTGCATCTCATTAATTTCTGCGTGGTAGTAGGCCAGTTTCTGGACGAACTGGTGCAGCGGGAGGTTTTTCAGGTAGTCGTCCTTGGCAAGCTTGGCGAACTCGTCAGCGGCGTAGCTTTCGATGTGCTGCGGTAGACAGAATCCAGTCTCCTTGAAGATCTGCACGCTGCGGATCTGGCCAGCCCAAGCAAACACATCACCGAAGATGCGTTTGTGGAACTGTCGCAAGTGGACAAGGTCATAGAGTCCAGCCAATGGTCGTATGGCAAGTTGTCCCAGTCGGGCTGCCGACACGTCAGCTACAGCCTGCTGAAGCTGATCAGCGTCGGCAATCCCCAGCTTGTTGATGAGGACGCCAGTCCTCGGATCAACGTAAGGATCGACGGTCATTCAGCTGGGGCCCCGCTGGAGTGTAGGGCGATTGTCTGCCGGACCATCTCATCTACATCTATGTCGCCATTGACGTAGCGATCGTTGATTATCCGCGCGGCTTCGCTTCGGGCCAGGCCTTCAAGACGAAGGGATGCATCGACCTGCTCGGAGACACGGCGACGTTCGCTGACAAGCGAATCCCATAGCGCCGCAGGAACAATCACCGCCTCGCGATGCCGACGAGAACCGATCGCGACAGGCTCGGTCGCGCCCTTGCGGAAGTCTTCGAGCACCGCTGACAGCTGCTCAAGGGTCTCACGAACGGTAAGGATGTCTCGCATGGCGCCAATCCTATACCAATGTACCCACGTTTGTGGGTACATTGGTCAGCTACTTGACCTGCTTGTATAGGTTGGCCTCGTAGGACGGGCCGTAGTGCGCCTGGAGCTGCTCCAGCGTCTCCGGGATGTCTTGGACCTCCTTGACAAGGACCGGATGCGGCGGGAGCACGTCGGGGTTCCAGGTCTCGGGCTTCCACAGCTTCGAGCGCAGAAAGGCCTTGGAACAGTGGAAGAAGATCTGCTCGATCTCCACCACGACGGCGAGAATCGGCCGGTGACCCTTGACGATCATCTTGTCGAAGAAGGGAGCATCGCTCACCAGGTGGGCACGGCCGTTGATGCGTAGCGTCTCGCCTCGGCCCGGTACCAGGAAAAGCAACCCGACATGCGGATTGCTCAGGATGTTGAGGTAGCCGTCGGCACGTTTGTTGCCCGGCCGCTCCGGGATGGCGATCGTGTCGTCGTCGATGACGTGCACGAACCCGGGCGGATCGCCCTTCGGCGAGGCATCGCACTTGCCGGCGGCGTCGGTGGTGCTCATGACGCAGAAAGGCGAGGCGGCCAGCCATTCCTTGTCGCGTTCGTGCAGCGACACCCGTTCCTTGCTGACGGCCCGCGGCATCGGCTCGCCGAGAAGTTCCCGCAACTGGGCCCCTGTGGTGATCTTCACGAGGACTACCCTATCCGTCATGGAGCTCCATGAGCACATAGAGGTACTCCGCACGGAGGGCATGATGCTCGCCGATTCGGCGGAGGCGACGGGGTTCGAGGCACAGGTGCCGACCTGTCCGGAGTGGACGGTGCGCGACCTCGTGCGTCATGTCGGTGAGGTGCATCGGTGGGCACACAGCCATGTGGTGCAAGCCCGCCCGATCCTGAACACGGAGAGCTTCGCCATCTGGCCGGCCGAAGACAAGAGCCTGCTTGGCTGGTACCGGGAAGGCCACGCCCAATTACTGCAAGCGCTCGAGGCGGCCGATCCGGATGCGGAGTATTTCAGCTTCCTCCCCGGTCCCAAAGGCACCCGGTTCTGGGCTCGCCGGCAGGCTCACGAGACGGCGATCCACCGGGTCGACGCGCAGAGCGTGACCGATCTGGTGAACGAGACCGCGCCCGACTTCGCCGCCGACGGCATCGACGAGATCCTGAACGGGTTCTTTGCCCGCCGGCCGGCGCGGATGACTTCGGCAGAGCCGTATTCGTTTGAGTTGGTCAGCACGGACGGCCCGCAATCGTGGCGGGTGACCGTCGACGGCGACGGGCCGGCCGTGGTCGACGGCACCGACCCGGCTGACTGCCGGATCAGCGGCTCCACCTTCGACCTCTACCTGCTGCTGTGGAACAGGCGACCGCTGGAGGGCCTTGACGTGCAGGGCTCCGCGAGGGGCCTGGACCATTGGCGCGAGAACGCCCGCGTCAGGTGGGGCTAGCCAGTTTGTGTGCCGAGGTGAGATATCGATCCGTGGCCCAGCTCTGCGCCATGGTTGTCACCGGGCCGCCGAGGCGCGCATACCAGGTGGCCGGGCGGCTGAACGCGCGGATGTCGAAGTGCACTTCGCCATTGCCGCGCAAGGTCACCTCGAAGGCCTCCTCGCCGCGCTCGGGATGCCCCGGCATGGTGCCGAAGCCGTAGCCGTATGCGGCTGGTGTGTCGATGAACCAGACGATTCGGCATGGTACCCATAGCCGCGCTTTGGAAAATCCAAGCCCGGTCTGGAATTCACTGCCCAATCGTGGTGCCCCGTGCGTGCGGATCCGCATCCCGGCCAGCCGGTGGATCCCGAAATCTCGCATGCCGGCGACGACCGCCCGGAAGGTGGCGTCGCCCTGGCCGACGACGGCATGCCTGCGGACATGCCGGTAGCCGGCCGGAAGATCGTCATTGCGAGTCCGGCCGACCTCGGTGTAGGTGAAGCTCACCCGTTGATTAAAAGCCCAAGCCCCAGGGCGGTGACACCCGCCGCCAGGCTTAGTGCGCCAATCCACACGAGCCACATCAGCTTGTTGGGCTTCTCCAGGCCTCGACCCATCGAGCTGAAAAAGAATCCGGCGGGCATGAGAATGGCTGCGATTGGCACACCGCTGCGGGCCACCCACTCCAGGAACCCGGTCAGGCCGCTGATGTCGACGTAGAGCTGGATCACCAGCGACAGCACGACCAGGATGCCCGCGTGACCGTGACCTGCACGGGCAAACGACTTCTGAAACTCGGTGAGCGGCGTGCCGCCCTGCGCGACCCTCGTGAGGTAGATGCCGCCGGTTTCGATCGTGACCAGGGCAAGGAGCAGGATTCCGGCGAGCGTCCGTCCTGATTGGCTAAGTACAAGTTGATCCATGCGGCCCACGGTATCGTCCACGGCGTGACCGACGTCAAGATTATTGACCTTTGGCACCGGGCCGCTCAGAGCTACGAGACGGTGGTGCCCTATTTCGAGGTGATGGGCGAGCGCATGGTTGAGCTGGCCGCCCTGCAGCCGGGCGAGCGGGTGCTCGACATTGCCTGTGGCAAGGGCGCGTCGCTAATCCCCGCGGCCCGGGCCGTCGGCCCGGCCGGAGTGGCGGTCGGGATCGACATCGTCTCGCAGATGGCAGAGATCGCCCGCGAGGCGTTGCAAGCGGCCGGGCTCACCCATGCTGAAGCCCGAGTGATGGACGGCGAGGACATGTCCTTTCTGGACGATTCCTTTGACGTGGCGCTGTGCGGCGCGGGCCTGGCTTTCGTCGGCATGCGGCCCGGGCTGACCGAGATCGCCCGGGTGCTGCGGCCCGGCGGGCGGATGCTCGCCTCCGCTCCGACCGGCGGCGGCCCGCAGTGGAACTTCTTCTCAGAGTTGGTGTCCCGCTTCGGTTTGGCACCGATCCCGTTGGACATCCCCAGCTCGGAGCAGATGGACGAGCTATTCGAAGAGGCCGGTCTGCGTGACCGTGTGGTCCACCACGAGTCCTTCCACGTGGACTTCCCGGACGAGGAAGCCTGGTGGAGCTGGGCCTGGTCGCATGGTCAGCGCTGGTTCCTGGAGCAGCTCTCGCCGCAAGACGCCGAGGCGTTCAAACAGGCCGCTTTCGAGCACCTGCGCGGTTTCAAGACAGCGGAAGGTATTCCCCTGGATCAGGGCTACATGGTGGTGTCCGCCATCGCCCACTGAGTTAAGCTCAATCGACATATTCGCATCGCCGGTCGTGCCGCCGACGTTCTCTCCTTGACTCCAGGAGGACCGACCGATGAAAGCGGCACTTGCCCTGACTGTGCTCGCGCCTTTCGCCCTGTTCACCATCGCCGCGCCGGCCAGCCTGGCCGCCGCCCCCGTCCGCATCGAGGCGGAGAGCGCCACGATCTCGCAGGGCGTGGTGGAGTCCAACCATGCCGGGTTCTCCGGGACCGGGTTCGTCAACGTCGACAATGTCGTCGGCTCCTACCTGGAGTTCACGGTTACCGGTCCGGTGACAAGCGTCGACATCCGCTATGCCAACGGCACCACCACGAACCGGCCGATGTCGGTCAACGGCGCAGGAGTTGACTTTCCCGGGACCGGAGCCTGGACCACCTGGATGACGAAGGCTGTCCCGCTCGCCCTGGGCGCGGGCAGTCACACCGTGCGCCTGACTTCCACTACCGCTAACGGCGGGCCCAACCTGGATTACCTCGAGTCCGATGCCTCCGGGCCGCCACCCACCGGCGAGGTGCAGGCAGAGGACGCCACGATCTCGCAAGGGGTGATGGAGTCCAACCATGCCGGGTTCACCGGGACTGGGTTCGTCAACGTCGACAATGTGGCCGGGTCGTATGTTCAGTTCGCTGTCTCATCCGCGGCAGGCTCTTTCTCCCTCGTGGTTCGCTATGCCAACGGCACCACGGCAAACCGGCCGATGTCGGTGACGGTGAACGGATCCGCCGTTGGAACGTTGTCCTTCCCGCCCACCGGGGCGTGGACGACCTGGAGCACTCAATCCGTCGGCGCCGCCCTGACCGCCGGCACCAACACGATCCGGCTCACCTCGTCGTCGGCCACCGGCGGCCCGAACCTGGACCGGCTCAACGTTCAGGCCGGTTCACCACCGGGCACGATCGTGGTCTCTTCGTTGTCGCAGCTGCAATCCGCGATCAACTCGGCCAACCCGGGTGACCGGATCGAGCTCACCAACGGTGTCTACACCGCGAGCTCGTCGATCTCGATAAACCGCTCCGGCACTGCCACGGCACCCATCGTGATCGCGGCACAAAACGTTGGTGGAGCTGAGATCCGAGGCTCGTCGGGCTTCTCGCTCGGCGGAGTGTCGTATGTAGCGATCGAAGGTTTCCGGCTCATGCATTCGGGCAGCACCAACATTCCGGGCAACGCACATCACGTCAAGTTCCGCCGCAATGTGGTGCAGCTGACCAGTGGCGGCAACTGGGTCACGGTGACCGGGCACGACAACGAGGTGGGCTACAACACCTTCCAGAACCGCAGCAGTGAAGGCGTTTTCCTACAGGTCTCCGGGCCGGGTGCGAACGATATGGCCCAGCGGACCTGGATCCACCACAACTACTTCTTCAACCACACCTTCAGCGGGGCCAACGGCGGCGAGTCGATCCGGCTCGGCTACAGCTATCGCAACCTCTCCTCGGCCTTCGCCACGGTGGAGTACAACCTCTTCGTGCAGGCCAACGGGGACTCGGAAGCGATTTCGGTGAAGTCCTCGGACAACGTGATCCGGTACAACACCTTGCGCAACAGCGAGGGCTGGATCGTGCTGCGCCACGGCAACCGCAACCGAGTCGAGGGCAACATCGGCCTGGGGTCGGGGATCCGGTACTACGACAACGATCACGTGATCGTCAACAACCTCGTGCAGAACAGCCATGTCATCGCCGGCTCGGGCACGATCATCGATGACACGAGCGGGTCGACCGCGCATGCCCGGCCCGATCGCGTGCTCTTCGCCTTCAACACGATCCGGGGCAGCGGAACGTTGCTGGAGATAGGTTCCGGTAACACCTACGGTCCGGACAACTGCACCTGGGCCAACAACATCTTCCAGGGCAGCGGTTCCGGCGCGCTGGTCGACGTCAGCAAGGGCAGCAATCTGCGCTGGCAAGGCAACATCATCTGGGGTGGCACCGGCGGTGACATGCCTTCCAGCGGGTACCGGTCGGTGAACCCAGGTCTGATCACCGATTCGGGCGGCCTCTACCGGCTGGGCAGCGCGTCAAGTCCCGCGGTTGACACCGCGGCCGGCTCCTATCCGCAGGTGACGCTCGACTTCGATCTGTTCACGCGGGCCGGTGCCAACGACGTCGGAGCCGACGAGTTCACCTCCGGCGGCACCCAGCGCCGTCCACTAACGACAGCCGACGTCGGGCCGAACGCCCCCTAGGAATGTCAATGAATGGTTACCGTGTGTAAATCATAGTTTTCAATATTGCTAAGTATCGCTGAAATCACATACCTTCCTCGCAAGCCCGGTCATCCCCGGGTCTACTGAGGGAGGGACAAGTGAGACAAGCACTACGTGCTGCCCTGCGGGTAGGGGTAGTGGCGCTGCTGGGCGTGACGATGGCTACTGTGGCCACCGCTCCCGCCCAGGCCGACGACACTGTCTGGCCGCAGGTCGTCGGGGGCACTCCGGCGGCGCAAGGGGAGTTCCCCTGGATGGTTCGGTTGTCCATGGGTTGTGGCGGGGCGCTCTATACACCCACGCTGATCCTGACCGCCGCGCATTGCGTCGGCTCCACCGGCAACAACACGTCGATCACCATCACCCAGGGCGCGGTCGACCTGCAGGACCCGAACCGCACCACCCGTCAGTCCAACTACGTCCTGCGGGCTCCGGGCTACAACGGTGACGGCAAGGACTGGGCGCTGATCCGGATGTCCAGCCCGATCAACGGCGTCCCGCTGTTGAAGCTCGCCACCGACACGTCCCTGCACAGCGGCAACTTCCAGGTCATGGGCTGGGGTGCGGCCACCGAGGGCGGCGGCCAGCAGCGCTACCTGCTCAAGGCCATGGTCCCGTTCATCACCGACTCCCAGTGCGCCAGCGCCAGCGGGTACTCGGGGCTGATCGCGGCCGAGGAGATCTGCGCCGGTAACTGGACCAACGGTGGCGTGGACACCTGCCAGGGCGACTCCGGTGGCCCGATGACCAAGCGCAATGCGGCCGGCGAGTGGATCCAGATCGGCATCGTCAGCTGGGGCATCGGCTGCGCGCGGCCGCAGGCGCCCGGCGTCTACACCGAGGTCCAGTACTTCGCCTCGACCATCTGCACCAACGCCAACACCATTGGCGGCTGTCAATCGGCACCCGGCGGCCCGACGGTCGCCAACCCGGGCAACCAGATCAGCACGGTCGGCACCGCGGTCACGCTGAACAACAGCGCGAGCGGCGGCACCCCGCCTTACAGCTGGTCGGCCACCGGACTCCCACCGGGTCTGTCCATCAACTCCTCGACCGGGCAGGTCACCGGTACGCCCAGCACGGCCGGCAGCTACAACGTCACCATCACGGCCACCGGTGGCGGCAGCGGCTCGGCAAGCTTCACGTGGACGGTCAACGCGGTCGGCGGCTGCGGTGCGGTCACCAACGGCACCGACGTCTCCATTCCGGACAACACCACGGTGTACAGCAACATCACGATCTCGGGTTGCTCGGGCAACGGCTCGGCCACCTCGACGATCGCGGTGAACATCGTGCACACCTACCGGGGTGACCTGGTAGTGGACCTGATCGCGCCGGACGGCTCGGTCTACAACCTGCACAACAGGTCCGGCGGCAGCGCCGACAACCTGGTCGCGACCTACACCCGCAATCTGTCGAGTGAGGTCAAGAACGGTCTGTGGCGGCTGCGCGTGCGTGACGCGGCGTCGATCGACACCGGCTACATCAACTCCTGGACGCTGACCCTCTAGCGCCCAACGTTTTGAGAAGGAGGCCTCTCCTGGCGGAGAGGCCTCCTGTCATCTCAAGGCGTGAAGTTGGGATCGGCTTTGATGATGCAGAACATGGCGCCCTGCGGATCGCCCACCACGGCGAATCTCCCGGGTGGAATGTCGGTCGGTGGCACCACCACCTTGCCGCCCATCTGCTCGACCTTGGCGGCGCTGGCGTCACAGTCGACGACATTGAAGTAGTTCACCCAGTGCGGCGGCTCGTCCGGGGGGAACATCGGCCCGGCCATCTCGATCATCCCGGCGGCGGGCTGCCCGTTGAGCGAGAACGTTGTGTACATGCCCTCGGAGAGCACGCCCGGCCGGTCCTCGCCGGTCCAGCCGAACACGTGGCCGTAGAACTCCTTTGAGCCCTGAGGATCGCGGGTGGTCAGCTCGGCCCAGCTGAACGCGCCGGGCACATCGAAGACCTCGCCACCCGGATGCGTGCCCGCCTGCCAGACAGCGAAGACAGCACCGGCCTGGTCCATGAAGACCGCCATCCGACCGAAGTCGAGCACGTCGAAAGGCGGGGAGAGGACCTTGCCGCCGGCCGCTTCGACCTTGGCAGTGACCGCGTTAGCGTCATCGGTTGCTACGTAGGTTGTCCACATGGGAGGTGTGCCTTCGGCCTGGATCGGCCCGGCCCCGGCCACCTGTTTGCCGCCGACCCGGAACAGCGTGTATCCAAGTGCCTCCGGCTCCGGCTGGACTTCAGCGGTCCAGCCGAACAGCTGCGTATAGAACTTCGTCGCCGCGCCGAGGTCCGTGGTCTGGAGATCGGCCCAGCTCGGCTTGCCCGATGGATTGGCCATGGCTCCGATCCTTCCACTAGGGGCCGACCTGTGTGCCCAACCCGTGGAATCATGCCGGAATGTGTGACAGCACTACATAGCTGGTGATCCTGGCCCGCCGTACGTTTCAGCCTCATGACAGAGCCGTTAGCCCTCGCCGCGCGTGGACTCACTCGCGACTTCCGCGGCTTCCGCGCCGTGGATAACGTCGACCTGGATGTGTCGGCGGGGACTGTGCACGCGCTCGTGGGCCCGAATGGCGCAGGCAAGACGACGCTTTTCAATCTTTTGAGCGGTTTCTTGGTACCGAGTGCAGGCCGCATCGAGTTGGCCGGGCGCGACGTCACCGGGCTTCCGCCCGAGCGGGTGGCCCGGCTCGGGGTGGCCCGCTCATTCCAGATCACCAGCCTCTTCGGCCAGCTCACCGCCTGCGAGCATGTGGAGCTCGCACTCCAGGCGGCCAGCCGTGACGGCTGGAAGTTCTGGCGGTCGGAAAAGCTGATGCACCGGCACACCGCCCGTGCCCGCGAGCTGTTGGAAATGGTTGGGCTGCAGGAGCATCAACTGTCCACTGCGGACAGTCTGGCCTACGGCCGTAAGCGGGCACTCGAACTCGGGCTCGCCCTGGCGCTCTCCCCAACGGTGTTGTTGCTCGACGAGCCGACGGCCGGGATGGGGCTGGAGGATGTCGACCGCACCATCGAGCTGATAGCGCGGGTGCGCGAGGGCCGGACGGTCGTCATGGTCGAGCACAACATGGGCGTGGTAGGCGCACTCGCAGACCGGGTCAGCGTGCTACAGGCCGGAAAGGTGCTCGCCGAAGGGACCTATGCCGAAGTTCGCGCCGACGAACGCGTGATCGCCGCCTACCTGGGGAGCACCTCGCATGCTGCGCATTGACGATCTTTCCGCGTCCTACGGTGAGGCGCAGGTGCTGCGCTCGATCTCACTATCCATTGACGAGGGTGAGGTGGTCACCCTCTGCGGGCGCAACGGTGCGGGCAAGACCACGTTGCTGCGGTGCCTGATGGGGCTGCATCCCTTTACCGGCAAGGTTTCCTTCGATGGTCAGGACCTCGGCCGGTTGCCGTCCTACCGGCGAGCGCGACTGGGGCTGGGCTGGGTGCCCGACGATCGAGGCGCCTACGCCACCTTGACCGTGGCCGAAAGTCTAACGCTGCCAACGCTTCGCAATGGCTGGTCGCTGGAGCAGGTCTATGAGGCCTTCCCCAATCTGTATGCGCGAAGGGGATCGGCCGCCACCAAGCTCTCAGGTGGCGAACAGCAGATGCTTGCCCTGGCGCGGGTGCTGCGGATGGGATCGCGGTTGCTGCTGTGTGACGAACCCACCGAAGGCCTGTCGCCCCTGCTGGTGGAGCAGGTCGGCGAAATCCTGCGCAAGGCCAAGCAGCAGGGCATCGCCGTGCTGCTCGTGGAACAGAACCTGCAATTCGCCGCGGGTGTGGCCGATCGCTACTACCTGCTCGCCTCGGGTGGCGTGCGCGAGACGTCGCCGGAAGACAAAGACCTACTTACCTATCTAGGAGTGTGAATAGATGCGCAGGATGGCTCTGTTATGTGGCGTCGCCCTGGTGGCGGCGGGTTGTGGGGGCGGTGGCCCGTCGACCGGTGGCTCCGGCAAGCTCAGCGACGACAAGATCGTCTTCGGCGTGCTCAACGACCAGTCCGGCGTCTACGCCCAGCTGTCGGGGAAGAACTCGGTCAAGGCGGTCGAGCTGGCGATCGCCGACTACAAGGCCAAGTACGGCGAGAAGGCGGTCGTGAAGAACGCGACCATCGAATCGGTCGACCACCAGAACAAGCCCGACGTCGCCAACGCCAAGGCCGCCGAGCTCTATGACCGCAAGGCCGTCGACGCGATCCTTGACGTGCCAACGTCTTCGGCCGCGTTGAAGGTGGCGGATGTGGCCAAGGAGAAGAAGAAGCTCTACTTCAACATCACCGCCGCCACCACCGACCTGACCGGCAAGGCGTGCAACAAATACACCTTCCACTACGCCTACGACACCTACATGCTCGCCAACGGGACCGGCAAGACCGTCACGGATCAGGGGTCGAAGACCTGGTACCTGGTCTACCCCGACTACCAGTTCGGCCAGGACATGACGGCCTCGTTCGAGGCGGCGATCAAGAAGGCGGGTGGCAGTGTCGTTGCCAAGGACGCCGCACCGTTCCCGAACGCGTCCGGGGACTTCTCCACGTACCTGCTCAAGGCTCCGAACCTGACCCCGAAGCCGGATGTGCTGGGCACCATGCAGGCCGGTGCGGAGCTGGTCGCACTGGTGAAGCAGTACAACGAGTTCAAGCTGCGGGACAAGAATGTGGGGCTCGCCGTGGGCCTGATGTTCCTCACCGACATCCACTCGCTCACGCCTGACGCGCTTGCCGGCACGACGTATACGGATGCGTGGTACTGGAACTGGGATCTGAAGAACCGGGAGTTCGCCGATCGGTTCTTCCAGGCGACCGGTACCAGGCCCACCTTCGCGCACGCGGCCAACTACTCCGCCGCGCTGCAATACTTGGAAGCTGTCCAGGCCACCGGGACGGACAACGCCGACGACATCGTGAAGCACCTCGAGGGCAAGCAGATCGAGGATGTCTTCCTGCGCAGCGGCAAGATCCGGGCCGAGGACCACCGCGTGGTGCACGACGCCTACCTCGCTCAGGTCAAACCGTCCAAAGAGGTCAGTGAGCCGTGGGACTACGTGAAGGTGCTCAAGACCATTCCGGCCGCTGAGGCTTTCCGGGCTCCTTCGGCGGATTGCAAGCTCTGATGCTGCAACACATTTTCAACGGCCTGGTCGGGGGGAGCTTCCTGGCTCTCCTCGCCCTGGGCCTTGCCGTCATCTTCGGCATGCTCAGGGTGGTGAACTTCGCCCACGGCGCGATCTACATGCTCGGTGCCTTCGGCGCGCTTATGGTGCAAGGGATTCCGTTCTGGGCGGCGCTGATCGTGGTGCCGCTCGCCCTGGGTGCGCTGGGCATGGTGCTCGAGCGAACTCTGGTCAAGCGGCTCACCAAATTGGACCCGCTCTATAACTTCCTGCTCACCTTCGGCCTCACCCTGATCCTGCAGGACCTGGTTAAGTGGAAGTTCGGCGTGCAGTCCAGCCCGTACCCGACGCCCGCCGGTCTGACCGGTTCACAGGACCTCGGCGTCTTCGACTTCCCGACCTACCGCGTCTTCGTGCTCGGGATGGCGGCAGCGGCATGCGTCGGAGTTTGGTTGCTGCTGTCCCGGACCCGGATCGGCATGGTGGTACGAGCGGCAACAGAACGCCCTGAGTTGACCGGAGCGCTCGGAATCAACGTCGGCCGATGGGTAACCCCGGTCTTCGGCTTTGGTGTTGCCCTGGCCGCTCTGGCCGGGGTGCTCGCCGCACCGATGCGAGCGGTCAACCCGCTCATGGGAGCAGACCTGATCATCGTGGTCTTTGCCGTGGTGGTGATCGGCGGACTCGGCTCGATCTTCGGCTCGGTGGCGGCGGCCTTCGTGATCGGGGTGCTGCAGGCCCTCAGCGAGGCCTACCTGGACAGCGCGCTGCTGTCGCAGATCCTGGTCTATCTCGTGATGGCGGCCGTGTTGCTGTGGCGCCCGGCCGGCCTCTTCGGCCGAGAGGAGTCTCCCGCATGACGCATGAGGCCCCACCCACTGAGCTCACGTCGTCACCCGGCGCGCGACCCTCCGACGTGATCCACATCCCGCCAGGTCTCAAAAATGGCCGCGGATTGAGACCTATGGGGATGTGGATCACGGGCAAGTGGGCCCGCTGGATTCTGTTGGCGGTGGCGGTGATTGTCGCGCTGTGGCTGCCGAACGGGCTCTATCCCGCTGTCGCGGTGGAGATCCTGTGCTGGGCGCTCTTCGCGGTCGCGATCGACCTCCTACTCGGCTATGTGGGCCTACTGTCCTTTGGGCACGCCGCTTTCTGGGGCGCATCGGCTTACGCCACCGGCCTCGCCGCGATCCATTGGCACTTTCCCTTCCCGCTGGCCGTCCTAAGTGGAGCGTTGGTGGCGACGATTCTGGCGGTGCCGATCGGTTACCTGGCCGTCAAACGCACCGGGATCTACTTCGCTATGGTGACGCTCGCCTTCGCCCAGATGATCTACGTGATCGCGAACAAGTGGAGCTCGCTGACCGGGGGAGAGAACGGGCTGCAGAGTGTTCCCAGGGCTATCGCCGACAACTACTACTTCTACTACGCGGCACTGCCGATCGTCGCGGGTGGACTCTTCCTCGCCTGGCGGATCGTCCACTCACCCTTCGGGCGCGTGCTGGTCGCGATCCGCGACAACCCTTCTCGGGCTCGTGCGCTCGGGTATCCCGTTCATTGGTACAAACTGATGGCCTTCATGCTCTCGGCTTTTCTGGCCGGGCTCGGGGGCGGACTCTTCGCGATGGGGCACCGGTTTGTGTCGCTGGATGTGTTGCACTGGACCACTTCCGGCAAGGCCGTGATCGTGGTGGTGCTCGGCGGCATCGGCACGCTGTGGGGCGGGGTGCTTGGCGCGGGCTTCCTGGTGCGGCTCGAGGATTTCCTTTCCTTCTCCGGCTTCGACCAGATCGGGTTGGTCACCGGCGCGATTTTCGTTGCGGCCGTGCTGCTTTTCCGGCGCGGAGTATGGGGCACGTTCCTCAAACGGAAGTAGAACGTGGCCTGAATCACATCCGATACGGAACCGTGCCGTATCGGATGTGCGAAGCGTAACGTGAGGCGGGTGATTACCGAAAACACAGGGCACCCGAGACGCTGGGCGATTCTTGGTGTCCTTGTCATAAGTTTGCTCGTCGTCGTGCTGGACAACACGGTGCTAAACGTCGCCATGCGTACGCTGGCCGACCCGGTGCACGGTCTAGGCGCTACCCAGAGTGAGCTTGAGTGGTCGATCAACTCATACACCCTTGTCTTCGCCGGGCTGCTGTTCAGTTTCGGCGTGCTGGGCGACCGGTGGGGGCGTAAGCGCATGCTGCTCACCGGTCTGGTCCTGTTTGGACTGGCATCGTTGCTGTCCGCCTACTCGCAGGACCCGGGCCAGCTCATAGCTGCGCGGGCCTTCATGGGTCTCGGTGGCGCCGCCATCATGCCGGTGACCCTATCCATCATTTCCAACGTCTTCGACCCGAGTGAGCGCGGCAAGGCGATCGGCATCTGGACCGGCTCGGTCGGTCTCGCCGTCGCCATCGGCCCGCTGCTCGGCGGGTTCCTTCTTGAGCACTACTGGTGGGGCTCGGTCTTCCTGATCAACGTGCCGATCATTCTGGCCGGCCTGGTGGCTGTCGCCATCCTGGTACCGGAATCGCGTGACCCACAGCCCGGCAAGGTGGACCTCGTCGGCGTGGTGCTGTCGGTGGTCGGCCTGGTGACGCTCACCTATGGCATCGTCGACGGTGGCGAGCACGGCTTCGGCCGGGTTTCGGTGTGGGCGTTCATTCTTGGCGGCCTGGCCGTGCTTAGCCTCTTCCTGTTCCTGGAGTCGCGCAGCACCCATCCGTCGCTTGACGTGAAGCTGTTCAAGAACGCGCGGTTCTCGGCTTCGGTCGCGAGTATCGGTCTGGTGTTCTTCGCCGCCATGGGTTCGTTCTTCTTCGGCGGCCTCTATTTGCAGGCCGTGCGAGGCTTCTCGCCGATGGAGACGGGCGCGCTGCTGGTGCCATTCGCCGTTGGGCAGATGATTTTCGCGCCGCTGAGCATGACGTTCGTGAAGAAGTTCGGCGGGCGAGCGGTTTCCGCGGGCGGAATCCTGCTCTCCGGCACCATGTTCGCGCTGATGGCGTTCTGGGAGATCGACACCCCGGTATGGGTGATCGTCGCGAACTTCTTCCTGATGGGCGTCGGCATGGCCAGTGTCATGCCACCCGCGATGAACACCATCATGGCGAGCCTGCCGCGAGAGAAGGCGGGCGTCGGCTCGGCGGTGTCGAACACGGTCCGCCAGGTGTCGGCGGCACTGGGCATCGCGGTGCTCGGGTCGATCGTGGCCGGCGTCTACCGGAGCCAGATGACCTCGCCCATCGCGGGTCTGCCGGAGCCGGTTCAGGACGCCGCCAGCGAGTCCATCACCGGTGCCTACGGTGTCGTACCCAACATTGGGGCCGCTGCCGGGCCGCTGATCGACGCCGCGAACGCCGCCTTCATCAACGCGATGCACTGGGCGGCATGGGGTTCGGCCATCGTGGCCGCGATCGGGGTCGTGGTTTCCCTGATCTGGCTGCCGGCAAAGACGGCGGCCGCCCCTGCATCGGTTCCCGAGCCGGAGCTAGTAGGGTCGCGTCGATGACTTTGACGCCTCATGCCACGGACACTGTGCGGATCGGACGTCCGCGCAGTGCCCGTGCGCATGAGGCGATCATCGACGCCATCCTGGAGCTCATCTCCGAGGGAATGAGCGTGGACGCGCTCTCCATCGAGGCAGTGGCCGCGCGCGCCGGAGTTGGCAAGGCCACCATCTACCGGCGCTGGCCGAACAAGCAGGCCATGCTTGCCGACGCGATCAAGGAGCTGAAAGGCCCGCCCCCGCAGCCCACGGGGGAAGGTGTCCGGGAACGGTTGATCTCACTGCTGTCCAAGGTTTCCACCGGAGACGAACGGGCGGCGAAGATTTTCCCGTGCATACTTCCGGAGATCGTGCGAA
This sequence comes from Micromonosporaceae bacterium, assembly GCA_003543035.1. GTDB lineage: Bacteria > Actinomycetota > Actinomycetes > Mycobacteriales > Micromonosporaceae > Rhizocola. The sequence goes on along the minus strand of DPJL01000112.1, from coordinate 8,288 downwards.
GCGAATCCGCCTATGAACTCTGGCAAGCCGTCATCGAGCCGCGCCGCGAGGTAATGCGCGAAGTTCTCCGGCAGGGCATCGCCGACGGTGAGCTCCGCGCGGACATCGACATCGAGGTCGTGGCAGCCACCCTGACCGGGCCGGTGCTGGCGAGCCGCATGATGCGGTGGAACCCGCGCCTGGACAACGACGCCTTGCCCGAACAGGTCGTCGACACCGTATTGGCCGGGATCAAGTCACCTTAAGCGCATGCCCTCTTAGACACTGCACGGGTGCTATTGGAGGGAACGCAGCCGGTGCAATCGCAGCGCGAGCTGTACTTCGAGCGCCCGCTCGGGCTTCTGCCAGTCTGGGCCGAGCAATTGGGCCACCCGCTCGAGCCGCTGCGTCACGGTGTTGACGTGGACATGCAGTTGCTCGGCAGCCCTGGCGAGGCTGCCACCGCTGCCGAAATAGCACTCCAGAGTCCGCAGGAGGGCCGTCCCGCGCCTCGCGTCGTAGTCGACGACCACGCCGATGGTCGACCGGAGGAACACCGTCACATCGCCATCGTTGCCCTGTTGGACCGATCCCAGCAGGAGACCCACAAAACCCAGCTCTGCTGTTGACGCACCGTCTCCGGCCCGGCCCAGGGCGGCCAAGGCGCTCGCGCAATGGTCCGCTTCCTTGAACGCGGCCGCGAGATCGGCAGGACCGGACGCAGGCCCGGCTGCACCCGCGGTCACCGCCCGGCCGACCACCTTGCCTAGATCTTTGGCCACGGCCCGGGCCAATGAGCCTGCCTCCTCGCCGGGAAGCATCAGCACGATCCGGCCGTCGCGGCTGGCCGCGAGCCCGGAACGCACGCTGGCAAAGGTGTGGGCCCAAGACAGCGCCCGCTGCCTCGCCGCTCCCGTTGCCGCCTCAGGATCGTCCACACACACCATCACGTGTGGCCGGTCGAGGTCGACGTGAAGCCGCTTTGCCCTGTCCCGCAACACATCCGCGTCGCGGACCGGACGCGCGATCAGATCGTCCAGCAGCTCGCCACGGACCCGGCCCTCGGCGTCGGCAACCGTACGCCGGAAGAGCAGAAGCAGGGCGGTGACTAGAGCGGCCCGCTCCAGGATCTGCTGGTCGGCATCGCCCATCTCGTGATCGGGGCGGAGCACGAGCGCACCCATGTTTTCGGCGGCGCTGGTCGAGGCGCCCGCAACGATCGCGGCGTACCACAGTGAACCGCGCCGGACACTGCGACCATCCGAACGCGAGGCGGACACCGCTTCGGCGATCGCTGGGCGCTCAGGTGGCACGACCTCTCCCACTCGCACCAGCGTGCGTCCGTCAGCGTCGAGGACCAGGAGGCCTCCGCCTAGTACCTCGGCGACAGCAGCCGCCACCTCTTCCACACCGCCGCCCCGCACCACGAGCGCTGTCATCCGGTCATGCGCGGCAGCCGCGCGCTCCACATCCGCGCTGTGTGCGGAGATCTTCGCGTGTGCGGCGGACAGCTCGGCAAGTGCGGCCTGGGTTTCCCCAAGCAGTCGCGCGGTGTCGATGGCCACGGCCGCATGCGCGGCAAGCGAAACCAGGAGGGCGACTTCTTCGCGGGCGAAAGGCCGGGCCGACCGGTTCGCCGCGTAGAGCACCCCGATCACCCTGGAGCCCAAGCGCAACGGCACGCCCAGGATTGCGACGAGGCCTTCTTCCCGCACCCCCTCGTCGATGTCGCCGGTGTGCCGGAATCGGAGGTCCTCGGCGTAGTTCGCGGTCGCATAAGGGGTTCCGGTCTGGGTGACCAGACCGCCCAGGCCGGTACCAAGCGCGAGCCGCAACTTCTGAAAGCGCGCCGAGATCGACCCGTCGGTGACCCGCATGTACGTGTCGCCCGCCGCTTCGTCGGTCAAGGTCATGTAGGCGACGTCGGTGTCGAGCAGATTGCGGGCGCGGTGGACGATCGCGTGCAGCACCGCGTCGAGATCGCGCAGCCCGGCGAGGTCGCTTGCGGTGTCGAAGAGCCCCGAGAGTTCGGCTTCCCGCCGCCGGCGCCGCTCCAGCAGCGCGCGGACTCGCAACGCGACCGCTTTGGCCTCCTCCAGGTCGGCCAAGTCATCCGCACTGGCTCCATTTGCACGCGCTTGCACCAGCGGCCCTTCGAACTCGATCGGGGCTGCCTCTCTTGCGAGGAGCTCGAGGAACACCTCAGTGGCGGACCCGGATGGCCCGCCGCGGGGCGCTGGCGCCTCCTCGGGAAAATCGCTGGTGAGCATGCTGGGAGCCAATCGTATGATCACTGCGCGGTCCAGCCCCCGTCCATCGCGATCGATGTGCCGGTGATGAAAGAGGCGGCTGGAGTGCAAAGATACGCTGCCAGCTCGGCAACCTCGGCCGGTTCGATGAGTCGCTTGATCGCCGCCTTGGCCAACATGATCTTTTCGATCACCTCGGCCTCGGGGATCCCGTGGCTACGCGCCTGATCGGCGATCTGCCCCTCGACCAGTGGGGTGCGTACATAAGCGGGGTTGATGCAGTTGGCGGTCACCCCATGCGGCGCCCCCTCCACCGCGATCACCTTGGACAGCCCCTCCAGCCCGTGTTTCGCGCTCACGTATGCGGCCTTGAAGGCCGACGCTCGCATGCCGTGGACCGAGGAGATGTTGATGATCCGGCCCCAGCCCTGCGCGTACATGTGCGGCAACGCCCTCTTGCTCAGCCGGAAGGCTGCCCCGAGCATGACCTGGAGCAGGTGGTCGAAGCGCTCGTCAGCAAAGGACTCCAGCGGTGAGACGTGTTGCAGCCCGGCATTGTTGACCAGCACGTCGAGCTCCTTGGGCAGCGCCTCCACCGATCCCGCGAGGTCAACTTCGTACGGCACCCCGCCGACCTGCGCGGCGACACGCCCGGCGGCTTCCCCGTCGATGTCGGCGACCAGGACTTTCGCACCCGCCTCGGCCAGCCGGATGGCGCACGCCTCACCGATCCCGCTGCCGCCCCCGGTCACCAGTGCGGTGCGCCCGTGCAGGTCGAGCCGTACAACCATCATGGCGCTTGAAGTTACGAGGCTGTGGTGAGTGGGCACATGGCTTCGCGGCACACAGCTCGTGCTCCCCGGGTGTGGCCGGACACTTCGGTATGGTGTCGTACATGCGTACGGTCCGCGTCCTCGGTGTCGACCCAGGCCTCACCCGGTGCGGCGTCGGCGTCGTCGACGGCGTCCCCGGGCGGCCGTGCTCCCTTGTGGACGTCGGGGTCATCACCTCCGACCCGTCGCTGGACCTCGCTGACCGGCTGCTCAACCTGGACCGCGAGCTGGCCTTGTTGATCGAGAAGCACAAGCCGAACAGTGTTGCCGTGGAACGGGTTTTCAGCCAGCACAACGTGCGCAGCGTGATGGGCACGGCCCAGGCTTCCGCCGTGGCGATCCTGGCCGCCGCGCGGGCCGGGCTGCCGGTGAGCACCTACACTCCTAGCGAGGTTAAGGCGGCCGTGACCGGCTCCGGCCAGGCGGACAAGAAACAGATGACGACGATGGTGACCAGACTGTTGCGATTGGACACTCCGCCGCGCCCGGCCGATGCGGCGGACGCGCTGGCCCTTGCCATCTGCCATGTCTGGCGGGGTGGTACCAAACAGAGGCTGGAACACGCGCTGCGAAAGGCAACCAGATGATTGCGAGCGTTGCCGGGACGGTGATGTCCGTTAGCGCCGACATTGCCGTGGTGGAGGTCGGGGGAGTCGGGCTGGCTCTGCACTGCGCACCGGCAACACTTTCCGCCCTGCGCGTTGGGCAACCGGCGCGGCTCGCGGCCACGCTGATCGTGCGCGAGGACTCGCTGACTCTCTTCGGTTTCGCCGACGACGAGGAGAAGCATCTGTTCGAGCTGCTGCAAACCGCGAGCGGGGTCGGGCCACGACTTGCTCAGGCCGCGCTCGGCGTGCACACGCCGGATGTGCTTCGGGCCGCGATCGCCCAAGGGGACACGTCGACGCTGACCCAGGTGCCGGGAATCGGGAAGAAGGGCGCCGAGCGCCTTGTCCTCGAGCTGCGGGACAAGGTGGGGCCGGTGGGCGCGCTTCCGGTACAGGGAGGCAGGCCGCAGGCGTGGACGGAGCAGGTGCGGCAAGGCTTGGTGGGCCTGGGCTGGAGCCTGAGCCAGGCCGATCAGGCGGTCGCGGCGGTGGCCGAGACGATCGACGGGGTCACCCCGCCCGTGCCGGTGCTGTTGAAACAGGCCATTCGACTGTTGGGTAAGAACCGATGACTTCGTTGGTGAGCCCTTTGGCATCGCCGGAAGAGCGGGACGCTGAGGCCTCTGTCCGGCCCAAGCGCCTTTCCGAGTTCGTGGCCCAGGAGAGGGTGCGCGAACAGCTGGAAGTGTTGCTGCACAGCGCAATCAAGCGCGGCTCCCCGCCCGATCACATCCTCTTCTCCGGCTCGCCGGGGCTCGGTAAGACCACCTTGGCCATGATTGTGGCGGCCGAGCTTGGCGGCGCACTGCGGATGACTTCCGGGCCGGCCATCGAGCGGTCGGGCGATCTCGCGGCGATCTTGACCGGTCTGCAGGCTGGCGACGTTCTTTTCATCGACGAGATTCACCGGATTGCGAAGCCGGCCGAGGAACTGCTCTACAGCGCCATGGAGGACTTCAGGGTCGACGTGGTGGTGGGTAAGGGCCCCGGCGCGACTGCCATTCCGCTGGACGTGGAGCCCTTCACACTCGTGGGCGCCACCACCAGATCCGGCCTGTTGACCGGGCCGATGCGGGATCGCTTCGGCTTCGTCGGGCACCTCGAGTTTTATCATGCCTCCGAGCTGACCGTGCTGCTGAAGCGCACAGCGCGCATCCTTGGGGTCGCGGCGACTGCGGAGGGCATCGCGGAGATCGCCAGCCGCTCGCGGGGTACCCCCCGGATCGCCAACCGGCTGCTGCGCCGAGTGCGCGACTACGCCGAGCTGCGGGCAGACGGCGTAGTCAACATCGCCGCGGCACGTGCGGCCCTCAAGGTCTACGACGTCGACGACATCGGCCTCGACCGGCTGGACAAAGCGGTGTTGGTGGCGTTGGTGGAATCGTTCGGCGGGGGACCTGTGGGACTGTCCACTTTGGCCGTCGCGGTAGGCGAACAGCCGGACACGGTGGAGGAAGTCGTCGAGCCTTTCCTCGTTCGCGCGGGGTTCCTGGCGCGGACTCCACGGGGAAGAGTCGCAACCGCCGCAGCGTGGCGGCATTTAGGACTAAATCCACCAAATGGTACCTTCGGCGGTGGGGTCGACACGACGCCCGATCTGTTTGCGGGGTCGTAACCTTAACGTGATCTCTACCGCATGTGTGCGAATGGCTGCATTGCGACTAGACTTCCGGCGATCCGAACGGTCGATAGCCGCCTCCGTCGGCGTGCCTTGGTGCGCCCTGGAGGCCACTTGGAAAGGCACTGACAGTGCTAATTGCAGCAGAAGGCGGACAGGGCAGCATCTGGCCGACCATCGGGATGTTCGCACTGCTCTTCGGTCTGATGTATCTGATGTTCATCCGGCCGCAGTCGAAGCGGCGCAAGGAAGCCCAGCAGATGCAGCAGACGCTGGGCCCCGGTGACAAGGTCATCACGATTGGCGGCCTCCACGGCACGGTCAGCGCGTCCGATGACAAGACCATCACGATCGAGCCGTCGCCCGGAGTCCACCTCACGTTCGAGCGCCAGGCGGTTGCCCGCGTGACCGAGCAGACGAGCGCCCCGGCCACAGCCGATGCGGACAAGGCAGCAGGCGAGACGCCGAGCCCAGTCCAAGAGACCAAGAAATCGGTCTGATCTGACTTTTACACCCGTCCATCACTCCCCGTCCGGCCCCATGCCGGGCGGGGCATCCTAGGGGAGACGCGACAGTCGTGGCACCACCTCAAAAACCGATGCGACCAGGAAGGCAGCTTGCCTTCCTCGGGGCCATCTTTGTCATCCTCGGGGCAGTTGTCTGGTTCGGCGGAAAGGGCGGCTGGCAAGACCGCCTGGAACCCAGACTCGGCCTCGATCTGGTCGGCGGCACGCAGGTCACGCTGACCGCGACCACCAAAGATGGCAACCCGCCCAACCGGGATGATCTGGAGCAGGCACGCCAGATCATTGAGGAACGGGTCAATGCCCGTGGTGTCTCTGAGGCCGAGGTGGTGACGGAGGGCAACTCCAACATCGTGATCTCGGTGGCAAGTCGCGCCCAGGATGCCTTGAAGGATGTCGGCCAGGCGTCGAAGCTCTTCTTCCGCAAGGTAATCACCCTTACCGACGGCAGTGGCCCGGCTCCGGCCCCGACGGTCACGCCTAGCGCAGCGGCGACCCCGAATCCGTCCGGGTCGGCGACGCCTTCACCGACGGCGTCCGGCTCCGGCGGTGGCTCTGCCGTTGAGCCATCCGCCACGCCAACCCCGACTCCTACTGCTTCGGGCTCGCCCTCGGCCGGGCCGGCGAAGCGGCGTCTTACCGAAGATGAGCTGAAGGCAAGGGTCGGCGCGGCAGCGTGGGACGCGGCCAAGGCACTCACCGCACCGGTGTCCGACCCGGCTGTGGCCAAGACCCTGGAGCCCTTCGCGCAGCTCGACGCGCAGTTCGAGGTCACCTCGCTCTCACCGGAGATGCAGTTCTACGTTCCCCAGATCAACTGCGAGAAGCTGGACGGCCGGGTTCCGGGAGCCATCGACGATCCTAAGATCAAGGCAGTGGCGTGCCAGGGCCAGACCAAGTTCCTGTTGGACGTGGCCAAGGTGGCCGGTACGGACATCGACAAGGCAACCCCGCAGATCGAGCAGAACACCGGCCAGCGGGTGGTGAGCCTGAACTTCACCGGCGACGGCCAGACCAAGTGGACCGAGCTGACGCGCGAGGCCTTCAACAACTCGGGTGACCCGAAGTGTGACCAGAGCGCCCTCGGCGATCAGGGCAAGTGCCTGGTGGCTGTGGTGCTGGACAACAAGATTGTTTCCGCTCCGGAGATCCAGGGTGTGCTCACCGGCACGTCACAGATCAGCGGGCAGTTCGATGCCAAGTCGGCGCAGGATCTGGCGAACAACCTGAACTTCGGTGCCCTTGCGGTCTCGTTCACCGTTCCGCAGTCCAAGACGGTCACTGCGACCCTTGGCGCCGAATACCTGAAGGCGGGTCTGCTCGCGGCCGGGGTCGGCATGCTGCTGGTCATCGTGTATTCGTTCTTCTACTACCGCCTGCTGGGCTCGGTCATCTTCCTGTCGCTGGTCCTTTCCGGACTGCTGACCTTCCTGATGCTGATCTTCCTTGGGCGGCAGATGGGCTTCACGCTGACCCTGGCCGGCATCGCAGGTTTCATCGTCTCGCTGGGTGTCGCGGCAGACTCCTTCGTCATCTACTTCGAACGACTTAAAGACGAAATCCGCGAGGGCCGAAGCCCGCGTAGTGCCGTGCAACGCGCCTGGATCAGGGCGCGCAAGACGATCCTCACGGCCAATGCCATCTCGCTGATGGCGGCTGTGATCCTGTATCTGTTCTCTTCCGGGCCGGTCGCGGGATTCGCCTTCGCGCTGGGTATGGCCACCGCGCTCGACCTGGTCGTGGTGTTCCTGTTCCGGTATCCGATCATGGCGATGTTCGCCAGGACGCCTGCCTTCCTCTCCCCGCGGGTCAGTGGTCTCGGCCGCGTGCTGCGTGAAGCAAAGGAGACCAACTGATGGCCAACATGAGTGGTCTGGCTACTCGCCTCTATCGCGGTGAGGCCAACCTCAACATCGTCGGTAAGCGTAAGCAGTGGTTCGGAATCGCCGCTGCCGTCGTCCTGATCTCACTGCTCGCGCTGATCTTCATCGGCTTCACGCTCGGGATCGAATTCAAGGGCGGCAACGACTTCGAGATCCCGGTGAAGGTCGGCACCCTCGCCGAGGTGGAGCAGACGGTCACCGATGCGGTCCACGCCGTCGTTCCGGAGGCGCAGATCCAGACAGGCCAGCAGATCTCCGATAGCGCCGGAGCTGTCTACTCCGTCAAGACATCGGCGCTCACGGCGGAGCAGGCGACGAAGGTCAAAGAGGCGATCGCGGCCAAGTACAGCCTGAAGGTCGACGATGTCACCGGAAGCCAGATCAGCGCCGCGTGGGGTAAGCAGGTCACCAATCAGGCGCTGCTCTCGCTGGCGATCTTCCTCGCGGCGGTGACCGCCTACCTGTCGGTGCGATTCGAGTGGCGGATGGCAGCTGCCGCGGTTGCCTCCTTGCTCTTCAACCTGATTGCCACCGCAGCCGTCTATTCGATCGTCGGGTTCGAGGTGTCGCCCGCGACCGTGATCGGGTTCTTGA
>DPJL01000264.1 GCA_003543035.1 Micromonosporaceae bacterium | reverse complement strand
GCTCTTCCGATCTGGTGGGCCATGGGAGCAGCAGGATGCGCCACCAGCGCCATGACCAGCGACTGTATGGGGCTTCGGCGAGGTAGGCGGCTTTGAGCTCGTGGTGGTTGCGGTAGCCGTGGCCGCATTCGAGGCACCACCGCCAGGCGTGGCCGGGATGGTCCAGGTCGCAGCTGTGGCAGTGGTTGCGGCATGCCTGGTCGGGCGCATGGCGATCGGTTTCGAGCCAGATCACGGGGCCTCCTCGCGGTTTGGTGCCCGATGGCTTACCCAACGGCCGGGGTCACCGAGTACATTAGCGTCGCGCTTGGCCCAGCACCTTGCGAGAGTTGGCCAAATATGTCTAACCTGTTGGACGGCTGGCGTGTCGCGTCGGGCGGCGATCACAACCCAGGAAGTGCAAGCCGGATGAACCCCGTCGCCGAAGCGGTCTGCCCCCAATGGCAAAGGAGATTTCCGATGCAGCCGTGCCGCAACCCGAGACCGCCCGGCCAATCCGATGGTGAGGTCGCCTGTGCCGAATGGAGCCAGGAACCCAACGGGCACCACCACTACTGCGACGGCCCGAAAGACCACATCGGTGAACTGCACACCTGCCGGTGTCGAACTCAGTTCCTTACGCCGACCAGCCGCGATGACGACATCGGCAAATGCCCGCTGACCATCCTGGCACTCGCCACGGCCACGGCGATCGCCCTCTGGCTCGGTCTTCACTGGTGGTGGCCGTGATAACGCTGGCCGCTTCGCTCACCGAACCGGATGGGGTTCAGCTCGATCCGTGCTGGTGGTGGGTGGGCCGGATCGACTGCGAGGGCCACGCCCGGCAGGGCAAGGATTTTGTCGACCGTTTGGTCTGTCAGGCAACCACCGGTAGGCGTTTCGGCAGGCGCGCCTACCGGGTTCGGATATGGCGCCTGTGCCACGTGCGCGACCCGTCATGCGTGGACGGGCCGAGCTGCCCGCACCGCAGCTGCGTCAACCCCAGCCACCTCAAGGCAATCACGCTCCCGTCGCGGCCAAGGCCAAACAAGCCACAGCGGACGCACTGCAGTGCGGGTCACGAGTTCACACCCCAGAACACCTATTGCCCGCCAAGCGGCGGCCGGTACTGCCGCATCTGCAGGAGGCAATGCCGCTCATGACAGAGAGAGCCGCGCAGCCGAGGCAAAGCCGCGGCCCACATCGCCAATCAACGCCCAACGCAAAGCCAGGAAGGGGGTAACCCGATGAGCCAATTCATGATCCTGCTGATGATCTGTTCCGGACTGCTCAACGGCCTACTCGTCGTTATCGTCGCCATCCTCGTACATCAGCGCCGGTACCCCCGGGTAGATGTCACTGTCACTGCACGGCGGCATGGCGCTCCCGGTGGGACTGACCCCGATACCGCTGCAAGCTGATGGACGTCTTCGTCATCGACCCGTCGAAGGTCCGCGACATCGCACCCGACGTACTCGACACCGACGGGCGTCTACGCGTCATGCCCGCCGCATACTGGGCAACCACCACCCCCGAAGAACGCCAACTATTCGGCCACCAACACGGCCTCTACAGCTTCCCCACCACCGAACTCGTCGACCACCTACGCGCCCTCATCGGCGACCGCACCGCCATCGAAATCAGCGCCGGCCACGGCGTACTCGCTGAAGCACTCGGCATCCCAGCCACCGACAGCCGCCAGCAAGACAAAGAGCCCTACCGCAGCATCTACCTGGCCAGCGGCCAACCAACCGTCCCATACGGCCCGAACGTCATCGACTGTCACGCCAGCCGCGCCGTCCGCCAATACAAGCCCCAGGTCGTCATCGGCTGCTGGATCACCCACAAATACGACCCGGCCAACCACGCGGCCCGGGGCAACGAAGCAGGCGTCGACGAGCCCGACATCCTCCGCAACTGCGAAACCTACGTCGTCATCGGCAACCAACGGGTACACGAGCTCAAACCACTCTGGACCCGGCCACACACCATCGAATACCCGCCATTCGTCTACTCACGAGCACAGAACGGCACACCGGATTTCATCGCCATCTGGCGGGGAATCCGCGCTACTGCGTGACATCAGCGCACCCAAGCAGACTGGCCTGTCGGCTAGCCGACGTTGCCCGCATGGCGGCGTGGATTAACAATTCGTACCCTACGATCCGTCTCCCTTGAAAGGACACTCCAGCATGCGTGTTCCCCACCCCGTGGCCGTCCTGTTGGGCACCACAGGATTAATCGCCATGCTCGCCTGCGGCACAGGCACCACCTCAAGCCCTGGCGGTGGCGCCCCACAAGCCACCACCACAGCAGGCGACAAGACCGACGGCGTTGCCACCGTCAAGGTCGGCGAAACCATCCACGTCAAGTCGTTCGGCAGCGAATACACCGTGACGATTGCCAACCTCCGCACGGGCGTGAAGTCAGGCAACCAATTCACCCAGCCAAAGCCCGGCAACCAGTTCATCGTGTTGGACGCAACGGTCGCGGTGAAATCCGGCCACGTGTTCGCCTCCCCGGGCATGTTCAAGCTCGTGACATCGCAGGGGACGGTGTACGACTGGGCCATCGTGGCGGACATGAAGGGCGTGGACCAGGATTGGACCGTCACGCTCAACGCAGGCCAGAACAAGTCCGGCCAGGTCGTCCTCGATGTTCCGAAGGAGCTGACCGGCGCGAAGATCTATATCCAGGAGCTGGACAAGCCAGCCGGCTACTGGGCTCTTTAGAGCCGCCCCCGCGCGGTAGACCAAAGCACAGCCCTCGCTCGCAAAGAGCGGGGGCTGCCTGTCTGCTTGGCGCACCTATGTCTCCATCGTGCGGCCGTGACGGTTCGTTACAGGCGGTTCTTGGTACCCGCGGCCGGATTCGAACCGTTGACTGACGAGGTACTCAGGGTGGGAATCGAACCCACAGTCTATGCCTTCGGAGGGCATCGCTCTGTCCATTGAGCCACCTGAGTGTGCGCCCTGATCCGCTGGGCGACGCAGGCAAGTCGGTCGTCAGGCCCACCACCTTGCAGGGGTAGGCCCAATGCGTCTAGCTTGTTGGACGACGCACAAGGCGCTAACCAGGAGGGAACCCATGGGCGACTGGATGACCGTCACTATCACCGGAAACATCGACCCAGCCGACGCACCCGCCGCCCGCGCCTTCATCAACATCGGCGAGGACTGGAACAAGTTCCACTGCCTGGCCTACTACGGGCCGTCGCTATGCGGCCTAGGGCCGTGGATGCCACCCGACGGCGGCCAAATCAACGCCATCGGCAACCTATCCGAACGCAACTACACCACCAAACACGTCGCCGACGCACTACGCCAACTCGTCGCCATCGCCCCATCCCTCACCCTGAAAGTCCACTGCGGCGGCCCATACGAATCGAAACAGTGCACCGCCACAGTCACCGCCTGGCGAGGCAACGTCACCGTCGGCCCCCCCGAAGTCCAGACAGTAGGCGACAGACTCGAAACACTCGCCACGATGCGCCTATCGCGGATCATGTTCGGCGACCCCGACGACGAGCCGGCACAACTCAAATCCCCCGACTGCCCCGCCTGCGGACATCCCCCGAAGCTCCTAGTCAGCTCCGCCCAAGCGTTCTGCGGCAACGACGAATGCAACGCCTTCTGCTGGAACCCAAGCGAAACACCAGGCCACCAACGCGCACACCAAACCCACACAACGCTCACCGATACCCCCACCCCGACGACGGAGCAGTGACAAGGAAGTACCGCAAGCGACCGGCCGGTTCCAGCCGGATCTCGTGCCTGCCCCCGGACTCGAACCGGGACAGCCGAAGCGACGTCTTTACAGGACGCGGGGCTCAACCTGTGCCCAGGACAGACTTGGGGCGATCGCGGGGAGTTGAACCCACGCCCTCCGGAGCCACAATCCGGCGTGCACAACCGGTACACCACGATCACCGTACCCATGGGAGGAGTCGAACCTCCGTAACCGGTATGTGACACCGGCGCTCTACCGCTGAGCTACACGGGCGTGTTGTTGTGCCTGCGGCGGGACTTGAACCCGCACCAGACCGTCTTATAAGGACGGCGCACCTGACCTATTGGGCGACGCAGGCAAAAGCTCCCCCACCTGGACTCGAACCAAGAACCTTCCGGTTAACAGCCGGCCGCTCTGCCTTTAGAGCTATGGGGGACGGGCCAGCTCACCACCTTTAGAGCTGGTTTAGAGTAGAGACTTCCGGGGCGGCGAGTGGAGGAAGGCTTGAGAACACTGCCTAGCCGCCCCACCCTTCAAAGGGGCACGTGGATGAACCACGACGAAGGCACCGGCTGCCTCGACGAGCTCCTGCGTCTCACCGCGCTGGTGTGCGCGATGGTCCTCCTTGGAGCCGTCGTGTTCGGCGTCGGATCGACGTAGCGCGGACGGGATTCGAACCCGCAAATGTCCTGCTTGAAAGGCAGGCGGCTCTAGCCAATTCGCCCACCGCGCCATCAAAAGTTGAGGTGAACCCGACTCTTCCCTAGCCCCTTGCTGGTTTTGGCGCTAGTCGGCTCCCTGACGTGCACGCTTCTGCCGCGTTCCCGCCTTTTATCGGTCCGTCCCCCGGCAGGTGACCCTGTGGGATAGGCGGGCGTCCCCGCTGCGACCGGCTGTTGGTACTCGCGTTCACCTCATCGTGTTCCGAGCTGGGTTCGAACCAGCGAACCTCCGCCGTGTCGAGGCGGTGCTCTACCAGGCTGAGCTACCGGAACAAACGGGTCGGCCGCAGAGTGTGTGCCGCGCTTGCCCCCGGCACTCCCCGTGCCGGGACCGACGTTGGGAGCGGGACGGAGATTCGAACTCCGGACATTTGGGTTATGAGCCCAACGCGCTTCCATGACTGCGCCATCCCGCAAGTGCCGCCGAGAGGAGTCGAACCTCCGCAGTCCTGATTAAAAGTCAGGAGCCCGACCGTCAGGCGCCGGCGGCATCCGTCTCCCACCCGCGAGTCGAACGCGGACTACCCGCCTAGGAAACGGGTGCTCTATCCATTGAGCTAGCGGGAGATCGTGCGGCACCCGGGAGTCGAACCCGGCAGGCACCCGGTTTAGAAGACCAGGCCGTGCATCCGGCACGTGCCGCAGGAGTGGGCCGCCGAGGAGTCGAACCTCGGTCTACGGGGTAAGAGCCCGCAGCATTCACCGTCATGCTCGCGGCCCGCGAGCGGAGAGTAGACGAATCGAACGCCCAGGCTTTCACCTGCCACTAGTTTTCAAGACTAGGCGGCCACCGGTGGCCGGTACTCTCCAAAGTGCCCCAGGCGCGACTCGAACGCGCAACCTCCCGATCCGTAGTCGGGTGCTCAATCCATTGAGCTACAGAGGCCTGGTATCGCCGGAGAGGATCGAACTCCCGACCTCCGAGTTATCAGCTCGGCGCTCATCACCAACTGAGCTACGGCGACTTGCTCCTTGCCAGCATCTGATATCGGGCTGAACACGACCGGCTGCAGCAGGTCGGAACCTTGACCTCAGCCCGAAAGCCGAGGCCACGTACCTTGTGCCTTTGGCGTTCGAAGGCGATCCCGCAGCTTGCGCAGACCAGCGATACCAACGGTTTGGTCTTGCCCTTTCGCTGATTCTCAAGCGGAGTCAGGATCTGAAGGTTCTCCATGGCGTTGTTTGACGGGTCGTTGTCGACGTGATCCACATGCTCGTCATCACGCAGTAGGCGACCGAGTTTCATCGCCATCAGGTATCTCGGGTAGGGCGTAGTTGTCCGATGGATTGGCGAGATTAGGGTGACCATTTCGCGACGCTGGCGTCGATCCGGGTACGGCCCATAGACCTTGTATCCCGCATAGGGGTTGCACGACACTCATACAGGATAAGCCCTGACCGCAGTTTGGCGGAGAGGCCGGGATTTGAACCCGGGCCCGGGATAAGCGGGTCTGTCTTAGCAGGACAGTGCCTTCGACCGCTCGGCCACCTCTCCGTGGCGCTTCGTACGGGATTCGAACCCGTGCTTTCCGGCTTGACGGGCCGGCGCTCTGGACCTGACTGAGCTAACGAAGCATGCGTACCCGGGACACGATTCGAACGTGCACTGGCCTGATCCTAAGTCAGGTGCCTCCTACCGTTGGGCTACCCGGGCTTTGTCCTATGTGGACGTTGTGGACTGACTCGGAGTTGAACCGAGCGGGAGTTGCTTGCAAGGCGACTCTGCACACCAGTGCTCAGCCCTTGGAGCCAGCGGGGAGGCTCGAACTCCCGACCTTCCGCTTACGGGGCGGCTGCACGGACCTGTCGTGCTGCGCTGGCGTCGTGGGGCTTGGCCGGTGTTCGGTCATGACCGAACACCGAACAGCTTTTCGTTAGTCCCACCACCGTTGGTTCCACTAAAGTGGGCAGCGACCAGGAGGTGGAGATGCTCACCGGACAATTCCAGAAATCCAAGCATTGCGAATCTGGTGGCTGCGTGGAAGTGGCCCAACGCGACGGCGTACCCACCGGTATCGGCGTGGTGACACGTCCAGCCGCCGGGGGCGGCCGGTACGTCAGCGCTGGGCCGGGAACACCAGAACTTCACTTCTACCGCAACGAATGGGCTGCCTTCGTTAGGGGCGCCAGGGCAGGACAATTCCAGCCATGCTGACGGAGCAATACCAGAGTGCCAGGTCCTGCGAGTCCGGTGCCTGCGTTGAAGTTGCACTTGATCCCAGCGGGGCTGCCAAAAATCCTGATGCGGCGGTCGCTGTTGACAGTGACCGGCTCAGGGGCGTGGATCCCAGTGGTGGCAACGTCTATTTCACGTTGAGCACTGGCGGTCCGACGCTGACGTTTACCCGTGAAGAGTGGGATGCATTCAGGCGCGGTGCGAGGGCTGGGGACTTTGATCTGCCATGATCGACTGGGCAAAGGCGCAAAGCTGTGGTGGCTCCAATGGCTGCGTTGAAGTTGCCCTTCACGAAGGGCGGGTGCTGGTCCGGGACTCGGAAGACCCGGACGGCGCAGTACTGGCGTTCCAGGTGAAGCAGTGGGCATCGTTCATCGTCGGGGCGAAGAACGGCGAATTCGACTTCAGTTGAAGTAGCTGGTGGTCAATCCCACAACCACTGTGCGCTGTGGCGGTGCTGGTCGATGTTGGGTACGACGGTGACCTCGCCGTTCGCGTGGTATTCGGCGGCGGCCCAGCGCAGCTCGTCGCGGACTTGGGCGCGGATGCGGCTGTTCCAGACGTGGTCGACGAACCAGCGCGGCGGGTTCGGCCGGCGGAAAATGCGCGGCTCCCAGGCGGGTACCCATTCGCAGCGGGTGACGCGTACCCGCCACGGCTTGGGCCGCTGCATGGCAGGTTCCGGCGGAAGGTCGCAGCTGTGAATTTGGCGGCGCCACAGGAACCGGATGTGATGTTCGGTGCAGCTGTGCCAGGGCTTGTACCAGTCAGTACGCGTCCAATGTGGAGCGTCTTTGTCGGTGCGGGACATCTGATCCTCCTGTATTGGACCGCAATGGTTGCGGTCTCTACCCGAAGGGTTCGAGGATCATCGGTGTCTCCTTTCCTTTGAGCCAGCGGCGGGAGTTGAAACCGCACAGTCCTACTTACAAGGTAGGTGCACCACCGCTCGTGCTTCGCTGGCGTGCCGATTTGATGCTGTGGTAGTCGTCAGCGTTCAGGTCGACGGTGGCGAGCACCGTGCGCTTCTGCTGGGCAAGGAAGTAGCAGCGAATGTCCTGCTGCGGTCCGAGCGGTACGTACGTGTCGTCGTTGCGGTGCAACCGTTTAAGTGCCCGTTCGAGTAGCTGGAAGCCGGGCAGCCGGTACATGCACGAGTCGTACCAGTGGTAGACGGTTGCGATCAGCCAGCGGTGAGCCGGCTGCTCCCAGAACGTCACGTGGTAGCGCACCTGACGTGCGCCTCGGATCGTGTGGGTGGTGCCGAGCCCGAAGCCACGGATGACCGGCATTCGCATGGTGCTCATGCTATCGGCGGGTCGTCCCCCAGGGGATCATGCGTGAGCCTCGCCAGGACGTAGTCGAGGCCCTTAGGTGGCTCCCATCCAACCGACCCAGCGGGGCGAGCCGACCGATTGGCCTTCACGGGCCCACGGCGTGGATCGTCCCACAGATTCGGCACGTGGACCGGTTCGGGCAGCGAACCGCGTATCCAGTTGTACACCAGGGTCCCTGTTCGCCCATTGCCGTCCATGAATGGATGGATCTCCTCGAAGATGCGGAAGAACTCTGTCGCCTCAGCCTCGGTGACCGATTCGAGCGGCGGCTGATTTTCGAGGAGGTGTGTGAGGGCGTCGGGCACCTCACGCCAGTCCATTTTGATAGATGTACCAACCTGGACGCCGCGCCTGCGTAGGCCGCGGTGGTTTTGCTCCGGCTCGACGATGCGGCCCATAGCCAGGATGTCCCGGAGCTTGATGGGCTTGTTGCGGTAGCGGTGTGCGTAGCGCCAACCTTCGATCATGTGGGCGACTGACATCTCACCCGAGTACTGCCATGCGCATTCTTGGGCACAGTAGGCGACGACGTTGGGGGTGATGTTGCTCAAAGGGGCTCCTCCTTAACGGCTCCCTCGCATGGATTCGAACCAATGCTTTCAGCGTCCAGAGCGCTGCGTCCTACCGGATAGACGACGAGGGATTGACATCCTCCCCGCCCTAAAGGGCCGGGATTCCAGCCGCAACTTCGTTGCGGACTGGTGGTTGGCACGGCACGAACGGAGATTTCCCGCTGTGACTTACATGCCCATTGTTAACCGGGGGGCTTGCCCATCCCGCCCGGTGTTGCAAGTTTTGGACCCACCGGCCCTGCTTGGCTATCGCAAGACCGGCACCAGCTCTTTGTAAATCTTTCGCCTTGGGAGGCCTTTTTAGCGCCGGGACAGGGTCGCCCACGTCGGGGCCGCGGGGGTTACCCGCAGCGGCATCCGCGCCTCGTCGGGGGTCCTGTCGCCCTTGCGCATGTTGCAGCCCGAGCAGGCCGCAACCGTGTTGAGCCACGTGTTCTTGCCACCCCGCGAACTTGGCAAGATGTGGTCGATCGTGCTCGCGTCGCCGGCGCAGTAGCCGCAGCGGCGGCCGTCACGGTTGAGCACACCCGCGCGGGACCAGGCAGGCCCGGATGTGTACCGCCAACGGGTGACCACATAGGACACCAGCCTTACGATCTTGGGCATTGGGAAGACGCCGAACCGTATGTCAGGCTCCGATTCGTGCACCACGGCCACCCGCCGGCAAAGCATGCGGATCGCGTGGCGCAGGCTGACCCGGTGCAGCGGGCCAAGGTCGGCGTTCAGTACAAGTACCGCATCCACCGGGATCACCTCCGAAGTCGTTGATGGTGGCGGGTTTGTGGAGCGGATGACCAGGTTCGAACTGGCGACCCTCACCATGGCAAGGTGATGCGCTGCCAACTGCGCCACATCCGCATGGAGCCGGGGCTCGGCCACGTATGCTGTGCCGATGCCCCAGCCCTATTTTGCAAGTTACGGGCTTGACCTCTCGCCGATCGACGACGAGGCTGCTCGCGCCCTAAAGCGTGACCACGTCGCGCGGCGCGTCGCCCACACCGTCCTGCACGTCAGCGGGGAAGGTGGCGCCGCCGACATCGATGTGTCGACCACGTTCCTCGTCGACGCTGCCACCGAAGATGACCTAGGCAGGCCGGAGTTGTGGGAGACCATGGTCCGGGTCGGTGAAGACACTTACGTGAATCAGCGCCGATACGCCACCCGGCAGGACGCTGAGGCCGGGCATGACCAGACCGTCGCCCTTCTTCGGAAGGACAGCGACGCCTTCGACATCACTATCAGCGAGACCGAATCGCCTTGACGGTTGCGAGCCGAAGAGCGGATTCGAACCGCTGGCCTCTGTCATACCAAGACAGCGCTCTGACCTAACTGAGCTACAACGGCTAGGGGAAGCGACCGTAGGCGCCGCAACGGGTACGTCGGGTCGTCCCGTGATTGGCGCGCCCACCCGATGGGCGTCGCTTCCTTTGTGCCTTAGGCGGGATTCGAACCCGCATCGACGGAGGTTTGAGCTCCGCGCCTCGTACCGATTGGGCTACCAAGGCATTTGAGCTGAGGGTGGAGGATTCGAACCCCCATAGCCGGGACCAAAACCCAGCGGCCTGCCGTTAGCCGAACCCCCAATGGAACCGTCGGCGGGAGTCGAACCCGCTACTCCACTTTGGAAGAGTGGCATGTCACCGTGGACACCCCGACGGCATGAGTAGCGAGTACGGGAGTCGAACCCGTGTTCCCAGATCGAGAGTCTGGTGGCCTGGCCGCTAGCCGAACCCGCCGTGGTGCCTCCCGTCCGGGTCGAACGGACAACCTCCGGTTCTTCACACCGGCGCTCTGCCGTCTGAGCTTGGGAGGCAATGGAGGGATACCCGGGCTTGGGCTGCCCCCGGGAACCCGAGTGTTCGTCGCGCCCGGCCCAGGTGCAGCTTCCCCGGCCGTCGCCTACCGCCGTACGTGGCGGCTCGGGTCGGGTGTCCTGTCTGGACACCGCTACCCCCCGTGGATTGCAAGGGAGTTGAACCCTTCACGAGATCCCTGCCGAGGATCCCCGCACACCAGTGACGTGCAACCCGTACGTCGGGTCAGCAGGATTTGAACCTGCGACTTCGGCGCCCCAAACGCCGCGCTCTGACCAAGCTGAGCTATGACCCGCTGTGTTGCGCCGCCTCAGCGCAATAGAGATCTTCTGCCGTGCATCCTCGCTGTGTTTCCGGCCGACCATGCAGTAGGTCGGCGTAAAGTGCATGATGGTTGGGGCACAGGATCTGCAGATTGCTAGCCACGGTGTTCTGGCTGTTGCCGTCGATGTGGTCGATCTGTAGGGGTGCTCGACCCGTGGTCGGATGGATCTCGGCCCAACCGCACTTCTCGCACCGTTCACCACGTGTCGCGTAGAGGTACTTCCTAACAAAGGGTGGTACCAACACCGCCTTGTACTCGCCAGCCAGCCAGCGTCCGACAAGATCCTTGTATCGGCCCT
>DPJL01000265.1:10777-17542 GCA_003543035.1 Micromonosporaceae bacterium | reverse complement strand
AGAGACGAGATCAGGCCGACAGCCGCTTCGGAGTAGAAGGCGCCGCCACGCTGACCGAGTAAGTCTGGTTTGGACACCAGGCTCGGATCCCGGTACATGTCGAGCAGCTGCGCTTCAATCGCGGCAACCTTTTCGCCGCGGGTCTCCTCTTTGAGCGACGCCGCGACAACGTTGTCGTGGGCGTAGAAATAGCGGAGATAGTAGGACGGCACGCCACCGATGCGCTGCAACAGCTCCAGCGGGAGCTGCACCTGCTCCGCCGCGTCCGTGAGCAACTCGGGTAGGCGGTCGACGCCGTTGACGTATGCGGCCCGTTCCCACGTGAGGTGGTTGAGGCCAACGTGGTCGAGGGTGACCTCCTCCGGGGCGACGCCGAGCAGCGAGGCGAAGCGGCGCTGGAAACCGATCGCCACGTTGCAGAGCCCAGCCGCCTTGTGCCCGGCGTCGAGCAGAGCCCGGGTCACGATGCCGACCGGGTTGGTGAAGTTGACGATCCACGCGCCGGGTGCTCGTTTTGCCGCGCGGGCGGCCACGTCCAGGACCACGGGCACTGTTCGCAGCGCCTTGGCGAAGCCACCCGCGCCGGTCGTCTCCTGACCGATGCAGCCGCATTCCAACGGGAAGGTCTCATCGCTGATCCGGGCGTTCTGCCCGCCCACCCTGAGCTGGATGACGACGACACTGGCACCTTCCAGTCCGGCGTCGAGGTCGGTGGTCCAACTGACCTGAGGCAGCAGACGCTTCGCGAACGGCCCGACGGTGTTCAGCCGCTCCTCGGAAGGATCGATGAGCACCACCTCGGACAGGTGGCTGAAGCGCTTGAATCCGTCGATCAGCTCGGGGGTGTAGGTGGAGCCTCCACCTACCACAGCGATTTTCATTTCTAGCCCTTAACTCCGGTGAGGGTGACGCCTTCCACGAAGGCCTTTTGCGCAAAGAAGAACAGCACGATGACGGGGATCATCGTCATGAGAGTGGCGGCACTGACAAGCTGCCACTCCACGTGGTGAATGGAACGGAAACCAGCCAGGCCCAGGGACACGGTCCAGTTGTCCTTGTTCTCGCTGGTGTAAAGAAGCGGTCCGTAGTAATCGTTCCAGGCGTAGAAGAACTGGAACATTGCCGTTGCGGCTATGCCTGGCCGCGCCATCGGCACAATCACCTTCAACAGCGTGCGCCACTCGCCCGCGCCGTCGATTCGCGCGGCGTCCAGGTACTCGTCGGGAATGGTGACGAGGAACTGGCGCAGCAGGAAGATGGAGAATGCGTCACCGGCCAGCATCGGCAGGATCAGCGGCCACAGTGAGCCGGTGAGCCCGTTGTTGGCCCAGAACAGGTACAGCGGAACGGTTGTCACCTGAGGCGGGAGCATCATCATGCAGATGATCAGCACCATCGTGGTGTTGCGGCCGCGCCAGCGCAGCTTTGCCAGCCCGTAGGCGGCCGGGATGCTCGCGAGGAGCATGAAGCCGGTGGCAAGACCCGCGTAGAGCACGGTGTTCAACATGTACTTCGCCAGCGGGGCCTTACTGAAGGCCTCGGCGTAGTTCTCCGGATGCCAATCCCTGGGCCAGATCTGCGACGTCAGCGTCTGATCACTGGACATGAAGGACGTCAGCAGCAGGAAAAGCACCGGTGCAAGGAACATGAAGCTCAGCGCGATCGCCACCGAGTGGCGCGCAACCATGATGAGGAAAGGCTTACTCATATGAACGTCCTGAACCGACGGAGCAGCAGAAGGGTGGCGCTGAGCGACACCACGAAGAGAACCAGCGACAGGACGCTCGCATAGCCGAGCGCGCCGGTGCCGAAACCGACTGTGTAGAGCCGCAGCGGGTAAGTGAACGTCGAATCGTTCGGATAGCCGAAGACATTGGTGATACCACCGCCCGCGGTGACCGAACCCGAGGCGACGCTCGCCGCGACCGCGGCCTGCGTGAAGTACTGAAGGGTGGCAATGATTCCGGTGATCGCGGCGAACTGCAGCACCGGGTTGATGCTCGGCAGGGTGATGAAACGGAAGCGCTGCCAAGTGTTTGCGCCGTCGAGAGCGGCTGCCTCATGCAACTCCGCCGGCACGTCGAGCAGTGCCGCCACGAAGATAATCATCAGATCGCCGATGCCCCATAGGGCGAGCAACACCAGTGACGGCTTCGACCAAGCGGGATCGTTGAACCACAACGGTGGATCGTCGACGCCAAGCTTGGTGAGAAGCGTATTGACCGGACCGGTACCAGGCTTAAGCAAAAGAACGAAAGCAATAGTCGCCGCAACCGGCGGGGCGAGCGCCGGCAGATAAAACAGTGTCCGGTAAGCACTTCGGCCGCGCTTGACCTGATTGAGCAGCAGGGCCGTGATCAGTGCACCCACCATGCGCGCCGGGACCATCACCACGACCAGCCAGAGCGTGTTCTTGACCGCCTTTTCCAGCCGGATGTCCTCGAGCAGGAAGCGCCAGTTGTTCCAGCCCACGAAAGCCGGTGGCTCGGTCAGGCTCTCCAGCTTGATGTTGGTGAAGGAGAAGTAGACCGCCGAAATCAACGGATAGATGAGGAACAGTCCCAGGCCGATAAGTGTTGGCAACACAAAGGTGTAGGGCGTGAGCCTCTTCTTGAAGGGGGTGCCGGTCTTCCCGGCACCCCCGTTGGGCAATGCGGACATGACCTAGCCCGCGAGCTTGATCAGGTTATTGATCTGGTCGTCGACCTTCTTGATCCCTCCTGCCAGATCAGTCGCTTCTCCCGACTGATACTGCTGCAAGAAGGTCGAGAACTCATCCTGGTAGGCCGCACCTACCGCGCTCGGCGGCGTGGTGCTGGTGTTCGGGTTGCTGTGGATGTCAAGGAAGACCTTGTAGTTCTCGTCAATCACGAGGTCCTTGCTCTCCCGGGCATCCTTGGTGCTGGGCAGGTTGCGCATGCCGTTGCTGAGCTTGACGATCGAGCTGGTCTCGGTAGTCATGAAGCGAATCAGCGCCCACGCGGCTTCCTGGTTGGTCGACGTCTTCGAGACACCGATGACGTTTCCGGTGGTGTAACCCGCGCCGGCCCGGCTCGCGTCGTTGACCGGAAGCGAAGTCACGCCGTACTTCAGGTCGGGGGCCTGATCCTTGAGGAAGGCGATGCGCCACTCACCGTCGATGTTCATGGCCACCTTGCCTTGCTGGAAGGCGTTCTCGGCGGACCACTCATCGCCCAGGCCGGCCCGGAATTCCTCCAGCTTGGCGTAGCCGTACCAATCCACGAGCTCCTTCTGCCACTTGATGAGCTCCTGCCACTTCGGGTCGCTGCCGATATTCGAAGTGCCATCAGCCTTGAGCCAACTCGCGCCGACCATCGGGCCCATGTGGGAAGGGGAGTTCTCGTAGAAACCGAACAGCGGCAGGAAACCTACGCGCTCGAGCTTGCCGTCCTTGCCCTTGACGGTCAGCTTCTTCGCCAGATCGCTGAGCTCCGCGAGCGTCTTCGGGGGAGCGGTCACGCCGCCCTGGCTGAAGATTGTCTTGTTGTAGTAGAGGCCGTAGGCGTCCGCGAGGAACGGCATGGCACAACGCTTGTTCCGGAACTGCGTATAAGAGCGGACTACTTCTGGGTACCGGTTCAAATCGACTTTGTCGCGCTGGATGTACTGGGTCAGGTCGACCCACGCCCCGGAGGAGCAGAAGCGGCCCACGACGTCGGTCGAATAACTCAGGGCCACGTCGGGACCCTGCCCGGCGCCGATGGCCTGGATCATCTTGCCGTCGTCCTGCTCGGCCTTGATCGTCACGGTCACCTTGGGGTGCTTGGCCCGGAAGTCGTTGATCAGATCCTCGACTGCCTTGGCCTCCCGGTCGGTGAAGGGATGCCAGAATTCGATCGCTCCGGTGGGCTCGGGCGCCGCGCTCGCGATCGGATCGTTCTTCGCTGAAGGGGTACAACCGGCGGCCAATGCCACCAAAGCGGCTGCCGCCAGTACTTTCTTGAGGTGCATGAAGGGCTCCCTCGTGGCCATGATGAAAAGGGGGGAAGGGGATGGGTGGTTTTTTGTTGTGGTGCTTAGGCCGGGGTCAGCGCGTGGCGAAGCGAATCGATCAGCGAATCGCGTACCACCCGAAGGCCGGCGTCCAGTGCCCCGAGGAGGACCGCGTCATCGGTTAGCGCGGTCACCTCCACCGGGGTGCGCAGCGGAGTGGCGCTGTGGAAGGCATCCGCTACCAGATCTCGCAAAACACCGCCGCCCGCTTGGGCGACCTCGCCGGCGAGCACGACGAGTGGGGGGTCGAGGATGGCGGAGACCGCCGCCAGAGCCAATGCGATCCGCTCCGCCAGTTCCCTTAAGAACAGGTTTTCCGTCGCACGTCCCTCCACATGGGACACCGCATTGGCGACGGCGGCCTCCGCCGTGGTGGCGTTGTAGCCGTGCTCTGCCGCCAAAGCGAGCACGGCCGGACCGCCGACCAGATCTTGGAGATCTTTTCCGGATTGCCCAACGGGCACATAGCCGAGCTCGCCCGCGCCGCCGGAAACGCCGCGCAGCAAGCTGTCCCCGAGATCGATGGCGCAGCCGAGGCCGGCGCCGAACCACAGCAGCGCGAAGCTGTGCGACCCCGCAGCCACACCCCGGTGCCGTTCCGCGATCGCGGCGAGGTTCACGTCGTTTTCTGCCCAGACCGTGGTGTCCATGCGCGTGGCCAGCTCGCTGACCAACCCCGGGCGGCCCCACTCGGCCAGATCGATGTGCCGGATGGTGTCGCTGCTCGGGTCGTAGGAGCCGGGCACGGCGAGCTGCACGTGCGTCACGGCGCTCCGCTCGAGCCCGGCCCGTCCGCAAAGATCGTCCACGGTCGTGGCCACCGTGCTGATCGGATCGCTGGGGTCAACGTCGTACTCGGCCCGGGCGAGCACCGTGCCGGCGAGATCACAGAGCGCGGCGCCGACTGCCGAGTGCGCCGTTTCGGTAATGTCCCGAACGGACAGTGCAACCACATGGGCCGCGGCGGGGTTGATCGCATAGATCTCGGCGTTTGGCCCGGGGCCGCCGCTGGTGTGCCCGATGACGGAGGCGAAGCCGACGTCGGTGAGGGTGCGCAGCACGTCGGAGGTGGTGGGCTTGGACAGGCCGGTGAGTTCACGCAGCTCGGCCCGGGTCAATGTGCCCTTCTCCAGGAGCAGTGCCAGCGTCGCGCTCTCGTTCATAGCGCGGAGCAGTTTGGACGAGCCGGCTAGCCGCGTCATTGAAGTGCCTCCGAGATAGATAGGAAATCTGACTTACTATTGTTCCTCGATGTAGATGCTGTCAAGAGTCATTAGGTCCCTCTCTGTAGTCTTGTGTCGTGACGACAGCCGACTACGCGGAACAGATCAAACAGCTCGACGCCACCCTCAAATCGATCGAGGCCGTGCTGGATCTTGGCAAACTCCGTGCGGCCAAGCAGGAGCTGGAGACCGCCGCATCAGCGCCCGACCTGTGGGACGACCAGGCCAAGGCGCAGGACGTCACCTCCCGGCTGTCCTATGTCAATGGCGAGATCGACCGGCTGACCGGGCTGCGGCGCGGGGTCGACGACGTGCACGTATTGCTCGAGTTGGCTGAGGCCGAAGAAGATGCCGGATCGCTGGCCGAGGTCGGCACCGAGATCGCCTCGCTGGCCAAGGCGATCGAAGAGATGGAAGTAAGGACGCTGCTCTCCGGCGAATACGACTCGCGCGAGGCGCTGGTCGCGATCCGTGCGGGTGCGGGTGGCGTCGATGCCGCCGACTTTGCCGAGATGCTGTTGCGCATGTATCTGCGCTGGGCGGAGCGCCATGGGTACGCCACCGAGGTGTATGAGACCTCCTACGCGGAAGAGGCCGGGCTCAAGTCGGCCACCTTCACGGTGAAGGCTCCTTATGCCTATGGGACTTTGAGCGTTGAATCTGGTACCCACCGATTGGTTCGGATCAGCCCCTTCGACAACCAGGGTCGCCGTCAGACCAGCTTCGCCGGGGTCGAGGTGTTGCCGGTGGTGGAGCAGACCGATCACATCGACATCCCCGAGAACGAGATGCGGGTCGACGTCTACCGTTCGAGTGGTCCAGGTGGACAGAGCGTCAACACCACCGACTCCGCGGTGCGAATCACCCACATCCCCACCGGCATCGTGGTGACCTGCCAAAACGAGAAGTCGCAGCTGCAGAACAAGGCGTCGGCGTTGCGCGTGCTGCAGGCTCGCCTGCTGGAGCGCAAGCGGCAGGAGGAGCAGGCCAAACTCGACGGCCTGAAGACCGATGCGGCCGGCTCATGGGGTGATCAGATGCGCTCCTATGTGCTGCACCCGTATCAGATGGTGAAGGACCTTCGCACCGAGCACGAGACAGGCAATCCGAGCGCGGTCTTCGACGGCGAGATCGACGACTTCGTCGAGGCCGGAATCAAGTGGCGTAAGCAACGCCAGCAGGAGTCCTAACCAGGGTGATTCGGGCATCCCACCCTGGGTGTACTTGGTGTTTGTGGCAGACGGCGTAGACTCTCGCCCGTGATTCGACTCGACAAGGTGACCAAGACCTACCCGAAGGCGTCGCGACCCTCGCTGGACGACGTGTCTGTGGCGATCGAGAAGGGTGACTTCGTTTTCTTCATCGGTCCGTCCGGGTCCGGTAAGTCGTCCATCATCAAGCTTCTCCTGCACGAGATCTCGCCGACGCGCGGCAAGGTGCACGTCAACGGCAAGGACGTCACGGCGATGCGCTCGTGGAAGATCCCGAGCTTCCGCCGCTCGATCGGCTGCGTCTTCCAGGACTTCCG
>DPJL01000265.1:0-10533 GCA_003543035.1 Micromonosporaceae bacterium | reverse complement strand
AAGGCTGTGGCGCGCCGCGTGGTGCCCGAAGTGCTGGAGCTTGTCGGTCTCGGGGGCAAGGAGCACCGGTACCCCCATGAACTCTCCGGTGGTGAGCAACAGCGTGTCGCGGTCGCCCGGGCATTCGTCAACCGCCCGCTGATCCTGCTGGCCGACGAGCCCACCGGAAACCTTGACCCCGATACCTCAATCGAAATCATGCGTTTGCTGGACCGGATCAACCGGACCGGTACCACTGTCGTCATGGTCACCCATGACTCGAACATCGTGAACCAGATGCGCCGCCGGGTCATCGAGATCGAAGGCGGCCGGATCGTCCGAGACCAGGCTCGTGGCGTCTACGGCTGAGTCTGCATTACCCGACCTGACGATCTGACCTCACCTCACCGGAGGAATTCCCCCGATGCGCGCGAAGTACGTTTTAGCCGAAGTACTGGTTGGACTGTGGCGCAACGTCACCATGACCATCGCCATGATGATCACGATGACGGTGTCGCTCTCCATGCTCGGTGCGAGCCTGCTCATGTACCTGCAGGTGGAAGACATGAAGGACTACTACTACCAGCAGGTAGAGGTGTCCATCTATCTCAAGGGTGACATCACCGACGAGCAGCGTCAGGCAATCAAGACGCAGCTCGAAGGCGATGCGCTGGTCAAGAGCACGCTTTACGAAAGCAAGGAAACGGCCTACGAGAACTTCAAGAAGATGTTCCGTGACGCCAAGGACATGGTCGAGTCGGTGGGCCCGGCCGAGATGCCCGAGTCGTTCCGGGTCGGTCTGAAAGATCCGACCCAGTTCGATCAGATCAACACCGGCTACAAGGAGCTTCCGGGCGTCCAGAGCATCGTCGACCAGCAGCAGTTGCTGGCCAAGGTGTTCGAGGTGCTCGGGGCGATCCAGAGTCTGTCGCTGATCGTCGCCGCAGTGATGGGTATAGCCGCGTTGCTGCTGGTCGCCAACACCATCCAGGTCGCCGCCTACAGCAAGCGGCGCGAGGTCGCGGTGATGAAGCTGGTCGGCGCTTCGAACTGGTTCATCCAGATGCCCTTCGTGCTTGAGGCGGTCTTTGCCGCGGTGCTCGGAGCCCTCCTAGCCGGCGTCATGCTGATTGTCGTCAAGGTGTTCCTGCTGGAGGGGTCGCTCTCGGCACTGACGAACCTACTGACCCCGGTCAGCTGGGCCGATGTGTTGATCATGTTCCCGATCCTCGCCGGAGCCGGCGGATTGGTGAGCGCGATTACCGCCTGGATCACACTGCGTTTCTACATTCGCGTGTAGTAAGTTCATTTGTCTGGATTCAGCCCGCATGTGAGCTATAGAGTGCTTACATGCGGGCTCGTCCTTTGCTCCTGATCCTGCTGGTCCTCGCGAATCTCGCGTGGACGCAACCCGCTGATCCGCGTGAGGACAAGAAGCGGATCGATGCGGAGCTGGCTCAGACCGGGGCTTTGCTTGAAACGGCGTCAGCCGAAGCCCAGCACGCGTTAACACGCCTAGCCGAGCTCAATCAGGCCCTGCCCGTGGCGCGACAACGGGCGGCCGAAGCGCGTGGAGCCGTTGCCGCAGCCGAGAATCAGGCCGCGGCCAGCCAGCGGCAAGCTGAGGCGGCGCAAGCGGTGTGGCAGACGGCTAGCCACCGGTACGACGTGGCAGCGGATCGGGTCAATGAAGGCCGCGTCCGGTTGGGACGGTTCGTGGCGGTCACCTATCAGGGCGGGGACATCGCGGAGTTCAACGCCATCGTCGGGTCTGCCGGGCCGGCCGAGTTCATGATGCGCGCGGAATATGCCCGCAAGATCGCCGAGCACAAGAAGGAAGCCGTCGACGGGCTCGTCGGCGCACTGTGGGACGCCAAGCATGTCTCCAATGAAACGGGCATGGCCAAGCGAGCCGCGGATGCCGCGGTCGCCGCGGCCAAGGCCGCATTGATCGAGGCCGCGCAGGCGCGTGACGAGGCCGAGCACAGCGCACGAGACCTGGCCGACCTCGTCTCCCGGCAGCAAGCGGCGGTCGCGGGTGCCGAGAGCCACCGATCGGACATGTTGGAGCGCTATGAAGAGGTCAAGCGGGAGAGCGAGCGGATCGCCGCCGAGCTGAGAGCCTGGGAGGCCGCACAGGCTCAGGCAGGACACCCAGGACCGGTGTTGCAGCCCGGAGCGCGGCTGCTGATGCCGGTGCGCGGCTGGAAGTCGAGCGACTTCGGCCAGCGCTACGACCCCTACTACCACGTGTGGCAACTGCATGCGGGCATGGACATCGCGGCCGGTGGCGGCGAGCCGATCTACGCCGCCGCCGACGGGAACGTGGCATCGGCGGGCTGGCGCGGCGGCTACGGCAATTACACCTGTCTATCCCATGGCAGCTACGAAGGCCGAAACATGTCGACCTGTTATGCGCACCAGTCAAGGATTCTGGTCAACCACGGGCAGTGGGTCAGCCGCGGGCAACTCATCGGCCGGGTGGGTACCACCGGCGCCTCCACCGGAAACCATCTGCACTTCGAGGTAAGGCTCAACGGAAACCCGACGGATCCAGAAGATTGGCTGCCCGGCTGCCTCTGCTGAGCGGCCCCAGATGCCGCCCGGCTGCGTTGTCGGACCGTTGTGTGCCAACGACGCACACGGCCGGTCCTTCCGCCTTGCCGGATCGCCACCTGGAGCTCGCTCTTCGATCTCTGTCGCGGCTCAGCCGGACAGTCGGTAGACTTGCGCGGTTCCACCCGACGTGCGGTTCTACCCGACGTGCGGTTCCACCCGACCTGAGGAGAGAGGAGGTCAGTCATGCCACGGGAGAAGGGGCATAAGGTCGTCGCATCCAATCGCAAGGCGCGGCACGACTACGCCATCCTCGACACCTTCGAGGCGGGCCTCAAACTCACCGGCACCGAGGTGAAGTCACTCCGGCTCGGCCGGGCCTCACTGGTGGACGCGTTCGCGCAGGAGCGTGACGGCGAGCTGTACCTGCATTCCATGCACATCCCTGAATACACCCAGGGGACGTGGACCAACCATGAGCCTCGGCGCACTCGCAAGCTTCTGCTCAACCGGCTTGAGATCAATCGCTTGACGCACAAGCTGGCCGAGAGCGGATTGACGCTGGTTCCCTTATCTCTGTATTTCAAGGATGGCTGGGCGAAGGTCGAGCTTGGGCTGGCTCGCGGTAAACGCGACTACGACAAACGCCAGGACCTGGCCACCAGGGATGCCAATCGGGAGATCAACCGCGCCCTCGGCCGGCGCGGTAAGGGTATGGAGTAGGCACTTCCCACATACACCCGCGTCCATCGATCGGCCGATGTGCTTTGTGGACGAACCTCAGTAGCCTTCGCCACTGTGGGGAACGACTTCGACGAGAGTGGATTGCGTCCGGCGACAGTAGAAGAGCTAGCGGCTGCGGAGCGGGCAGCTGTGCCATCGCGCAAGGATCGGGGAAAGCGACCGTTGCTGGTCGCCCTGGCCACGGCTTTGTTACTGCTGGCCGGCGCGGGTGCGATCGCCATCGCGCGAACCGATTCGGCGCCAACCATGGTGCAGCCCAAGGGCTCGGCGGCTCCCTTCGGCGTTGGCTATGTCGACGGCTTCGGCGAGCACTCGCCTAATCCGACTCTGTCCGCGAAGCCAAAGCGCCCGCCCAAACCAAAGCAGACAACGACAGCGCGGCCAACCCCGATTTCCAGCTTTGAGATCTTCGTTTCCGAGTCCCCTGAGTCCAAACAGGACGAAGTTCTGACGACGAGCGGTCTGTCTGCGGTCTATTGGACTGAGACCTGGTACGGCTACTACGAAACCTACGTCTGGGTGCACAACGACGGCCCGGATCCGGCGGCCTGGCAGGTGCGCATCAAGCTTCCCGCCACCGCGACGATCACGGCCGCATGGGAAACCAGTCGGTCGGCTGAGCCCGGCAATGTGTGGACCTTCACGTCGCCCAACGGCACGAAGCTGGCTCCGGGTAGGACCTACCTATTCGCATTCGAAGGTAAGCGTCTGTCCGGCCCGTTCCAGTTGGGTTTTTGCACCGTAAACGGTGGTGCCTGCACAGCCTTCAGCTGAGTCCTATAGTCACTGCCGTGAGCGAGGTACAAGTAACTGTCGATCTCCCGTACCCGGCGGAGGTCGTGTGGAGGGCGTTGACCGAGCGCCGGTTGATGAGCGAGTGGTTCCTGCCCATCGACCTTGCTCCCGTCGCCGGAGGGGCCTACCGAGTGTTTCCGCCGCCCGGGCTCGCCGGCTTCACCTCGCCTTTCGATGTTGACGGTACTGGTGACGACAGCACTCGCAGCCCCGGTCTTCAACACGCCCAGAGCTCCCGCCGGAGTCACCCCGATGGGAAGGCCGCCCGGTCAGGCTCTTCAGCCCGGCATCGGTGCCACCGGAGCCGCCGAGGCCACCGGGGCCGCCGGATCCCCGGACTCCAGCCCGGCTCTCAGCGCCCCGCCAACCACTGCCTCTGCGCCGGCGGGCGGCTCATTCTCGGCCGCGTTCGCGGTCTCAGAGTCCTATGAGGGCGGTTACATCGGCTCGATCACCATCAAGTCCGGCGCGGGCGGTCTCTCGGATTGGACGGCCGAGATCGAGCTGCCGCCGGGAGGAAAGGTGACCAGCGCCTGGGATCGGACCTCGTTTCAACGGACCGGCAAACAGGTGGTTTTCACACCGGAGGAACCTCACCGGCAGATTCCCTCTAACGGGCAGTTCACCTTTTTCTTTCAGGTTGGCAAGGCCGGCCCGCCGTTAACCTGTTCGGTGAACGGTGTGCCGTGCGTGGGCATCAGCAGCTGATCACATTGGACGACAGGGGCCGCCCATGGGTTTGCGCAGTGATCGCCGCACCCGGCTGATCAGCCTCGCCGGAGCGGCTGTGCTGGTGGTTCTTGTTGCCACCGCTGCCGCGGTGTGGATCAGTGCTCGCCCCGCCCGGTTCCCGATCGGCGGGCACGATGATCCATACGGCTTGAACACCGGCGCTCAAGCCGGAGCGTCGGCCTCGAGCGGTCCCACCGCGATTGTCAGCCCATGGCGCGGATCATCACCGTCGCTCCTTGGGACGGCCGGTGCAGCCCAAACCTCGGCTGTATTCAAGACGATCGCTGTGCTCGGTTTGGGCGGTTTCGACACGGAAGTCACAGTCAGCAACCCCGCTGGCGCCAGCTGGGCCGTGTTGCTGACTATGCCCGAGGACAAGCCGGTGCAGAACAGGTCCACCGACGTGGTGAAGATGGAACAGCGCGGGACAAGTGTGACGCTGACCCCAGTCGATCCCGCCGCCCCGACGGCCGTCTTCATGGTCCGCTTCCCCGACCTGCTGGCCCTGGGCAAATCGATAACCGCCTGTACCGTGGACGGGCGCCCCTGTTCGGCCGCTTGATACCGGAATGACTTCGCCTGTCCGACGCGTTAGGCTAGACGGATCAACAAACCAGGGGGTGACAGGTTTCGACATTGTGCGTAGCGGCAGGGGAAGCGAGCCGAGGAAGCCGACGTCGTCTCGAGAATCGGTCGTCGGAAAACTAATAAGCGCCAACTCTTACGAGAAGCGCGACCTCGCTCTCGCCGCTTAGGCGAGAGGCAGGTCTGTCGGTCTGGGAGTGTCTACGGCCCAGTCACCGGCATCAGTAAGTAGGCTGGCCAACTCAGTCCCGTCGGGGGGCTGACACGGCGAGATCAATCCCGGCTGGGCCCGTCACACCGACTTGCTTGCGTGATCGGAGGGGCCGAGTAGAGACATAGCAAGCTGCGCTCGGAGAAGCCCTGGCAAAGCCACGATGGACCCGGGTTCGATTCCCGGCACCTCCACGTATCACCCCGGCTCGAAAGAGCCGGGGTTTCTCGTTTTGGGGTGGCCACCGGGCTATACCCGATGCTGATCTTCCGAATGCTGGTTGAGGTCATTTGCCTGATAGACGCGCGTGCCAATCGGGCCAGTCCTAGCCGAGGTTAGCCGGATTCCCTTCCTGAAGCCGCCGGCAAGTGGGACGCTGATGGCAGTTGAGCCAGGGTCCGCAAGGGGGTGGACGATGGTTGGCACCAGAACGAGATTTACCGCGGAGCTTGCCCCGTGTGGCAGGACGGTCGACGGTGAGTACTACCGCGACGATGACGGCGAGGGGCTCGTCATCTACAACGAGTATTTCTCCTGCGGTTGCCGCAGGACACGGCGCGAGTATCACGACGGCAGCATCACGACGTCTGAGGTGAAACACGGCGGCAAGGTGCTGTCGGATTCCCACACGCCCGAGCATCCCGTCTGAGGCTTGCGATGGAGGTGTCGCACGACGTCGTCATCGTGGGCGGCGGTGGAGCGGGTCTGCGTGCCGCCATCGCCGTGACCGAGCACGATCCCACGTTGAGCGTGGGGATCGTGTCCAAGGTGTACCCGATGCGCAGCCATACGGTTTCCGCCGAAGGGGGCGCCGCGGGGGCGATCCGGGCTGACGACAGCCTTGACGAACACGCCTACGACACCGTCTCCGGCGGGGACTGGTTGTGCGATCAAGACGCGGTCGAGGCGTTCGTCGCCGAGGCCCCGCGTGAGCTCCTTCAGCTGGAGCACTGGGGATGCCCGTGGAGCCGGGAGGCGGACGGGCACATCGCCGTGCGGCCGTTCGGCGGCATGAAGAAGATGCGCACCTGGTTCGCCGCCGACAAGACCGGCTTTCACTTGCTGCACACGCTTTTCCAGACCTCGCTGAAATTTCCGGGTATTACCCGGTACGACGAATGGTTTGTCACCAAGCTGCTCGTCGACGACGGCCGGGTGTGCGGGGTGGTGGCGCTCGAGGTGATGTCCGGCCGGATCGAGGCGATCACCGCGAAGGCGGTCATCCTCACCACCGGCGGGGGAGGCCGCGTCTATCCATTCACGACCAACGCCGCTATCAAGACCGGTGATGGGATGGCGCTCGCCTACCGGGCAGGTGCGCCCTTGAAAGACATGGAGTTTGTCCAGTACCACCCGACAGGCCTTCCGTTTACCGGCATCCTCATCACCGAGGCAGTCCGGGCCGAGGGCGGCTGGCTCATCAACAAGGATGGGTACCGGTACCTGCAGGACTACAACCTCGGTCGCCCCGAGCCCGGGCCGGTCTTGCGCAGCATGGAGCTCGGGCCGCGCGATCGCCTGTCGCAGGCTTTCGTCAAGGAGGTCGAGAAGGGACGGACGGTCGACACGCAGTACGGCCCGGTCGTCCACCTTGACCTGCGCCACCTCGGCGAGCAGCTCATCGATACCAAGCTGCCCTTCGTTCGCGAGCTGTGCTTGAAATACCAGAACATCGACCCGGTACGGGAGCTGGTGCCGGTGCGACCGGTGGTGCATTACATGATGGGCGGCGTCCACACCGATATTCACGGCGCGACAAGCCTGCCCGGGTTGTACGCCGCCGGTGAGGTGGCGTGCGTGAGCATCAACGGCGCCAACCGCCTCGGCTCGAACTCACTGCCGGAGCTGCTGGTCTTCGGCAACCGGGCCGGTCGGGCCGCCGCGGACTACGCCACCACCGCGCCGCCACCCGGGGACGCCGTGGCCACCCAGGCGGCGCAGGAGGAGCGCCGGCTTCTCGCCGGACGGGAAAGCGGGCGGGAACGTCTGTCCACGGTCCGTGGCGAGATGCAGGCGACCATGGAGGAGGCGGCCGGCATCTACCGCGACGGCGAAACCCTGGCAAAGGCCGCAGACAAGCTTCGCGAGCTGCGTGAGCGAGCCGCCACTGCGACGATCGACGACACGAGTCGCACCTTCAACACCGAATTGCTTGGCGCGCTTGAGCTTGACGGCATGCTCGATGTCGCCGAGTGCATCGTGCACAGCGCACTACGCCGCGAGGAATCCCGTGGCGCACATCAGCGGACCGACTTCCCCGACCGCGATGACAAGAGATTCCTCGCCCATTCACTGGTCAGCCGGATGCCTGGCGGCGACCCCAGGGTGGAATACCTGCCGGTCACCATCACACGATGGCCGCCAGGGGAGCGGGTCTACGGGAGGTGAGTCGATGACCGACCAAATCACCTTGAGCATCACTCGGTACCGGCCGGAGCAAGAAGATCGTCCAACCGTTGCCGCATATGAGGTTCCGCTCCGTCGTGACTGGACAGTGCTGGATGGTCTCAACTACATCAAGGATCAGGTGGACGGGACGCTGTCCTATCGATGGTCCTGCCGCATGGGCATCTGCGGCAGCTGTGGCTTGACGGTGGCGGGCGATCCGAAACTGAGCTGTGCCACCTTCCTCAGCGACTATCCGCCCGATCGCCCGTTGCGCATCGAGCCGCTACGCAACTTCCCGGTGATCCGTGACTTGGTGATCGAGCTGAGTGACTTCATGCACAAGCTGAGCCGGGTCAAACCGTGGCTCATCCCCGACGAGGACGAGCCGGTCGGGGAAGGGGAGAATCTGCAAACCCCGGAACAGCTGGACGCCTACAAACAGTTCAGCATGTGCATCAACTGCATGCTCTGCTACGCGGCTTGCCCGGTCTACGGGCTGGACAGCGACTTCATCGGCCCGGCCGCGATCGCCTTGGCCCAGCGGTACAACTTGGACTCCCGCGACGACGGCGAGGACGAGCGCCTGACCATACTGAGCCAGCCCGAGGGGGTGTGGAGCTGCACCTTCGTCGGTGAATGCTCGCGGGCCTGCCCAAAGGGTGTTGACCCGGCAGCGGCGATACAGCGAGCCAAACTCACCGCGGCCAACGCGGCGGTCAAGTCGCTGCTGCTGCCCTGGAGCGGGCAATGAGCCAGCTCTACGCACGACTCTTCAAGCCGCGCATGTCCCTGCTGTGGTGGCTCGACCGGCCAACCTACACCGCTTTCATCCTTCGCGAGCTGAGCAGCGTGTTCGTCGCATGGTTCGTCGTCTACCTCTTGATGCTCGTCCACGCCATACTGCAAGGCCCCACCGCATACCAGCGATTCCTTGATGTGTCGGCGAATCCGGCCCTGATCGCGCTCAACATTCTGTCGCTCGCCTTCGTCCTCTACCACGCGATCACCTTCATCAATCTCACCCCGCAGGCGATGGCTGTCCGGTGGGTCTCCCGGCCGGCCATCTATCTGGTGTGGATGGTGGTATCGGCGTTGGTCGCCTGGCTGGTGATGGGCTGATGGTCAAGCGCACCGTGGAGCCGTTCGTATGGTTGCTGTTCAGCGCTGGTGGCATGGCGGCAGCGCTGGTGCTGCCGGTGTTGCTGTTCCTGTTCGGAGTCGCCTTTCCCCTTGGCTGGATTGCCCCACCGGACCACACGCATCTGCTCGCGGTGCTGCGCCACCCGCTCACCAAGCTCGGACTATTCGGGGTGTGCGCGCTGTCCCTGGTGCACTGGGCACACCGGTTCCGGTTCACCCTGCGCGACGGTTTGCGGCTGCGGCGCTTCGATCGACTGATCGCCGCGATGTGCTACGGGGCTGCCCTTGCAGGGGCTGTCGTCGCATGGCGCCTCCTGCTCGGTTAGCCGTAGGCCTGAGGCCGCGCCTGCTTGGCCCGGCGCTCGCCCACGTGGACATGCCGCAAGCGCGACGGTCACCCTGCGGCACAATTCGGCCCTGCCTCGCCTGCGCAGGACTCCACTCACTGATCCGGCTCACGCCGGTAACCAGCCCCCAGACCTGATCGATCTCCCCGTCATGCCGGGCCCGACACCGGAGCACGGCAGTACGACGATCGGACAACCCGCAGATGGACACAGCGCCGAGAGAATTAGCCGCAGGGCGGCCCTGATGCGCTGGAGGGGCTGAGATACGCCACGCGAGTCGCTCGAGTGCTCATCGAGGCCGGAGTGCTTGTCGTGAGGGTCTAATCTGGCATCGACCGTCCCGATGGATGATTGCCCAGGCGATCCATCCGCTGACCGCCAGGCCGATAGCTTGTGGAGTCACCCCGGCTCGAAAGAGCCGGGGTTTCGTGCATTCATCGGCGCCGATGTAGGATCGCTACGGAGTGTTGTCGATCAGGCCGGCGATCTGGTTGTAGATGAGGTGCGCCTTGGCGCCCTGGTTGTTCGGGCAGCCGCCGAGGTGGTGCAGTGCGAGCACCCGGTGGTTGGCCGACAGCACCGGCGAGCCGGAGTTGCCGCCGGAGGTGTCGCACGAGTAGGACATGTTGTACGTGTTGTAGTTGCCGCTGCGCACGGTGCAGAGCGTTCCGCCCTGCGTGTTCTCGTAAATGGACAGTCGCTTCGGGCGGCCGTCACCGTGGCCGGGAATGTAGATGCGCTCGCCCGTGCTGGCGGCTCGCGTCTCGAGGTAGAGCGTGCCAAAGCCCTGAATGGCGGTGAAGTTGTTCACCGAGTAAAGGGTGTAGTCGAGCTGGCTCGAGCCGCCGGTGCTTACCTTGATCAGCTGTGCGCCGCTCACTTTGGTGCCCGCCCCGGGGTTGTTGCCGCCGCATGTCGCGCACTGGAAGTTGAACTGCATCTCGCTCGCCTGCACGGCTGCCTGGGTCGAGAAGCAGTGCTTGTTGGTGAGCATGCGGTTGGTGTCGCCGACCCGCCACGTGGTGCAGGAACCGCCGCCGCCGATGAGCAGCTTGG
>DPJL01000124.1:12975-13139 GCA_003543035.1 Micromonosporaceae bacterium | reverse complement strand
GAAAAATGCGTTTGAAGTTTTTGGGGGGGGTGCCCCGGCTTTTTGGCTGGCGCCCTCGTCGCCTTGGCAACATCCGCCGCGCAAGCCGCCCCGACGCGTTATGAGGCGGAGACCTCACCGGCGGTCTGCACCGGCACGATTGACAGCAACTGGTCCGGCTTCTC
>DPJL01000124.1:2398-12594 GCA_003543035.1 Micromonosporaceae bacterium | reverse complement strand
TTCTGCAACGGCAACAACGCTACCGGCGCCTACGCCCAGTTCACCGTAAACGCCTCGGCGGCCGGGACGGCAACGCTCGGGGTGCGGTTCGCCAACGGCACCACCACCGCCCGGCCGGCCGGCCTGATCGTTAATGGGTCGACAGTACAAACACCGTCGTTTGAAGGGACCGGCGCGTGGAACACTTGGGCCACCAAGACACTGACGGTCTCAGTGAACGCGGGCAGCAACACCGTCCGGCTCAACCCCACCACCGCCAACGGTCTGCCCAATGTGGACTACCTCAACTTCGAAGTCGGCACCCCGCCGCCGGGCAACACGTTGTATGTGGCGACCAACGGCAGGGACGGCGCAACCGGAACGGAGTCGGACCCGACGACCCTCACCTCAGCGATCACCCGCATCACTTCCGGCGGGACGATCTACATGCGCGGCGGGACCTACGACTTCTCGCAGACGGTCACCATCGCGCAGGGCAACAACGGCACCTCGAGTGCCCGCAAGAAGCTGTCTGCCTACGCGGGTGAGACTCCGATCCTCAACTTCTCGGCCATGATCGAGGACCCGGCGAACCGCGGGCTTGCCGTGAACGGGTCCTTCTGGCACATCTACGGCATCACCGTCCAGCGTGCCGGTGACAACGGGATCTTCGTCGGCGGCAGCAACAACATCATCGAGCGTACGGTGACGCGCTTCAACCGGGACACGGGGCTGCAGCTCTCGCGGATGTTGTCCACCACGCCCAAGGATCAGTGGCCGTCCAACAACCTCATCCTGTCCGCGTTGTCGCACGACAACGCCGACTCCGACGGCGAGGACGCTGACGGCTTCGCCGCGAAGCTCACCTCCGGCCCGGGAAACGTCTTCCGCTACTGCGTGGCTCGCAACAACATCGACGACGGCTGGGATCTCTACACCAAGACCGACACGGGACCCATCGGGGTGGTGACCATCGAGGACTCCCTGTCCTACAACAACGGAACCCTCAGCGACGGCAGCCAGGCCGGAAACGGCGACCGCAACGGTTTCAAGCTGGGTGGCGAGGACATCGGGGTCAACCACATCATCCGGCGCAACGTGGCCTACAGCAACGGCAAGCACGGGTTCACCTACAACCGCAACCCCGGAACGATGTCGGTGTCGAACAACATCAGCGTCGACAATGCCCAGCGCAACTTCTCGTTCGACGCCGGCACCTCGGTGTTCCGCAACAACACCTCGTGCCGCAGCAGCAGTGGGACCAACGACAGGATCGTTGGTAACTCCGACAGCTCGAACCAGTTCTGGTCCGGCTCCAACGGATCCCGGTGCTCCTCTTACACCGGCGCCCTGGGCTGGTCGTTCGGCTCCGATGGCCGCCTCATCGTGACCTTCGGCGGCAGGCCGATAACGCCGTAACGAACCCGTCGAACGGGTCAAAGGTGCTGATCCAGTCGACGGTGTCATGGGCAGCGATGGCCCTGGAAGGCCCGGCCGGCTGGGCCGGGCCCTCCAGGCAGCAGCGATCCCGCCAAACTCACCGGGCCAGGGCGAGTACGCCGCCACATTCGCCCGCAGTGAGGCAGACCATGATGGCGGGGCGGCGGTCGGTGGGATGCGGGTGGCGGAAACCCACTTGCCGGCTCCCTATCGCGCGATGTGTCACGGATGTGTCATAACTGTCCACATAGGACGAAGGCTATCCGAACCGCCAAGAGCTGCCGGCTATCGGCCGCTCCCCCACCACAGCACCGTTTCTGGCTCGCAGGTATCGACATATCAAGGCAACCAGAAAGATCTGACATCGAACCACACGCTCAGACGTAAGCGCTGAGCTGCCCGCATCTTCCCATACGAAGTACGGTCTAAGGCGGGGTCCAGTGGCTCGCTCGGTCCTCAGGTCACCGCTTTCTTTACGAGCGCGCCGATCCTTGCCTCGTCGGTGGCGGTCAACTCCTTCAGAGCGAAGGAGGTCGGCCACATGGCGCCTTTGTCGAGGTTCGCCTCGTCGCTGAAACCGAACGTCGCATACCTCGATTTGAACTTCTGCGCGCTTTGGAAGAAGCAGACGACCTTGCCGTCCTTGGCATACGCGGGCATCCCGTACCAGAGTTTCGGCGAGAGGGCTGGCGCGCTGGCTTTGATGACGGCATGCAGCCGCTCGCCTATGGCGCGATCCGGTTCCGGCATCTCGGCGATCTTCGCGAGCACGGCGCTTTCCTCCTCCGCCTTGGCCGCGCGCGGGCCGCGGCGCGCGGACGCCTTCAGCTCTTGCGCGTGCTCCTTCATCGCGGCTCGTTCCTCGTCCGAGAATCCCTCGAACTTCTGGTCGGTCGCGGTGGTGCTCTTGGCAGACTTCTTCGCGTCCTTCATTGCAGGTTTCCTCCTCTGCGAGTCTTGACGGGGACAATTCTCATGCTAGGCAGCCGCCGCCGCGGCGGCTTCTCCGAAACTGCCCGGTCGTTACCTGGGTGGGACCAGCGACGATATCGAGGTGGTGGATCGCCACGGTGAAGACGCGGCCGCCGCAAAGGGCGAGTAGAGGCGTCTAGTGGATGAGTGAGCGCCATGGTTTATCGGGCTAGTCGGTGATTGGCCTGTCGGTTAGCCGAAATGCCAGGCTCCTTGCGCACTGGAAGCCGCCTTTTCCCTTCGGCGGTCGTCGATATTCCATCGCTCAACGGGATATCGCTGGACGGGAAGTCTGGAGCCTGTTGCGGATTTTCGACATAGACTTCGATAGTCATGGCTATGGAGTTCTACACCGCGGCCGACCGGGAGCCGAGACCGTGGCTCAACGACGGCGGCATCACCCGTGAGATTGCCAAAGACACAACATCGGATCGGCCGCGCTGGCGGCTCAGCGTCGCGGAGATCTCTACGTCGGGACCATTTTCGGGGTACCCGGGATACCGCCGATTCCTCACCTTGCTCACCGGGGCAGGTGTTCGGTTGCGCGTGGGCGGCGTCACCTACGAGATAGCGGAGCGTTTCGAGGTCTTTCCCTTCGACGGCGCGGCCGAGACAATCTGCACACTGATCGACGGCCCCGTCGTTGTCTTCAACGTCTTCCTGACCCATGATGCCAGATCTCCGTCGGTAGAGATCCATCGTCTGCTGGAGATCTTCCCGTTCTCCGGTGCGGGCCCGACAGCGGTTGTGTGTCTGGAGGGCACAGTGTCCATCGCCGCCGCGAGTCTGTCCACATTGGATGCTGCGATCCTGGATGAGCCTCGCTTCCTGCTGACGCCGAGACCTGCGGCCGTCGTCGCCAGCATCCGACTGTGAACTCACATCCGTGATCTGGGAGAAACCTTAGGTTGAGCCAACATGACGAGGGCGCCCGTCGCCAAGGGCTTGCTCGTAAAGGCTCAGTCATGGTTCTGGATACACATCTTATGGGTTAAGGCGTTTAGGTGAGCCAGGACCAGATCTATCGACTGATCATCGAATGTTGTGGGCTCCGCAGATCACGAGGTGTGTCATCGGCCGGCTATGAACGCGGGACCTGCTCCGGGCGTTGGTGCCGCCCGGGCCGTGTCGGGAAATGACCCGTCGCCAAAGAGGATACGTGCGGCTGCTGCTCGGCCGAACGGAGTGCGCAGTAGCGTGAACGCGGCCGAGGCGAGCCTGGGCGTGCGGACCTGCGCCAGCGCCCTGCGCATCAGTAACCGGCCCCGGAAGCTCGCCCGCAGGTTCGCCCCGTCGTAGTACGCCAGCACGTCCGGTCTACCGGCGGACAGCGCGTCGTCGAGCACCGAAGCGGCCAGCTCTGACAGGCGCAGACAGGGGTCGAGACCGCCAGCGGTCAACGGCGACACCGCGCCGGCAGCGTCACCCACGAGCAGCCCACCGGCGCATCCGATCCGGGATAGCAGGCCGCCGACCGGTATCGGCCCGCCGCGCCGCTCGACATTGTCCGGTCGCGACGCAGGCAGTCCGGGAGCCACGGCCGCGAAGCGATCCAGGGCACGCCGCAGGCCGTGGCGAAACCGATCGGGGTAACCGGCAACGCCAACGTGCGCGTGCCGGCCGTCGTTGACCACCCAGGCGAGGTACCCGGGGGCCAGCCTCGGATCGAGTACACAATGGAACGCCGGTTCGTCGGTGCTTTCCACAGCGAAGACGTCTTCTGCGCCGACAAGCAGGTGGCGATTGCGATCCAGCCCGAGATCACACGCGACCCTCGACCGCGCGCCGTCGGCA
Organism: Micromonosporaceae bacterium; assembly: GCA_003543035.1. Lineage (GTDB taxonomy): Bacteria > Actinomycetota > Actinomycetes > Mycobacteriales > Micromonosporaceae > Rhizocola. Next base: position 8,409 of record DPJL01000124.1, on the reverse strand, counting down.
CCTACCAGGAACCGGGCCCGCACCAAGATCGTGCCCTCAGGCGCGGACAGCACGAACCCGTCTGGGCCCCGGCCGGCGTAACGGGTGCGCAGCACGACCCGTACTCCAGCGTCGGCCGCAGCCCGGGCGGCGCAATCGTAAAGCCGCGGCATGTCGCCGACCCGGTACTCGTCGCGCGGGCTCACCAGCGTGACCGGGCGGCGCAGCGACGGCGGATAGAGCAGGACCCGCCGGATTGGTGGCCCCAGGCAGTCGGACGGCAGCAGGAAGTCGTCGAGGGTACGACGTACAAAGATCCCAGTCGTACGGATCCCGTCACTCAGCCGTGCCCGCCGGTCGACCAACAACACGTCGCGACCCCGCTCAGCGAGCCGCGTCGCGACGTGCAGTCCGGCCAGCCCGGCACCGACGACCAGTACGTCACACGAGTCCATGGCAGCGACGGTATCGATCGGATGTACGTCTGGAACCGGCCTCGACAGAACCTCTACCACAACACCACCGCGTCTTCACCGCGGCCGGTCAGTGGTGAGTCGCGGCGCGCTGCACACCGGCAAAAGATGTTTAGGGTATGGGTTAACGCACAGCGACGACCGAGCCAGCCCAGCCAGGCGGGCCTTCTGCATACCGGCGGGTGGCCGGCGCATTCACCATCGACGGGATCGGCGGCTGGTTTGTGGGCCGGCTCGAGGGTGGTCACACCAACGTGGTCGGCCTTGTCCCTCCCGCTTCTCCATCAGCTCCCGGCCCGGCACGGGTGGAGGTCACTCGCCTGTGACACCGTCGATGAGCTCACGGAGGATGTCGGCGTGGCCGTTGTGCCGGGCGTACTCCGTGATCATGCCGATCATCACACAGCGGATATCCATCACCCGGCCCCGCTTGGTGGTGATGGTGGAGTCCAGATCCACGTCGGCCGTGATCTGCCGGTTGCGCTCACACATGGCCAGGTAACGGTCCACGTCGGGCTTCAGGCCCTCGCTCCGGCTCAGGTCCCAGTCCCAGTCGATCTCTTCCCCGTCGTAGTAGGCGTAGGGCTCCTTCAGGCCGGCCACACACTCCACGAACCACCACTGCTCAATCGTGGTCACGTGCCTGACCAGGCCAAGCAGGGTGGTGTCGGAGCCCACCGTGCGCTGCCCGGCCTGCTCCGGGCTAAGCCCCTCCAGCTTGGTCAAGAGCGTGACCCGTTGATAGTCCAGCCAGCTGTTCAGCGCGGCCAACTCGGGGTTGGTGTCGGGCGGGTCGATACGTTCGAGAGGGGATGTGAACGTCATGTCGGTCAGTCTGCGTTATCCCGGTCACCACCCCAACCGAATATGCGGCCCAGATCCTAACGGTGGGTACCCCACGCCCGACACCCGACGCCCCCCATGCTCCCACCACCCACCAGCAGGTGGGCCAAACTCGTGTACATCGATACCCGGTCACCCAACCGTGGGGCCATCCCCAACGTCAAACGGAGCCGGCAACCGCAGGCAAAGTCATCCGGCCCGTTGCGATGCTCCACCCGGTCCAGGACCGCTTTACGGACCTGGACCTAACACGGGGCGACCGATCACCATGTTCCACATACGGGTGGGCATCACCACGGCGTGGCAGGCGATGCAGCGCATCGGGTTCAGCCCGCAGATGCCGATCCACCGCGCCTCCGAACGCGACGAGCAGGCGATCGCGCACTGGCGCGGCTGCCAGTAGCCAGCGCTAAAAGTGTCGCCCACCGGCTGAACGCCAGGATCTGCGTCTAACTGCGCACGTCCGATCGCTTGGCGGCCGGGTAGATTCGGCGAATGCGATTCGACCGCTACACCGTGATCCTGTTGACGCTGCGACCGGATGCGCCCGTGATGACGGACGAGGAGGCGGCCGAGCTTCAGGACCGGCACCTGGCGCACGGCGCGGATCTGCAGGATCGCGGTTTGATTCCGGCTCGCGGACCGCGGACCGGTGGTTGGAACGCCGCGTTGCCGTGTCCCGTCAAACCGGTCGCGAGGCGGCCTCCATCCATTCAGGACGGCCAGCGCCATGCGATGCCGTGCACACCGGTAATCAGAGGCGCTCCAATCAAATGAACGCTATGATGCGCATTCAACAAGAGCTCAGCGGTCCGCCGCTTCGGTTCGTAGAGGTCCCTCTGGGTAAACGCATAGCAGTCGATCGGCCGTGCGCTCGGCTCGAATCGCACCTGGAGCACATACTGCTCTACCCGATGCCGCACTGCGTGCGCATACACACCACTAGGGCACCCGGCCGGATCGGTGATCCGATGCTCCAACACCCATGACTCGCCTGCACGCAGTCTCTGTCCGAATAGGAACTCTGCGACGATGAGACACGCATGATCGTGCCGGCGCACCGCGCCGAGCCAGCAGCCGCCTGTCGGCTCAATGACGATCTGGTCCAGGTCAGCGCCCGGGTCGGCGAAGTAGCGCATCACATATCGGTCAACCCCGTCCCGGCGCGCAAGAAGCACAATCCGCGACCAGATTCGCCATGAGCGCCCTGCCGTGTCGACGTCTATTTTTTGGTGCTGAGACAGGACATCCATAGTCCGGTCTCGCGAACCGGGAAATCCATCCAAGAGCTCGCCGAGGACACCTGTCCGCTCATCGAGTTCGCTCCGCGGGATCAAGTCCACCAGGGCGTTACGGGGAAGGCAGAGCACCTCTTCGAGCGCGTGAACTATGTGGCAAGAGGCGGGCCGAGTGTGCCCGTGCTGCCAGCCACTCAGAGTTGATAGGCCGACCGTCCACCCTCGGTCTGCGAGCCGGCTTCGCACGCGATCGAGGGTGAGCCCGCGAGCTCGGATCGCGGCACGAAGCGTGTCGTGAAACGGCCCGCTCAGCAGCAGTTGATCGATCGGCTTATCCATGGCGGACCCGCATCGGGTAGCCAAACCCGGAACGTAACGCGGCCTGAGGCCGCAGGTCAACGTCCGAAATTTCCGAGCTGGTGTGAGCGCGACCGCAACGACTAGACATGGATCAATATCCTTCGACTTTGGAGAACGCTATGCGTCTATCCATCCATCTCGGTCGTGCTTTGGTCAAGACAACGTTGTCCGCGCTGGCACTCCTTTTAGGAGTCGGCTTCCTTGTCCCGGCTGCCCCGGCCCAAGCCGCCACCACCTGGACGACCAATAGCCCCAACGCTGAGGTATCGGCCCGGGTGACCCTCACCGACAGCGCGACGCTCACGCTGGCGATTGCCAGAGGTTCGGCGACCGTGGTCTCGCCGTCAGCCCTGGGCATCGTGACGAGCACGGTGGATCTCACCCGCTCCCTTACCTTTGTCAGCCGCTCGGATCGCGTGGTGACCGAGACATATTCGATGACCACGGGTAAACGGCTCAACCGCCAGAACACTTTCAACGAGACAAAACTGTCGTTCACCGGCTCGGGCGGAGCCCGCATGGATCTGGTGGTCCGGGTCGCCAATGACGGTGTGGCATACCGATATGTGCTGCCCGCAACCGGAACTGTCCGTGTGACGCGGGAGGCGTCGGCGTGGACCTTCCCCACCAGCGCACCCGCCTGGCTGCAGCCCTTCGCCGCGGACAATCAGGGGCGCTGGTTCGAGTCCACGGCCGGTGCCGCGCCCAGCGATACCTACGGCTACGCGGCCTTGTTCGACGTCAGCGGTACTTTTGTACTGCTCGCCGAGTCCGGTTTGGACGGACGTTACGCCGGTAGTTGGCTGAACCACACGAGTGGCTCGGGCACCTACACGACCGGGCTCGCCAATGCGGAGGTTGTGACCACGGCACCGCTCGCGACGTCGTGGCGCATCGCCATCGTCGGTGCTCTCAAGACGGTGACCGAATCCACGCTCGTGGACGATGTCGCCCAACCGTCGCGCGTTAGCGACGTCTCGTGGGTCCGGCCCGGTACCGTCGCATGGTCATGGCTGACCGAGCCGGGAAGTCCAAGCAGCGCCTCGCGCCAGCGCCAATACATCGACTTCGCCGCACGCAACGGCTGGCCCTACGTTCTCATTGACGAGGGCTGGGACAGCAGCTGGGTCCCAGGCGTCGTGAGCTATGGGCGCGATCGCGGTGTCGGCGTCATCCTATGGTTCAACTCCGACGACCTGTGGACCTCCGCGCAGCGCGAAAACTGGCTGCCGCTGGTGAAAAGCTGGGGTGTTGCCGGGGTCAAGGTCGATTACATCTGGGAGTTCAGCCAGAACAACCTGAAGTGGTATGACGCGTTCCTCGCCCGGTCCGCAGAACTCAAACTGATGGTGAACTTCCACGGGTCAGAGATGCCACGAGGCATGCAGCGCACCTGGCCACATGTCATGACAGCCGAAGGAATCTTTGGCGCCGAGCAGAAGCAGAACAGGGCCGCCTTCAACACGATGCTGCCCTTCACCCGCAATGCAGTGTCCAGTATGGACTTCACGCCGGTCACCCTGAGTGTTACCAACCGCGATACCACCATTGCCCATGAGGTGGCCACGTTCCTGCTCTTCGAGTCCGGCTGGCAGCACGCGGGAGACAAACCGGAAAGCTACGACGCCTATCCCGAGGCGCTACGCACCCTCAACCAGTTCCCTGCCGCTTGGGATGAGACCCGGCTGCTGGGCGGGCGCCCGCGCCGAGAAGCCTATATGGCGCGCCGTGCAGGCGACCGTTGGTACGTAGGAGGAATCTCCGCCCTGGCAGCAAAAACCTTTACAACCCCATTATCTTTTCTGGGTACCGGGCAATGGCTCACGGACACCCTTCGCGACGGATCGAACGGCTCCCTGGTTCGTGAAACGCGCGTGGTCACCAGTGCCGACACCATGTCGGTGCCCATCGCTACCAACGGTGGCTTCGTCTCGGCGATCTGCAGGTACACCACCGGAATGACGCAGTGCCCCCGCCTCGGCGGCGGTGGCGTCAACCTCGCGCTGAACAAGCCGGCGATCGCCGACTCCTCCTGCAATGCCAATGAGGGACCGGCCAAAGCGGTCAACGGCAGCGTCACGGGTGGATTCAGCGACAAGTGGTGCTCGGGCAGCGGCAACAAGTGGTGGCGGGTCGACCTGACCACTGCCGTAGCGATCAAGACCTTCACGATTCGCCACGCGGGTACAGGCGGGGAAAGCACCAGCTGGAACACCCGCGACTACGACATCCAGGTGTCCACCGACGGCATCGTCTGGACGACGGTGGTTCAGGCACGCGGTAACACCGCGAGTGTGACCACTCATGCCGTTTCAGCGACCGCACGCTACGTCCGGCTCCACGTCATCACCGCACAGCAAACCTCCGGCGGCGCTGCTCGCATCTACGAATTCGAGGTGTACGGCTAACCATCACCAGCAACGTGATCGATGAACCTGTCTATTGACAAACATGAAATGGTTGTGTAACAAATCGTTGAGAGAGCGCTCTCACATCGATCCGATTTCGCCTGTTCATCCGCAGAGATCGCTCTCTCAACCACCCGCGCCCACCGGAGAGAGACATCATGACCGCCAACCATCGCCCAACGAGACGCGCCGGCATCGCGGCCCTCGCGACCCTCGCGGTTGCCGCAATGACCTTCACGCTGGCACTCCATGCGCAGGCTGCCGTCCCGCCGACACCTACCGGCTGGAGTCTGGTGTGGAGCGACGATTTCAACGGCTCCGCCGGAACACTGCCGTCCTCCACCAACTGGCAGATCGACCTCGGCCACTCCTACCCGGGCGGCCCGGCCAACTGGGGCACCGGTGAGATCCAGAACTACACCAGCAGCACCTCCAACCTCAGCCTCGATGGAAGCGGCAATCTGCGGATCACGCCACTGCGCGACGGGGCCGGCAACTGGAGCTCGGCGCGCATCGAGACGCGGCGAGCCGACTTCAAAGCCCCCGCCGGCGGGATCCTGCGCATCGAGGGCCGCATTCAAATGCCCAACGTGACCGGCTCTGCCGCGCTGGGCTACTGGCCCGCGTTCTGGGCCCTGGGCTCTCCATACCGTGGCAACTACTGGAATTGGCCAAGCATCGGCGAGTTCGACATCATGGAGAACGTCAAC
>DPJL01000124.1:1258-2083 GCA_003543035.1 Micromonosporaceae bacterium | reverse complement strand
CGACATCATGGAGAACGTCAACGGCATCAACGCCGTGTGGGCTGTGCTCCACTGTGGAGTGAGTCCCGGTGGTCCCTGCAACGAGACCACGGGTTTGGGAGCCAACCGCGCCTGCCCCGGCAGCACCTGTCAAAGCGCCTTCCACACCTACCGGTTCGAATGGGACCGCAGCATCACCCCAAACCAGCTGCGGTGGTACGTCGACGGCCAGCATTACCACACGGTCAGCCAATCCCAGATGGATGCCACCACCTGGGGCAACATGACCAACCACGCTGGATACTTCATCCTGCTCAACGTCGCGATGGGTGGCGCCTTCCCCAACGCCCTCGCCGGATTCGGCACACCGACCGGCGCGACCGTCCCCGGCCGTCCCATGCTCGTGGACTACGTCGCGGTATGGAGTCGGGGTGGTGGCACAACAAGCCCGCCGCCGACGACGAACCCACCGCCCACAGGTGGCAGCCGCGACGCCTACTCCACGATCCAAGCCGAATCCTTCAACGCACAGAACGGTGTGGGGACGGAGACGACCACGGATACCGGTGGTGGGCAAAACATCAGTCATCTCGCCAACGGCGACTGGGCCCGCTACGACAACGTCAACTTCGGCTCCACCGGGCCGAGAGACTTCGTAGCACGGGTCGCCTCGGGAGCAGCCGGTGGCGTGAGCGGATTGATACAGGTACGCATCGACAGCCCGACCGCGACGCCGATCGGCAGCTTCGCCATCGCGAACACCGGCGGCTGGCAGAGCTGGCGCAATGTGCCGGCGAACATCAGCGGCGTCACCGGCGTACACGACGTCTACATCACCTTCACCAG
>DPJL01000124.1:840-970 GCA_003543035.1 Micromonosporaceae bacterium | reverse complement strand
TCGCCATCGCGAACACCGGCGGTTGGCAGAGCTGGCGGACTGTGCCCGGCAACGTCGGCGGCGTTACCGGTACTCACACGGTTTATCTCACCTTTAACAGCGGGCAGCCGGCGGACTTTGTTAACGTCAA
>DPJL01000124.1:0-485 GCA_003543035.1 Micromonosporaceae bacterium | reverse complement strand
CGGCGGACTTTGTTAACGTCAACTGGTTCCACTTTAGACGGTGATAGATCGCCGAGATCCTGGCAGCTGTTTGGCCGCTGGGATCTCGGCGATTCCGCTTCCCATTCCCTGCCGGATATCCCTATCGGCCGGGGTGGAGGCTGAGCTGACCCACTAGCGCCACCTGGGCGCGGCGGACCTTGATACGGAGTGGGTGGATCGTTACTGAGTCGAGATCGCTCAAAAGTTACTCTTTCGATCCAGTATCGCCCACCATTTCAGAAGCCACATCCCATCGATTGATGTGGCTTTATTTATGGCTGCATGACTAACAGCGTGACTAAGGCTCCTCAGAAGCCCTTCCGGCATCCCATCTGTTCGTCGGCCGAGTCTGGCTCGGCGCCCGTGACGGATCGCCGACAGCGGAGTAGGCCAGGATGTCCGTAGGGTGTGCCGGGCGGCGCGCCAGCGCGCCCCCGGGAAGATCGGAAGAGAGTCGCGTGGGG
>DPJL01000123.1:7883-8664 GCA_003543035.1 Micromonosporaceae bacterium | reverse complement strand
CCATTTCGGGGAAATGGCGCGATCCTTTTCACGCGAGGGGACCATTTCCCCGAAATGGCGCGGCCGCGGCGACCACCCCTAATGTGAGGATCACGTGAAGGACCACTAGCTGGGCTTGAGTCGCCCGATAGACTTTGCGGCTATGAGCAACCGCCCACCAACGCTGCTGAGCACCATTCGGGGACCCCTGGACCTCAAAGGCCTGCTACCAGAGCAAATGACTCTGCTCGCGGCCGAGATCCGGGATTTTTTGATCTCCAGGGTTGCCCGGACTGGTGGGCACATCGGACCCAACCTTGGTGTGGTTGAGCTCACCCTGGCAATGCACCGGGTCTTCGATTCCCCCAGTGACCGCTTTCTGTTCGATACCGGACATCAGGCATACGTTCATAAGATCGTGACCGGTCGTCAGGACGGGTTTGACCTCTTGAAGCAGCGAGGCGGGCTCACGGGATACCCGAGTCAGGCAGAAAGCGAGCACGACCTCGTCGAGAACTGTCACGCCTCCACCGCACTGTCCTACGCGGACGGCATGGCCAAGGCGTATGCCCTGCGAGGCGAGCCACGCCATGTGGTGGCTGTCGTGGGCGACGGTGCGCTGACCGGCGGTATGTGCTGGGAAGCGTTGAACAACATCGCCGCGACCCGCAACCGCCTGGTCATCATCGTGAACGACAACGGCCGCTCCTATGCGCCCACCATCGGTGGCCTGGCCGATCACCTCGCGGCGCTGCGGCTCAACCCCGGCTACGAGAAGGTGCTCGACCTGATCAAGGACGCG
>DPJL01000123.1:0-7570 GCA_003543035.1 Micromonosporaceae bacterium | reverse complement strand
GTGAAGAAGGGGATCAAGGACGCGGTCGCGCCGCAGGCCATGTTCGAGGACCTCGGCATCAAGTATGTCGGGCCGGTGGACGGGCACGACCAGGGTGCGATGGAGTCCGCGCTACAGCGGGCCAAGCGCTATGGCGGACCGGTCATCGTCCACGCGGTGACCCACAAGGGCTACGGCTATGCCCCCGCCGAGCAGGATGAGGCGGACCGCTTGCATGCCCCTGGTGCCTTCGATCCGGAGACCGGCAAGCTGCTCGCCACCCCCAGTCTGAAGTGGACCAAGGTCTTCGCCGACGAGTTGGTGGCGATCGCGGGTGAGCGGCCCGACGTCGTCGGCATCACCGCCGCGATGCCCGAGTCGACCGGCATCGACAAGCTGGCGGCGGCTTTCCCGGATCGGGCCTATGACGTGGGCATCGCCGAGCAACATGCCACGACCTCCGCTGCGGGGTTGGCGCTCGCCGGGATGCATCCGGTGGTGGCGATCTACGCCACCTTCCTCAACCGCGCGTTCGACCAGGTGCTGCTGGACGTCGCCCTGCACAAGCTGCCGGTGACCTTCGTGCTCGACCGGGCCGGGATCACCGGTCCGGATGGGCCGAGTCACTATGGCATCTGGGATATGGCGATTCTCGGGGTGGTGCCGGGCTTGCGAGTGGCCGCACCGCGCGATGCCGAGACGCTGCGCGCCTCGCTTAGGGAGGCAGTCGGCATCAACGACGGGCCGACCGTGGTGCGCTTCCCGAGCGGTGCTGTTCCCGCGGCCCTGCCCGCCCTGCGTCAGGTCGGTGGCGTGGACGTGCTCGCCGAATCCGAGCGCAAGGACGTCCTCTTCGTTTCCGTTGGCGCGTTTGCTCACCTCGCTGTGCTGGTCGCGGGTGAGCTGGCCAAGCGCGGTTACGGAGTGACCGTGGTCGACCCGCGCTGGGTGCGTCCCACCCCGATCGAGCTGGTCGGCCTGGCCGGCGAGCACAAGCTGGTGGTCACCATCGAGGACGGGGTTCGCAATGGCGGCATCGGCGACGCGATTGCCAAGCTGTTGCGCGACAACGAGCTCGATGTGCCGCTGCGCGACCTTGGCGTGCCGGTTCAGTGGATTGAGCACGGCACCCGGGCCGAGATTCTGGCCGAGATCGGGCTGACCGCAAACGAGATCACCGAGCGGGTCACCAAATGGGTGTCGGCCGTGACCTCCCCCGCCGACTCAGGTTTGACGAGCAGCACCCGTAGCTGATGCAGGCTGAGCCTGTGACAATGGCGCAATGCCCGAGATCGTCATCGAGCTGGATCGCGACGCGGAGGTCGAGCGCGCCGCAGAGCGGTGGCGGCCGCCAAAGTGGACGGTGATCTGCGCCGCTTTGCTGTCGGTCTTTACCCTCACGGGCGCTCAGGCTGCCCCGCGGCCCCAGCTGACGCAGCTGGGGCTTTTCGCGGATCCCACTGCGGGCCTTGGGTTTCGGGCACTCCACGATGATTTGCTGATCGCCGAGGAACCGGCCGGGCTGGCCGCGTACGAGCTGGACGGGCGCAAGCGTTGGCGTGCATACACCGACCACTACTTCGCGCAGGACCATCCAATCAGGACACTGCCCGGGCTGATCGTGGTGACCGGCAAGTCCTTCGACCACGAGGCTCCCGACGAAGGCGATGTGGTCACCGCCTTGGACACCGCGACCGGGCAAGAGCGTTGGCGGGTCAACGGAAAGGTGGACCTGGCCGGCGACGATCGCGTGGTGGTGCGCCAAGACGACCACTCTCTCCTGGTCTATGAGGCCGACTCCTTTCGCTTGCGGTGGCAGGTGACCGACGTCCACGCGTCCGCGGTTCATGCCCAAACGAGGGCGGTCGTGGCTGTCGCAAACGACGGGCGGATCATCGAACACGATCTCGACTCCGGGGTTGTCCGCAAACTCGGCCGGGTCACCGTCCCGTTGGGAGATGGAGCAAGCGTCCACATCGAGGACTCACTGATCGTGGTGCGGCCCTGGTCGCCGCGGGAGCCCATGGAGTCACCGCTGGAGAGTCAGTTCTTCTCCCGCAAGTCACTGGAGCCTATCGATCCACAGGATCTACCGTCCCAGCTCAGGCTGAACTGCGGGCTCGTGATCTGCAGCTACGCCACCGACGAGGACCGGATGTCCATTCTCGACCGGGAATCCGGTGGGCTGCTATGGCGCTCCCGGCCTGGGCAGGTCGGTGTCCCGATGGGCGGCAGCCTGCTGATCTATGAGGGTGAAGGCTTTGCGCAGGCATTGACTGAGCCGAGGACCGGCGCGGTGCGGGTCGATCTGGCGGGCTGGCGCATCCTGCCCACCCGAGGGCCGGACATGGTGCCTCTCGTGATCCACGCCGGGCCGGATGGTCGCATCCGCCTCGGCGTGCTGGAGTCAAATTGGGTAAGAGTGGTGGGGGTATTGCCCGTGGAGGTGACCAGGTGCGTCTATCGGGCACCCTTGCTCGCGTGTTCCGTGCCGCAGCAGCAGATAGGCGTGTGGAGGATCGCGCCATGACCGTCATCGAGCTGGATCTGCAGACCGATCACGTGGTACCAGAGCGGTCCGGCCCTCGCCGGCCGGTGGCCATGGCTGTCGCCGTCTTGCTAGCTCTGTCCACTGTGTCCGGTGCCCAGCAGCGGCCAGGGCCACGGGTGGAGTCGTTGGGCGACATACCAATCGGGGCGGATGCCCAGTTTGAGGTGTTCGGCACGGACATCATCGTTACCGAGCTGAACACGATCACTGCCTACGACGTGCGCACCGGCAAACGGCGATGGCGCAACGAGTCAGGGCTGGCCGAGGCGAGCGTTTGGCAGCGAGGTGACCTGCTGCTGGCGTCCGGAGTGGACATCGAGGCGGCACAGGACCTGCAACCTGTCGAGACCGTCGCCGTCGATCTGGCGACCGGGGTGACCCGATGGCGCCATCCCGGCCACATCGACTTCTTCCAGCCGGGCAGTGAGCTGATTGTCTTGCAGCACATGGACTTCGCCCAACTCGACAGTGACCGGCGAATGTCCGTCTATCGTTCAGACGGCAACCTGTTGTGGACCCTGGAGCTCGGCCGCCTCGCGCAGACCGCGGACCTCGCGGCCGGGGTGGTGGCCACGCTCGACCCGGACTCCACCGAGCTGGTTATCCGAGACTTGATCACCGGTGAAGTAGTTCGCCGCGCGATGCTGCCCGGCGCGGAAGGTGCGGACTGGCTCGCCCTTGACGACGGTGTCCTGGTCGTCGCTACCGCTAACGACCTGGGTCTGCGGTTCGACCTGAAGTCCCTGGCCCGCTTGCCCGACGCTCACGGTGCGCAGGAGCGCCGCATCGATTGTGGTGCGGTGTGGTGCACGACCTCACCGGATCGCCCGGGTTATCTCGTGCTCGGCAAGACCTCGCTCGCCACCCTGTACTGGAGCCCACGGTGGATCAGCGTCGTGTGGACCGAGGCCGGAGTCCTCGGGTTGGGCAGCCCGACTATCGAGGACCGCCCGGTGCCGGTGGTCAGCCGATTCGACACGCGGACCGGCGTCGCGGTGGACATGCCCGGCTGGGCGGCGCTCGATGTGGGCTTTGCCGGTCTGCTGGAAGCGTCTCGCCGGCCGAGCGTGCTGCGACATGAAACGCCAGGGCTGACCCACTTCGCCATTTTCGATGACCGCGGATTCCGCTCGGTCGGTGCAGTCCCGCTCAGCGACATCCGGCAATGCTTCTCCCACGGTCAGCTCCTGGCCTGCCGGGTCGGCACTGACTTGGTGAGGATCTGGCGGCTGACGTAGCCTGCTGGCCATGCGGGTGCTGGTGGTGGAGGACGAGCGGCATCTGGCCGACGCGATTGTGCGTGGGCTGCGCCGCCACGGTCTGGCCGTGGACGTGGCGTACGACGGGAGCACCGGTCATGAGATGGCGTTCGTGACCCGGTACGACGTCGTGGTCCTAGATCGGGACCTGCCGGGGATGCACGGCGACCAACTTTGCGCCGAATTGGTGGGATCTGGGGCCCTCACTCGAGTGCTAATGCTCACTGCCAGCGGGAGCGTCGCGGATCGGGTCGAGGGATTACGCTTGGGCGCCGATGACTACCTGCCCAAACCCTTCGCTTTCGATGAGCTCGTGGCTCGCGTCCAAGCGCTCGGCCGGCGTGCCACGCCGGTCACTCCGCCCGTACTGCGGGTTGCCAACCTTGAGCTGGATCCGGCCAAGCGAACGGTGACTCGCGGCGGGCAATTGATCGAGCTCACAAACAAGGAGTTCGGCGTGCTCGAGGAGCTGCTAAGGGCAAGGGGCGCAGTGGTCTCCACCGAGGAGCTGCTGGATCGGGTCTGGGACGCCAACACCGATCCGTTCACCACCATTGTTCGCGTGACCATGCGAACGCTTCGGATGAAGATCGGTCAACCGGTACTCATAGAAACGCTGGTAGGCGCCGGCTATCGGATCATCGAGCCGTGAAGAGCCGCTTCCGCCCCACTTTGCGGCTACGCGTAACGCTGCTCAACGCCCTGTTGCTGGGCGGAGCCGGGTCCCTGCTGACGTTTCTCGCCTGGCTGCTCGTCGGCGACGCGATGCGCCCGGCCGAGCATCTGGCCGAAGGCACACAGGTCGTGCTCGCAGACGGCCGCGAGATCGATGCCCATTCGTGGCAGGCGGATCTGGTCGCGATCGCGCAGACCGAGGTGCTCGCCAAGGGAGCGGTCGCTGTGCTGGCGATCACCATTGTGGGCATGGTAGGCGCCTATGCCGTGGTGGGAAGGGCATTGCGGCCTTTGCATCAGGTCACTGCGACCGCGCAGCGTCTCGGCGGCGAGACCATGGATCAAAGAATTCACTATGCGGGTACCGACGACGAAGTCGCCGAGCTGGCAGACACCTTTGACGCGATGCTGGATAGGCTGGCCGCCACCTTCACCGCGCAGCAACGGTTTGTCGCCAACGCCTCGCATGAGTTGCGCACCCCGCTGGCCGTGATGCGGACCGAGGTCGACGTGACCCTCTCCGACCCGGACGCCGAAGCCCCCGAGCTACGCCGAATGGCAGTCGTGGTGCGCGATGCGTCCGAGCGGGCGAATGCTTTGGTGGACGCCCTATTGATCCTCGCTCGCAGCCAGGCCCGGACAGGTCTGCGCCTCGAGCCGCTGGACCTGGCGGGCGGCGTGCAGGGCGCACTGTCCGCAATGGACAATGAGATCCGCCGGACGAATCTCAACGTTTCCACCAGGTTGGCGCCTGCGCCGGTGACCGGCGACCCGAGTCTGCTCGATCGGCTCGCGGGCAATCTCATCGAGAATGCGGTGCGCTACAACCATTTGGGCGGCCGGATCTGGGTCACCAGTGGCCGCAACGGCGACCTCGCTCAACTCGTCGTCGGGAACACCGGGTTCGAGGTGGATCAGGCGGACGTGGCCGGCCTGTTCGAGCCCTTCCGTCGCGGCGGCCGAGAGCGCACCGGTGCCCGGGGTTCCGGGCTCGGCCTCTCCATCGTGCACGCGGTCTGCCAGGCCCACGGCGGGTCGGTCGGCGCGGTGGCACTCGCCGGCGGCGGGATGGAAATTACGGTGGCACTGCCGCTGCGGGCCACCTAGGATCCGGGTTCTATGACTTCAAAGCTGAGACACATCACGATCGACTGTTCCGACTCGTACCTGCTCGCCGGATTCTGGAGCCAGGTCACCGGAAGGCCGATGCATCCTGACGACCAACCCGGTGACCCCGAGGCGATCCTCGAGGCCCCGGAAGGCGAAGGCGCGCATATCCTTTTCGTCGTCGTGCCCGAGGGCAAGAGCGTCAAGAACCGGGTTCATTTCGACCTGATGCCCACCGACCGCACCCGCGATGAAGAGGTGGAGCGGTTGCTCGGGATCGGTGCGACCGTCGTCGGTGATCATCGGACCGACGACGGCCGTGGCTGGGTCACGATGGCCGACCCGGAAGGCAATGAATTCTGCGTCGAGCGCTCCGCCGCCGAACGGGCTGCCATGGACTAGTGCCTCCACTGCGACGGCACTTGCGACGCCCGGTGTTGTGGGATGCTGGTCGGGTGATGCTGGAGGACCTCGTCCGCCTGCGCCGGGTCCGCGACCTGATGGACCGCGATTACGCGCAGCCGCTCGACGTTCCGGCGCTGGCGCGCGCCGCGCTCATGTCGCCGGGCCACTTCTCCCGCAGCTTCCGCGACGCTTACGGGGAAACGCCCTACAGCTACCTGATGACACGCCGGATCGAGCGGGCCAAGGCCCTGCTGCGGATGGGTGTCCTGTCGGTGACGGACGTCTGCTTCGCGGTCGGATGTACCTCGCTCGGCTCATTCAGCTCGCGGTTCACCGAGCTGGTTGGCGAGAGCCCGAGCGCCTACCGGGCCCGCAGCCATGACGAGGCCGCCGTGATCCCGGCATGCATCGCGAAGGTTTACACGCGGCCGGTCAGGAATGTCAGGAATGGAGAAGCGAAACCAAATCCTCGCCCGTAGCGTGAAACGCATGGATATCAAACTTACAACGACATTCATCGCCGTCGACGACCACGAAAAGGCGATCGCTTTCTACCGGGACGTTGTCGGCCTCGAGGTGCGAAACGACGTCGGGTACGAGGGGATGCGCTGGGTGACCGTCGGCTCGCCGGCGCAGCCCGACGTGGACATCGTCCTCGAGCCGCCGATCGGGGATCCGAACGCCTCGCAGGCTGACAAAGAGGCCGCGGCGACACTTCTCGCCAAGGGCCTGCTGCGCGGTGTCATCTTCAGGACCGACGATGTCGATGCCACCTTCGAGCGCATCCGCGCCGCGGGCGGCGAAGTGCTGCAGGAGCCGATGGACCAGTTCTACGGCGTCCGCGACTGCGCCTTCCGCGATCCCGCCGGCAACATGCTGCGGTTCAACCAACCTAAGTGAGCTCTGGTTCCGCGGACCGTCGTCGGAGATCATCGGACCGACGACGGTCGTGGCTGGAGTGGCTCGCTAAACAGGCACCACTTCAGGCACTCTGGCCGTCACGCGGCGCGCTGCGGTAATGGTGAATGCCAGCGCATACGGCACCACCATCAGATAGAACTCGGGCGTTGGCGAGATCTCGTGATGGAAGCTCGTGCCCGTGGCGGCTCGGTAGTTGAAGTAGTTGATAAGCCAGAAGGGTGAGCTTCCCCAGTCCACCACGGTATCCGTGAGATGCGGGACCACCGTCATGATGGCGATCTGGGCAGTGACAAAGGATCCGAGCACCCCGGTGAGCCACGCTGCCGCGACCCGGCCGCGTTGGGCCAAAGCTCCCGCGGCCCACAGCGTCAGTAGCATTCCCGCGGCCCAGATCGGCAGCTCGGGGAACGCCCGATCGAAGCGCCACATGTCGCCCCACCAATTCACGAGCAGGACGATGGCCGCGAGAATTGGCACCAGTAAGGCGATCGCGATCAAAATGGGCCGGTTAAGCGTGGTACCAGCCGCCCGTCGCTTGACGAGGAGCGCCATGCCAATGGCGTTCAGCAACATGAAGACGTAGAAGGCGGTCTGCGACAGGAAGTAGGAATACTCGCCCACGAGACTGGTCAACCATTGGCTCTCCTCCGGCACGAGGATCGCCGACGCGGTC
>DPJL01000291.1 GCA_003543035.1 Micromonosporaceae bacterium | reverse complement strand
GCTCTCGCCGCGCTGCCAGCGCCTTCGGGCATGGTCTCGGCCGCCACCGTAGCCAGCAGGCTCGCCGAAGGCCGTGCGCTCTACGACAACGGCCGGCACACGCAACTGGTGGCCAGGCTGCCCGACCTGCTGGCCGCCGCGCACCAGCGCGCCGAGGCCGCTGCCGGTCCCGCGATGTGGGCCACCGTCGCATCCTGCTACGAGCTGGCCACTCACGCCCTGTCCAAGCTCGGCCGCCACGAGTCGAGCCGGCTCACCGCCGACCGGGCGATGACCTACGCGCGGTTGTCCGAGTCGGCGGTGGCAGTCGCGTTGTCCTCCCGCGCATTGAGCATCGTGCTGCGTCATCAGGGACGCCCCCATCTCGCGCAGCGGGTCAACCTCGACGCGCTCACAGAGGTCGAGGCGACTGGGCTGGCCACCCCGGCGCAGCGGACGGTGTTCGTCCAAATGCTCTGTTCAACGGCCTACGCGGCAGCTCAATCGGGCGACAAGGACCGGGCGCTGGAGCTGACCGGCGAGGCCGATCGCGCCCTGCGGCTATTGCCCGAACAACCCGACCATCCAGCCACGCCGGTCAATGCGACAGCGCTCACCCCAGCGCAGGTCCACCTCTACAAGGTCGGCATGCACTGGTCGCTGGGCGACTCAGCCTCGGCTCTCGACGCCGCGCGGAGCCTGCATCCAGCCCAGTTCCCAACCGCCGAACGTCGGGGTCGTTTGTTCACCGATGTCGCGCGCGCCTGGTGGCAGCACGACCGACCCGAGCAGACCGCCACAACGCTGCTCGCCGCGTACCGTCAAGCATCCGCTGAGGTTGTCGACCGACCAGCCATCCGCAAGATCGCCACGGATCTGATCGACCGACACCCCCGGGTCGTCGGAGTGCGGGAACTCCGCGCAATCCTTCGGCCCAACCGGACCCACTGAGCCATAGTTGGATACGGGACCGACTCACCAAGGAGTAGCCGCCGTGCCCCCGCCCGATGCCGCGCACCTGCGCCGCGACCTCGTCGACACGCTCGACGACCTCCACGTGCTGCACACCCCGGGCTGGCGCAACGCATTTCTGGATATCCCCCGCGAGGCGTTCCTTCCTCGGTTCTTCCGGCCTGTGAACGGGCGACACGAAGCCGTCGACCACGACCACCCGGAATGGCTCAACCTGGTGTATCGCAACGCGGTTTGGCCTACCCAACTCGACGGCGACTCCACCGCGTGGGATCGAGCCCGCCGAGACGGACCGATCGCCGGTGAGCCCACCTGCTCCAGCACCATGCCCAGCCTCATGGCATTGATGCTGGAGTCGCTCGACGTCACCGACAACCACACCGTCCTGGAGATCGGCAGCGGCACCGGCTACAACGCCGCCCTGCTCGCCCACCGCCTCGGACACGACCATGTGACATCAGTCGACATCGATCCCGACCTCGTGGACACGGCACGCCACCAGCTCGCCGCGACCGGATACCGACCCACCTTGATCACCGCAGACGGTGCTGGCGGCCACCCCGACCGCGCGCCCTACGATCGGCTGATTGCCACCTGCTCAATCCCGGCGATTCCCCCGGCATGGCTCACCCAGGTCCGACCCGGCGGCAAGCTCATCACGCACCTGTACCGAGACCTCGGCGGCGGCGCCCTCATCCAACTCACCGTGGACAGCCCGGGCATCGCACACGGACATTTCCTCGCCGACTACGGCACCTTCATGCCCACCCGACTGTTCATCAGAACCACCACCACAGACCTGTTCCGACGCGCCGTCCACCAGGACGGAGACACCCGCCCGGTCACCCTCGACCCCGGCCTCTCAGTCGCCGACGACTCGCAGCCCTTCGTCCTGCTCGCCGCTCTGCACATGCCCGGCACCCACCGCCTCGAGTTCCAACCCAACGACGCCGGCCCGCAGCTATGGCTCCTGCACCCAGACGGCTCTTGGGCGGTCCACGACATCGACACCCACACCGTCGAACAAGGCGGCCGTCAGCGGCTCTGGGACGCCGTCGAGGACATCTACCACCGGTGGACCGCAGCGGGAAAACCCGCCCGAGAACGCTTCGGGCTCATGATCGCGGCAGACCAGGAATGGATCTGGCTAGACGAACCCGCCGAGCAAACTACTGGAGCGGTCTGACCATCCATGATTAGTTCGAGGCACGACCGTGCGGAAGAAGAATGATCGCCCACGTGGATGGGATACGCCCTGCGCCGATCGTCATGCCGAGGGCAGCGACTGCCAGCAGGATTATGACTACGGAGTTGGTTAACGCGGTGACCACGTTCATAATGCGCCGCGTCCGACTGTCACACTCGATGATTGAGTCGATGAGCTCAATTGGCGTCCGTGGCCGTCGTGGGCCCGTGCTGTGGTTCACCGCTGGGAGACCAGGCAGCGGCAGACCTGTCACGCGATACGCCGGCAATTCCTCTCTTGCTCGCTTGACAAATCCGGTCAGCCGGTGGGGCCGGGAACGGGGGTCCACTGGCGGCATACGTCACCGGCGCAGGTGCGCAGGGTCGCGAGCCTGCTGGCGAGGGCCTGCCGCGTCGCCGAGTAGCGCGGATCGTTGTGCACGCTGGTGAGTTGGAAAGGGTCGACCTGGAGGTCGTAGAGCTCGCGTTCGCCGGAGGAGTGCTCGATGTAGGTCCAGCGGGGGGAGCGGAGGCCGGCGTACCAGGCGCCCGATTGTTGGGGGCCGGTTTCAATGACGATGCCGCGGGCGAAGGAGCCGGGGGAGTTGGCGATGGGGAGCAGGGAGCGGCCGTCGACGACAACGCCGGCGGGGGCGTCGGCGATGTCGAGGATCGTTGGGGCGAGGTCGGTGTTGGCGGCGATGGTGGTGACGTGTTTGCCGGGCGGCACGCCGGGGCCTCTGATGATCAAGGGCACGCGGATCGACTCCTCGTAGGGGACGACTTTGCCCAAGGGGACCCGGTGTTCGCC
>DPJL01000122.1:3232-21323 GCA_003543035.1 Micromonosporaceae bacterium | reverse complement strand
CGGCTTGGCGTCGGCTATCCGGCCGCTAGCCGCCCTGGTGGTGGCACACTGCTCGATACGTCAATGCAGACGCGGCAGCATTCAGCATCACCTATGGCGCAGGCCGCGAGCCGCTATGGGGGTTGCACCAAGGATTTGGTTAGAGGCCATGCTCCTGATTGGAGGCCTCGATTCGGTCAGCGAAGCTCTCCATTCCTGGCCGCAGGCTCGCTGACGAAGTAGCGCGGCGACATCCCCGCAGCACCTCGCCAGCTGCCAGGCAAACGCATGCCGCGAGCTTAGGGTCCTAGTTTTCGCATCCCGGTGACACCACTTACCTTCCACCTCAGATCGAGCCGGCAGTCGGCACGACTTTGGAATTGGGCGATGCCGTTGAGGTGTCCACCGGCAAAGAATTCCTGCTTCATGGTGAGGTCGACCTCTGGCGGGCGCAGTTCAATGGGGATCTTCGTGCGCGAGACCGACACGGGCACATGCTTGGAGATGAACAGCGCCGCCAGGTCGGCCGCTACCGCGCCAATGAGCGAGCACGGGCCACGCAGCGCGCTGCCGGAGTCGCCAGGACGCACGTAGTCGAAGTGCTCGCCCTGGAACACGGCGGCATACTTGTTGGTGGTCATCGGATCCCAGAGCTTGGGGTTGTCATCGAGGTTCTCGAAGAGCAGCAGGATGAGATCGTCGCCCTGGCCCCACATGAAAAAGCTCGGCGTGGTCAGCGAGTTGAGCAGCGGCCCAGGGTCGTCAAGACGCCGATAGCCACCGCTGAGGCTGACGAAGGCCCCGATTTCTGGATGTGCGGCGCAGACCCGGGCTCCCAGGAGCGCGCCGAAGGAGTGGCCCATGACCGCGGTGGAGGTGGGGCGCTTGTCGACCCACTCGGACTCCGACCATTGCGTGCGCGCGAATTCAATGTCGCGCATGGCGTTGGTGACCAGCTGCGTGTTGCCAGGCACAGGCTCGATCGCCTCATGGACGGGTGCGACGACCACATAGCCACTGCGGGCGAGCACCGCGGCAAGTAGCTCGAACTTGCGATGCCACGCGCCGGTGAAGCCCGATGGCGGCTGTCCATGCAGGAACAGGACCACCGGCCAGCGAGTCACACAGAGTTTGAGAATCGGAGGCGCGTCGGTGAAGCCGTGATGGGTCGGATAATAGATCGCCATGGGGCGGGGGGCTCCGTCGGCGGTGGTGAGTTCCTGAACCCCCCAGAAAAGAGGGTGTCCTACGTCGGGGATCCAGTCGACCCCTCCGGATTCGGCCGGGTCGCTCGGGCACGACTCGGCGACGGCCTCAATCACTTCCTTGCAACCGCCAATCAGCGGCAGCGTTGAGGCCAGTGCCAGACCGCCTAACAGTCGACGTCGATCCATATCCCCATCATGACGGGTGGGCGGCCGTAGATCTGCCCGAAATCTGTCACTTAGCCGGGGCTATTATCGGCGTCCGCGCAGAAGAATCTTGAAGGGGTCGGTAGTAGAGCGCCATTCCTGTTCGTCATGTGGGTGATGAAGACGAAAGGAGAGCGCTCATGGATCTCGTAACCGGCGCGCAGGTAGCCGTCGAAGTGACCGTCCCCGTTCCGCGCGAACGGATGTGGGACCTGATCACGGACATCGGAAGGGTCGGCGAGTGGAGTCCCGAAGCGTTGGGAGGTTTCTGGCTTGAGGGCGAGGTGGGTCCACACCCAGGCGCCCGGTTTGCCGGCCGGAACCGCTACGCCGACGGATTTGTCAGTACGGTGAACTGCGTGATCACCGAGGCCGAACGGCCAAGCAGGTACGCCTGGAACGTACTGGACGACAGCGGAGAAGTTGGCTCGGCGTGGCGCTATGAGCTGCGCGACGGGGGCGAGCCAGGAACTACCGTTGTCCACCACAGTTTCACGCATGGGCCGGGTATCACGGGTGCCCGGGAAGGCGCAGAAGTGGATCCGGAGGCTCTCAACCGCCGCCTGGTCACCCTGTGCCGCAACATGACAACGACGATCGCCGCGATGGCCGACACCGAGAATGCAATTGGAGCAACGCCATGAAGTATCTGATGCTGGTCTGCACCGACCCGAATTACACAGCCAGCCAGGCCGATATCGACAACGCGCCGGATGTCGAGCTGTGGGTGGAGGAGATGGATGGCAAAGGCGTACGGCTTATGGGCAACCGCACCCGTCCGCCGACCGACGCCACCACAGTCCGCGTTCGCAACGGCGAAGTCCTCCTCACCGACGGTCCGTTCGTGGAGACGAAGGAACAGATGGCAGGCTTCGACATCATCGAATGCGCAGACCTCGATGAGGCGATCGAGGTTGCCGCCAAGCATCCGATGGCCTGGGGCGGCATGATTGAGTTGCGTCCGTTCTGGGAGGACGACGCAAACTGATGGCGCAGCAGGAAACCGAACGCATCGCGGCCATTTACGCCGACGGTTGGAGCCGGATCGTGGCAACACTGATCCGGCTCACCGGCGGCGATTGGGACCTGGCCGAGGAATGCGCACAGGACGCCTTCGCGCAGGCTCTTCACAAATGGCCCGATTCGGGTGTACCGGATCAGCCGTTGGCCTGGCTCACCACCACCGCCCGCAACCGTGCTATCGACGTGATCCGGCGAGCGGCGACTGAAGCTAAGAAGTTGCGGGAGGTGGCGGCGATGGAGCCGGAACCGGTACCCGCCAAGGACTCTGAAATCCCCGACGACCGGCTCGAACTGATATTCACCTGCTGCCATCCGTCGCTGAACGTTGAAGCGCAAGTGGTTCTTACGCTGCGAAGCCTGGCCGGCATGCAAACCGCGGAGATAGCGCGCGCCTTCCTCGTCTCCGAGCGCACGATGGGACAACGGCTTTTCCGCGCGAAGCAAAAGGTCAAGAACGCAGCCATTCCTTTCCGGGTACCGCCGGCGCATCTCCTCCCCGAACGTATGCCGGCCGTGCTCCATGTGCTGTATCTACTCTTCAACGCCGGCTACGGTGACCTATCCCGGCCGAGGGTGACCGACGAGGCGATCCGGTTGGCGCGCGTGCTTGCGGGGTTGATGCCGGATGAACCTGAAGCACAAGGGTTGCTGGCACTAATGCTTCTGCACGAAGCACGGCGAGCGGCTCGTACCAACACAGAAGGCGACCTGATTCCGTTGGAGGAGCAGGATCGCAGGCTTTGGGATCGCAGTCAGATCGCCGAAGGCGAGGGCCTTCTCGAACGAGCGTTGCGCCGTGGCCGAGCCGGACCCTTCCAAATCCAAGCGGCCATCGCAGCCTGCCACGCGACCGTTTCTGATGCGGCGCAGACCGATTGGCCGCAGATCGCTGGTTTGTACGAGCAACTCCAGCGCCTGACTCCGACACCGGTCGTGGCGTTGAACCGGGCTGTCGCGATGGGCATGGCAGAGGGTCCCGAAGCGGCTCTGCCGTTGCTCGATGAGCTTGCCAAGGGCGGCGCGCTGGATGACTATTACCTGCTGCCCGCCACCCGCGCGGATCTGTTACGCCGCCTAGGACGAGTAAAGGAAGCGCGGGCGAGTTACGAAGCCGCGCTTGGTCAAGCGCCTACCGAAGCCGAGCGCCGGTACCTCTGCCGACGGTTGGCCGAGCTCTAGACCGGCCGCTTTTGTTTCACCTTCGGCCGCAGAACTCGCGGGGCGTCAGCGATCAGTAGGCCGCGGTGCAGGGTAAGGCGGTTGGTGGCAGTGTGAGCCAGAGCGTTGGGGTCCGGGTCAGCGAGCAGGATGCCGATGCCCTCTTCGGCCAGCTGTGGCAGCAGCGCCATGACAGCTGCGGCAACGGGGGCGGCGAGTCCTTCCCGGGGTTCGTCGAGTAACAGGATCGTTGGCCGGGTAAGCAGCCCCCGCGCGATTGACAGCATCTGCTGTTCGCCTCCGGACAGCTGAGGCGGCCGGTGCGATAACCGTTGCTGTAGCCCGGGAAGCAGCTCCAAGACGCGAGCGATGTCGCCCGGTTGCCGAGCGGCAATCGAGAGGTGCTCAGCGGCGGTTAGGTCGCGGAATAGTCTTCGTCCCTGAGGCACCAGACCAATGCCGAGCCGAGCCCGCAGATGCGCTCCCTTGCCCGTGATGTCGTTACTGCCCAGGCGAATACGGCCGCCGGTGGCCGGTAGATGACCCGCCAGCGTGTTGATAAGTGTGCTCTTCCCGGCACCATTTGGTCCAGATAGGACGGTCAGGTGTCCTGGGGTAAGCGTGAAGGTGATGTCGCTAAGGATGGGCGTGCCCGGGTAGCCGCCGTAGAGACCTTGTATCTCAAGCACTAGTCCGGTCACGGTGCTCCCGCCTTGCGAGTGCTGGGCGGGCTCAAGGTCGTGATACTGGTGGCGATCGCGTTGAGGACGTGCTCGTCATGCTCGACGATAAGCAGCGTGATCGAGGCAGGCAATGCGCGCAAGAGGTCGACGACAACTTCAGTGTCGTGTGTGGACAGTCCGGCAGTAGGTTCGTCGAGCAGCAGCAGTTTCGGTTCGGCCGCCAGAGCCACGGTCAGCTCGAGCTGACGGCGCTGGCCGTAGGACAATGCCCCAGCCGGGCGTTCAGCGACAGCCGACAGCCCGGTCTGAGCAAGGAATTCGGCGGCGCGGGTCTCAAGCTGGCGCTGTTTGCGAAGTGGCCACATGGGCGGGCCGAGGCGATGACGGCGTGCCAAGGCGAGCAGGACGTTGCCTCGGGCGGTGTGCCGGCCCGATAGCTGCGGCTGTTGGAAGACCCGGCTGATGCCGAGCTGGGCTCGTTTGTGAGCGGGCAAGCGGGTGATGCGGCCACCGCTGAGGATTACCTCGCCGCCGGCGCAGGTGAGGCTGCCATCGATTACATTCAAGAGAGTTGACTTCCCGGCTCCGTTGGGCCCGGCGATGGCATGCCGCGCCCCGATTTCAAGCTTTAGGGTGAGTGGGCCCAGGACAGGTAGTGCACCAAAACGGTGGCTGACGGAGTCCAGGCATAGCAGGCTCATAGCCGCACCCGCTGTCGCAGGACTGGAAGGAAAGCGGCCACCAATAGGGCGAGTCCGAATAGCAATGGGCCCTGCGTTGCGGCCGGTCCGATGTAGCTGCTCGCCAAGTCGCGGGCGCCGACCAGGGCAGCGGTAGCCGCGATGACGACGATGGGGCCTCTGCGATCGCCTATCGCGGCGGCCGCGAGGGCGATGGCTCCAGTGGCCAGGCCGAGATCATGCGGGGCGATGTAGCCGGTGGCATGAACCCAAAGCGCGCCAGCGCAACCAGCCAGCGCTCCACTGACGGCGTGGGCCCGCCAAAGCATGACGCCTACCGGGTAACCGAGCGCGCGCATGCGTGGCTCGTTGTCGCCGATGCCGGTCAGCGCGGCGCCGAAGGGCGATCGTGACCATCCGATCACGACAAGCAGACAGATGGCGCTAACCATTAGTACCCAAAGATAGAGGCTGACCGGATCAGTCAACGCGGTGGCAACCGGCCAGACAGTGGCCGCCGGGGCGGCAATGCCGTCACTGCCGCCGGTGACACTCTTCCAACTGCTGGCTACCGTGGCCGCCATTAGCCCGACGGCGAGGCTGGCCACCAGATAGTTGAGTCCCCGCAGGCGGACTAGCGCGGCGGCCGCGCAGCTGGCCGCCAACGCTCCCGCGACGGCAGCTATGACAAGGTGCAGAGGTGCGTTATCCAGCCCGGCACGGAGAGCGATTGCTGTCGCGTAGGCGCCCGCGCCGAAGTAGGCGCCGTGGCCGAGGCTGGCCATGCCGGTGCTGGCCGACAGTTGGTGCACAGCGATCGCCACGAGGCCAAGGGCGAGGATTCGGCAGCACGCCAGCAACAGATAGTCGTCGGCGCCAATCCCTATGGCGGCAACAAACCCGGCCCCGGCAGTGATCGCGGTGATCTGCCACCTGGTCATGCCGTTCGTCCCGCCAGGCCGAGTGGCCGAAACGCCAGAACGACGATCAGGACTCCAAGCAGAGCGAACGGCGCCGCCTGTGGCGCGATGTTTGGGCCGAGGCTGGAGATCATGCCCGTGCACACTGCAGCCAGCGCTGCGCCCCCGAGATTGCCGGCGCCGCCGAGGGCAACAATTATCAGGCTCATCACCAGGATGTGTTCGCCGGTTTCCGGCCCGCCCGGCAGCACCGGCGCGGCCATGACTCCGGCTGCGACTGCGACGGCGGTGCCGGCTGCGAACACTCCGATATGGACGACGAGCGGGTTGATGCCGAGGCTGGCCACCATCTGTGGCTCGGTTGCCGTAGCACGTGCGAGCGCGCCGACTCGGGTGCGATGCACGATCCACGCCAATAGCAGGCCTGCCGCCGCGGCGAAGGCGATGAACCACAACCGGTACCCCGGATAGGTTGCCGTGCCAATATGGACAACCGTGTCGAGGGCGGGCGGCGCTTGTGCTGGAAGCCAGGCACCGCCGGTTGCGGCTTCGAAGATCTGCCCGCCGATCAAGGCGATACCCAAGGTGGCCAAGGCTTGCGCGGTGTGCCCGAAGCGCATCAGCGGCCAGGTCGCAGCCGCACCAACGACACCGAGCAGAGCACCCGCCGGGATCGCCAGCAGCAACGCGAAAAGCAGACCGCCCATTGTGTCGCCACCTGTGTGCCACACGAGCCACGTCCCGGCCAGGTAGGCCAAGCCATGCGCCAGCGTGAGCACCCGGAGGGTGCCCAGGATCAGGCTCAGTCCGGCGGCGGCAACGAAGTAGAGCAGCCCAGTGGCGATGCCGTCGAGGCCACCGATGATGAGCAGATCGATATAGGTCATTGCCGATTCGGCCGGCGGCCGGTGATGCGGGCTGCCAAGTAGGATGTCGCCGCGAATGTTGGATCGGCCATCAGCTCGCGGAATCGTTCAAGCTCCTGCTTTGTCAGCCCACTATCAAGAGCTAGGAGTTGGTCCTGCTTCTGCAGCGTATTGATAGCCGCCCATCGTGCCCAGGATTGCCCTCCATGGAACGTCTCGGCGTGGAACTCGGTCCGCACCCCGGTCAGACCAACTTGACGAAAAACCTTATGCGCCACCGACCCCCACGCCAGGTCTACCTTCACTTGGCGCAGCAAATCGTTGATGCTGTCGCTGACTTTGGTGAAAAGTGCGGCATCCTCGGGGCTGTCGCAGTAGACCGGCCGGGGCCAGGTGCAATCGAACTCGTGCAAGACGAGTTGTCCGCCCGGTTTGAGGGCGTCAGCCCAGCCGCGAATCATCTGCACGCGTTGGGGCAAATGAATGGTCAGCAACCGTGAGTGAATCAAATCGTATGGGCCGCCGGAGATGACGCCACTGGTCAGATCCTTTTGGACCAACTTGACACCTGGGTGTTCCGGAAGGTGGTCAAGATTGATGTCCAGCGCGACAACCGTGCCCCTGTCGCCGATCTGGTCAGCCATCCAAGTGGCGATAGTGCCGCTGCCGGCTCCGGCGTCGGCGACGGTCCAGCCCGGGCCGATCCCCGTTTCCAGCAAGCCCTGCCTCGTCCACGGGTCAAGGGACTCGGTCAGCGCGGATAGTTGTTCGCCGACAAGGTCGGCGCCATCAAAAAGGTATGGAGTGGCTAAAGGCATAGTACTCAGCCCCCGATAGTGGCAAGTTCCTGAATCATGACGTTGGTCAATGCGCCCCCGTCATGCTGGACCTCGCGGAGATACCAGGTCTGGATCGGGGTGTGGGTGGTTGAGGCGAAGGTCCACGGCCCCCGCGGGCTGTCGATCTGGCCAACCGATGCCAGGGCGGCGTTGATGGTCTCCCCGGTGACCGGCTTGCCTCCCGCTGCCGCGGCTGTGATGGCCTTGTCCAGAATGGCCGCGGCATCGTATGACGCCATCGAGAATGTGGTGGGCATGGTCTTGTACTTCGCCTGGTAGTCCGCGACGAAGGTGCGGTTGGCCCGGTTGTCGAGGTCGACCGCGTAATTCATGCTGTTGCGGATTCCTTTGGCCGCTTCACCTTGCGCCGCGAGCACGGTCCCTTCGGTGAGGAATCCGGCGGCGAAGAGTGGCAGCTTCGCGCCGATAAACTCCTTGTACTGCTTCACAAAGCTGATTGCGGGCGCCCCGGCGTAGAAGGTGTAGACCGCGGTCGCATTTGAAGCGAGGATTTTGGTCAGGTACGGCTGAAAATTTGATGTTTGTGGGAAGGGTGTCCAGTCGGGCTTTCCGTTGGTGTTGGCCAGAGTGCCGCCGGCCTTGACGAATTCGCCGACGAAACCGTTGCACTCGTCATAGCCGCCCTGGTAGTCGGGGCAGACCACCCACACCGGCCCGCCCGCGTTCGCGGCAACGTATTTGCCCATGGCGATTCCGGGCTCGGTGGAGATGTAGCTGGAGTGCCACATCCAGGTGACGTCGGGGGTGGTGGTAGGCCGGGCGTTCGCTCCAACCAGAGGCACCTTGTGCTTGCCGAGCAGAGGCGCCAGGGCCTCCACACTCTTGCCGCCGACGACGCCGGTCAAGGCTTGAATGTTGTTGCGCTGGATCAGTTTCTCGGTGAGCGTTTTGGCGATCTCGCCGCCGTCGGCCTCGTCTTCGATCAGCAGCTCGATCTTCTGGCCGCCCAGCTTGCCGCTGTGCTGATCCAGGTAGAGCTGGAAGCCGTTGACCATGTCATCGCCGACGGTCTTGTAAACCCCGGTGCGTGAGACGACCATTCCTATGTTGATCGTCCCCGCTGCGGCCGGGACCTCGGGGCCGGCGCAGCCTGCGAGCACAGCTGGCGCAATGAGCAGGAGCGTCGCAGTGGTGCCGGCGAGCCGCCGGCTGACTCTGTTCACGAGCGCATGCATGAGGGATTCCTTTTCCTGTGATCAATGAAGAAAGGGATTGTTAAAGGCCGTGGCGCGCTTCAGCTTTCAGAGCCACCTCGCCGACCTGGTCGACAAACAGCTGCATGCAGTAGGACACGTGACCGATGTCCTGCTCGACGCTGGAGAGCACGGCCAAACGCGCTCCATTGCTTGCGGTCAACACCAAGAGGTTGCCCAGGGTCATCCCGACGACGCTGGTCTCGACCGGGCCACCGCCAAGCTCCTTGGACGCTCCATCGGCGAGGCTGCCCAATCCCGCCACAATCGCCGCGACCCGCTCGGCCTGCTCGGGAGCCATCGACTCGGTGTAAGCCAGCACCAGGCCGTCGACCGAAACCACGATCGCGTGAGCGACTCCCGGTGTGTCACTTGTGAACTGCCGCAGCAGGAAACCGACCTGTTCGTGCAGCATCGGGGGGACATAGTCGGCTGCTGATGTGGTCATCTCACTCTTCCCATCGGGTCTTGGTAGATATCCGGGCCGCTTGAGCCATCCGGATTCCGGCTTGCATTGACGACAGCTCGCGCTGCCGCAGAGACGGGTCACGACGTTGGACCTGCCCGTCAGTGGCGCCCTGGGTTGCGGCAACCTTTCGCCTGCGACTGGGCAGCTCCGCCTGCGGGCCTTCGCCCTCGCCGGAGTCGGCTGAGCCGGTCGGCCACCTGAGGCCGGCGTTGCCTGTTTCGCCACGGCGTTCTTGACGCAAGGCCATCACCGACTCGGGATCTGGCTGACCCGTGCGGATGGGCAGGGTGACCACCGCAGGCGGCAGGACCAGCTCGGCGGTGATGCCGCGGTCGATGTTGGCGGACAGGCGAGCATTGAGCCCATGCACAGCGGCAACCCGCGCCACGGCAGCCAGCCCCATCGACCGCAGGGCGGGCACCGAGAGCTGCCCGCCGCTGGCCAGAAGGGCATTGGCACCGGCAAGATCGGATGGCGTCATGCCCACGCCCTCATCGTTGATCAGCACGGTTACGTGGTCGCTGATGAAGCGTGCGGCCACCACCACCTTGGAGCTGGCGAAACGGCAGGCATTGTCCAGCAGCTCTGCGAGCGCCAGAACGACTCCGTCGACGGCCTCCGGCCGCACCAACACCAGGTCGATATCTGCCAGCTCGACTCGCTGATAGTCGTCCAGCCGGGACATGGCGGCCAGCAGAACGTCGTGGATGGACGCGGGCGCGCTCTGCGATGACGTCAACGGAGCACCCGCCAGCAACATCAGCCTGGCATTGCCACGGCTCATCCGCGTCGTCAAATGGTCCACATCGAACAGTGCCGCCAGGCGTTCCGGGTCCTGCTCCTCCTTTTCCAGGATGTCCAATGTGGACATGAGCTTGGCGAGCTTGGTCTGTTGCGACAGGCCGACAGTCAGAAACATCGCCGCCACCCGCTGGCGGGCCTGGGCCTGCTCGGCCGCCAACCGCAATGCGGCCAGCTGAACAGCGTTGAATGACCCGGCGACCTGGGCAACCTCGTCGCGGCCACGCACCGGCAGCGGCGTGGCCGCCTGGTCTGCGGCAATTTCCGCGGGGATGCTCGCCAGGTCACCCCGGCTTGCCATCAGCGCCACCGCATTGGGCAGGCCGGTCTTGGCGATGGACATCGCGCCTGCCCGCAGCGTCTCGAGCGATCGCGACATCCGCCGCGCCAGGAACCAGCCCAGCCACAAGGCAATGATCAGGACTGTCGTCGCGGCACCCGCAGTTAAGATCGCATCTTGGCGTACCTGATCCCGCCAAGCGGCCAGCTGCCCGGCGACCTGGCCCTCGGCGCGGCGCCCCACGTCGCGCAGTCGCACCTGCCGTATCTGCTGGGACTGCGCCCACTCAAGCGCTTTCACCGGCACGATATCGCCGACCTCGGTGCGTGAAACCAATCCCTCCAAGCGTTGCGCGGCTAGGATCTCCTCACCCGACAAAGCTTGGTCCAGCCACGCCCGCCAGGAACGGTCCCCGGCGGTGTCCACGATTTGCAACGCCTCCGCGTATCCCGAGCGGGCCGAGGCGATCAATCCCGCTGAGGCCTGGGTGATCTTTCCGCCGGCGATCGCCCGCAACACGGCAACCTGCTGTAGCCCGGCTGACTCCGCTGCCTGCGACAGTGCGGCAAGGGCTCGCAGTCTGTCCGCGATCTGGCTCGGGGCGCCCGCGACAATAAGTGAAAGCTGAACGTCGAGCAGCCCGGCGATCATCAACCGATAGCGCAAAACCAGCACGGACAACACCGTTTTGGCCGACGAGCGCACGGCGGCACGGACCTCGCCGAGACCTGCCGTCAACTGCTGAGCGCGTGCCAGCGCATCGGCCGTGATTCCATGAACACCGTCAGCAGCAGCGATCTGTTCCTTCCAGGTCTGGGCCGCCGCATCGGTATGTGCGGTAGCTGACTTGAAGAGCTCAGCGGCCGCCGTTTGATCTCCGCCGCCAATCAGGTTCAGCGCGGCTGCCGTGCGCTCCTGGGAAAGCGCCGAAGCCAGCTCCGCGGAGGCGGACGACATGTCGGCGAGCTTGACCAGTCGGCTGGCGGTTGCCGCTTCGTTGGCACTTCCTACGGTCACGAAACCTGCCAACAGCAGCAGTGACACGGTCGGCAAGATCAGTGACATGGTGAGCTTGGCTCGAACTCGCCAGTCCTCCGGGCGCCACCAGCGCCGCCTTGCCCGCCGATGTGATCTTCTGACCATCAGGGACGGCCCCTTAGCCACCCGATGCCCGCGGGCGGTAAGACGTTCAAGGTCTCATGCAGCAAGACGGCATTCATGTACTCAGATCTTACTGTGTCTACTTTGGCAGATCGACAGTCATGTCCGAACTACTGGAAAGTAGGCTGCCGCAAAGGTCCTGAGCTGCCATATGCCGATCCGGTTGCCCGGCTACTTCTGGCCCAGCGTGCCGATAGCTTTCTCCAAGTAGGTGGCCAACTGCGTCACCGCTTCCTCCACCACGCTGTCCGCGAGATTTCCATATCCGAGTACCAGAGCCGGCTGCCGCGGATCCGGCGGGTTACGGAAAATGTCTATGCTGCACAAGCGAACCCCGGCGCTGCGCACCTCCGCAATGAAGGAGGGCACGTCTATTCCGGCCTCGACCGGCAGATGCAGCACAAGGTGCAGCCCGGCGGCGATGCCGGAGACGCGATGCTCCGGCAGATGCATGCGTAGCGCCCGGACCAGCTTGTCGCGGCGGCGCCGTAGCCGACGCCGGCTGTCACGCAGGTGACGATCGAAGGCGCCGCTGGTGAGCATGTGCGCGAAAGCGGTCTGTGCCAGCGCCGACGGGCTTGTCACCACCGGGTTCGCCTCACGTATCTCGTCGGACCAGCCGGGTGGATGCACCATCCAGCCAACGCCGACGGCTGGGGCGAGCGTCTTGCTCACCGATCCGAAGAGGAAGACGCGCGCCGGGTCCATAGCCTGCACCGCGCCAACCGGAGGCCGGTCGTAGCGGAACTCGGCGTCGTAATCGTCTTCCAGCAGCACCCCGTCCACCCGGCGCAACCAGTCCAATAACGCGGCACGGCGTTTGGAGGCGAGCACCATGCCCATCGGGAACTGGTGGGCAGGCGTCACGAGCACCGCCCGGCAATCATCGCGCCTCGTCAGGTGGTCCAGCCTGATACCGCTCTCATCGACGGGTATCGGCACGACCTCCAGGCCACTGTCCCTCGCGGCCTTGGCGGGGCGTTGCCAAGCGGGATCCTCCACCGCCACGGACCTGAAACCTTTGCGGTGCAAGGTACGGAAGACCTGGGTCAGTCCATCGGCGACACCGGTGGTGATTCTCACATCCGTGGTGGAAGTCACTACGCCGCGGTTGCGCGCCAAGTACTCCGCCAATGCCAGCCGAGTCTGTGGCAGGCCACCGTCTGTTGTGTACCAGAGGTCCTGGTGAGCCATGGTGGTGGCAGCTGCCCGAACGGCCTCGGCCCACCGGCTGCGCGGGAAGGCTCGCAGGTCAGGCATGCCCGGCAGCAGGTCATAGCGAGGCTCGGAAGGCGTGGTGGACAGACCAACCGTCGTGGTGACCTCCGGCCAATCCGCACTGACCCGGGTGGCGGAGCCGGTCTTCGCCTGCAGGTAGCCCTCGGCGACCAACTGCGCATAGGCTTCGGTCACCACCCAGCGCGAACAGCCCAGGTCAGCGGCCAGTTGCCGACTCGGCGGCAATGCCGCACCGGGGCTAAGCTGGCCTTGCCGAATAGCCTGGCGCAGAGCGGAAGCCAGCCGCTCATGCATAGCGCCGGAGAAGCTCTCCAGATCCCAAAGCATCGACTAGACCGGATTGGACTGGGATATCGACGCGGGATTGGACCGGGCCAGGTGGCCCAACTGGTCGTAGAAATGTGGCATGTCCGACCACCCTTCGGTGTCAGTCATCGTTCCCTGCTACAACGCCGAAAAGACGTTGGCTGCCTGCCTCCAGTCTATCTATTCACAAACCTTCCAGATTCACGAAGTGATTATCATAGATGATCATAGTTCTGACCAATCGCGCAACATCGCCCGCCGCTATCCCTGCCATCTCATTGAAAGTCCCACCAACCGGGGCGTGTCGTTCACCCGCAACACAGGCGTAGCGGCGAGCAGCGGGGAGATCCTGTTCTTCCTCGACTCCGATGAGGCGTTGACCCCCGACTCAGTCGCCAATGCAGTGCATCTTCTGAGTACCGGATACGACTGCGTCCACGGCATTATCGCGCCCGAGCCGCTGGTCGATGATGGCCCGGTCGAGTGGTACAAGACGCTGCACGCCTACTGGTGGCGCAAACGTGGCGTGGGCCCGGTGCAGACCGCGTTCTTCGCTCAGGCGGCAATGCCGAGGTCGGTGTTCGACGCGGTCGGCCCGTTCGACGAGAACCTGCGTGACTCCGAGGACCTGGAGTACAGCGACCGGCTCGCACCCAACCACCGCATCCTGCTCACCGATCAGGTGGTGGCTCGCCACGACGAGGTGGATCGGCTGTGGCCGTTGTTGCGCGAGCAGTTCCGCAGATCGCAGCTATTGGTGCCGACCGTTCTGGCCGCCAGCCGCAAGGGCAAAGCGGCGCTAACTGCGAACCGGCCGCTGGGAGTCGCAGCGGTCGGATTGGGACTGGCAACACTCCCACTCGGGTTGCTGTCGGCAAAGTGGTTGGCGCTGCCCGCAATCTGCCTACTGCTGTTCCTGCTGGCCGATCCCGGGTTGGTGTCATTTGCGGTGCGGCGCAAGGGCTGGCGCTTCGGCATCTTCTTCGCCGCGGTACATCTGATCACGCACATCGCACTCGTGGCCGGAGCCGTGGCCGGGGGAGTCCGCTGGGGTTTCCGCCGAGTGGTCACCGCGGTCGTCATCGTTGCCGCGATCGTCGCCATGGCAATCGCACTGCGGCACGACGGTCCGGCCGCCGTCCAGGCATTGGCGCGAAAGGAAGCGCTGCCACTGGTTTTCGCCGCGCTCGCTGCGAACATCGCGGGGCTGGCCTTGGCGGTGGTCGCGTGGCAGGTGCTGCTTGCCGAAGACAGCGAGCGGCTGCGCGGCATCAACGCCGCCAAGGTTTTCTTCCTGGGTCAGCTCAGCAAGTACCTGCCCGGCCGGGTGTGGGGAGTGGTGACGCACGTGCAGCATGGGCGCGACCACGGTGTGGGCGCGGCGCGGATGACGAGTGCCTATCTGCTGAGCATCGGGTTGACCATCCTTACCGGGGCGGCCGTCGGGTTGCTGGCGGGTCCGGCGGTGCTTGGGGAACAGAGCGCTTGGCTCCTGGTACCCACCATATTTCTGTTGTCCTGCATCGCCTGGCCCGACCTGATCACCAAGCCGCTGACTGCCATAGCGAGATGGGTGAAGCGGCCGATCACGCCACCCAGCCGGGCGGTCATCAGACGGGCGTTGCTCTTGGCAACGGTCTCCTGGCTCGTCTCGGGACTGCACCTGTGGGCGTTGGCGATGGCGCTGGGCGCTGACCCGGCGACGTCACTGTCCGCCACAGTAGGCGCATTCGGTTTGGCCACCGTCAGCGGAAGCCTGGCTTTGATAGTGCCGGACGGTTGGGGCGTCCGGGAGGTGGTCATCATGGCCGCCTTGGCCACGGTGCTGCCGTGGAGCGTCGCGGGGGTTGCCGCGATCAGCAGTCGTGTCATCTGCATCGTCGCAGAGCTCGTGTCATCTCTAGTCGTGCTGGCGTGGGCACGAATCCGTTCGGGAGGAACGAATGTCCAATCTGTACTCCGTTGACAGCTGCGAGCAGCTCGGTGTCACCGAGGTGCAAGACCTGTATCGCCGCTACATCAACAAAAGTCAGGTCAACCTGATGACTTCGTTCGGCTTCGGGCGGGAGTTGGTGGAGCGCGCCGAAGGGGCGTACCTGTACCAGCGCGACGGAAGGCGAATCCTCGACCTCACCGGCGGTGTGGGCGTGCTCAACCATGGCCACAACCATCCGCGCATCCTGAATGTTCGTGAGCGCTTCGCCCGGCAGGGCCGGATGGAGGTGCACAAGACCTACTTCTCGCCCTATCTGGCCGCGTTGGCGCACAACCTGGCCGAGGTGATGCCGGGCGATCTGAATATGTCCTTCCTGCCCAACTCGGGCGCGGAGGCGATCGAAGGCGCCGTGAAGCTTGCCTACAAGTATCACGGTGGCAAGCGAAAGACCGTGCTGCGAGCCGATTGTGCGTTCCACGGCAAGCTTCTCGGCTCCGGCGGGCTCACGGGTCAGCCGCACTTCGACTTCCCCACCATCGGGGGCATCGAGACCTTCCGTTATGGAGATCTGGGCTCGGTGCGGGAAGTCGTTGCGGCCCACAGCGGTGACGTCTATGCGATCCTGATCGAGCCGTTCAGCGCCTCGACCATGACCTACTGCTCCGAGGAGTTCCTGCGCGGGCTTCGCGAGTTGTGTACGGAGCAGGAGATCGTCCTCATCTTCGACGAGATCTATACCGGCTGGGGGAAGACCGGCAGCCTGTTCTACTTCATGCGTTACGACGGTCTGCTACCCGATGTCGTGACGACGTCGAAGTCGTTCGGCGGTGGCAAGTCGTCCATCTCCGCCTACGTCGCGCGAGAACCCATACACCGCAAGGCATACGACAACCTTGGTGACGCACTTCTGCAGAGCACAAGCACGACCTACTACGGGTTTGGCGAGGAGTGCGCCACGGCCATCGAGGCGATCAACATTGTGCTGGAGGACGACTATCCGGCCAGGGCTCGTGACATCGAGCGGGTGCTGACCCCTGGGCTGCAACGCCTGGCAAAGCAGCATCCGGACGCGATCAGTCACGTCGCCGGCGCCGGCGCGCTATGGGGTGTGTTCATCGATGGCGGCCCGAAAGTGCTTGACCTGGTGGCGAAATTCGCCCCGGGTGGAATGGCTCGCGACCCACGGTTCAAGACGAAACTCGTCACCTGCGCGGTCATCAATGCGCTGTACCACGACCACGACCTGTTCATGTACTACACCCTCAACGGGCTCAACCCGTTGGTGGTGGCGCCATCGCTTATCACCGCGCCGTCCGATGTGGAGCATGCATTGGACAGCCTCGACTCTGTGCTTTCGCAAGGCTTGGGCCGGCTGGTGACCCGGTTCCTCAAGGAGAAGGTGGGAAACCTGTGGTAGGCACGATTGTCATCACCGGTGCGGCCGGCATGCTCGGGTCGCGATTGACCGAACGACTTCTTGACTCCTCCTGGCGCGTTCGCGGGGTCGATCTCCGGCCCGGCCTGGGCGTGGAATTCGTCGGCGATGTCCGCGATCGCGAGGTCATGGCCCGCGCGATGGACGGAGCCGATGCCGTGGTGCATTGCGCGGCAGCACTTCCCAGCTATCCGGACGAACAAATCCGTTCCATCATCGTCGATGGGACCGCGAACGTGCTCGGCGCGGCCGCCTCCGCCAAGGTGGCCCGCGTCGTGCACATCTCGTCCACCGCCGTCTATGGCTTGCCGAACACGGTGCTCACCACCGAGGACTATCCGCGTGAGCCGGTGGACGTCTACAGCGCGGCCAAGGCGGCCGCCGAGGAGATAGCCGAGAAGCATCGCGCCGACGGTGTGTGCCTGCCGATCCTGCGGCCCAAGACATTTGTGGGCCCGGGCCGGATGGGCCTGTTCTCGATGCTGTTCGAGTGGGCGGAGGAGGGGCGCAACTTTCCGGTCCTCGGCAAGGGCGACGTGAAGATCCAGATGTTCGCGGTCGAGGATCTCGTCGACGCGGTGGTGTCGGTGTTGGACGCACCCGATGACGTGGCCAACGACACCTACAACCTTGCCGCGGCTCGGTTTGGCACGCTGCGGGAGGACTTCCAGGCGGTGCTCGACGCCGCCGGGCACGGCAAGCGGGTCATCGGCCTGCCCGCAAAGCCAGCGCTGGCAACGCTGAACGCCATGCAACGCCTGCGCGTCTCCCCGGTCTACGGCCGGCTGCTGCACAAGCTGATGGCCGACTCCTATGTCAGCATCGACAAAGCCGTCGAGCGTCTCGGCTTCGCGCCGAAACTGTCCAATCAGGACGCCATCCTGCGCACCTACGAATGGTGGCGCAGCGAGCGGCACACCTTCAAGAAGGCCCAAAGCGGTCGCACCAGCCGCGATCCGTGGCGGCAGGGCGTCTTATCCGTCGCAAAGATCTTCTTCTAGCGGGGGGAAGTTATGACCTATCTGGAATCCAAGGCTCCACCGATCACCCTGACCCAGACCAGATCCGCCATCCTGCCGAGCCTGATCGCGTTACTGCGGCCGGGCCAATGGCCGAAGAACATTTTGGTGGTGCCACTTCCCTTGCTCGGCGCCACGTGGAGCGCCACCATGTTAGGCCGCATGGGCCTTATGGTCGCCGCCTTCATCGTCGCGTCGTCGATGGTGTATGTGGTGAACGACATCGCCGACCGCAAACGCGATCGGCTCCACCCGGACAAGCGCCATCGCCCGATCGCCTCGGGTGAGGTGAGCGTCGCTGCCGCCACGGCTCTGGCGGCTGCTCTCGCCGTGCCACTCGTCGCGCTCATCGGGGTGCTGACGTTGCAGGACGCCTGGCCGGTGCTCCTCTACCTCGCGCTCAATGCGGCCTACAGCTGGAAGCTCAAACACTTCCCGCTATTGGATGTCTTCACGGTCGCGACCGGCTTCGTGCTCAGACTGGTGGGTGGGTATGAGGCGACCGGCGATCCCATCGCGGAGTGGCTTTTGTTTTGCGTGCTCGCTCTGTGCCTCGTGCTGATCCTTGGCAAACGCCGGCATGAGCTGGCCGCAGGCGGAGCCGGGCATCGGCCCGCGCTCAGCGGCTAATCGGCGCACTTCCTGGAAGGGAGTGGGGTGGGGAAAGAGTG
>DPJL01000122.1:0-2988 GCA_003543035.1 Micromonosporaceae bacterium | reverse complement strand
GCCGGCATGAGCTGGCCGCAGGCGGAGCCGGGCATCGGCCCGCGCTCAGCGGCTACTCGGCGCACTTCCTGGATCACGTGCTGGTGCTGTGTTCCGTGCTGACCGTCGTCACGTATCTGCTCTATTTGCGGACGGAGACGAGCTTCGGCCCGGTCGCCCTGTTGACCGCTCCGTGTGCGCTGTTCGCCCTCTTCCGGTACCTGCAAATAGTGATGGTGCGCAGCGAAGGCGGCAATCCCGTTCGCATTCTGTTGCGGGACAGGGTCATGGTCGTCAACACCCTCATCTGGCTCGCCCTGATCACAGTCCCAGAGCTGTTCGAAAGGTTCTACCGTGGTTGATGTTCTTACGGCACCCGCAGAAAGCCCTACCCCAGCACCGGAACAACCCCGGCCTCGTTGGCGTCGCTGGGCGGCGCGAGTGGTCATCGCGTTGACGGTCGGGTGGCTCGTGTTCGTTGTCCTGCAGCGAATCCTAAGTGGACGATGGTGGCTGTGGCTGCTGGTGGACATGGTGCCGCCACCGGTCTTCGCCGTCGTTCCCGTGCTGCTGCTCGTCCTCATCGCGTTCACGAGGTGCGCCCGGAAGCGTTGGCTTGCCGGCGGAGCCGCGCTGTCGCTGCTCCTCGGCGTCGGCTACGCGGGGCTGAACTATCCGGCCCTCTGGAGCGGCAGCGGCACTCCCACGCCACCCGACTCGATCCGGGTGCTCGATTGGAACCCGAACTACTGGTACAAGTTCGATTCCGGGCCGGAAGAGTTCTACGGATTCCTCAAGAGCCGAAACGCAGATGTCTACACGTTGTCCGAATACATGTATCGGGAGAAGGACGGCGAACGCAGACGGTTGCGCATCGACGACATGGATCGGCTCAGAGCGGAGTTTCCCGGGTACGAGATCGCTGTCCGCGGGGAGCTGGTGACATTGTCGCGGTACCCCATCGTTCAAACCACGGTGCTCGGGCCCGGCCGGGATGTGGTCGATGATCCCAACGCCGACTTCTGGCCGATCTTCCGGGCGATAAAGGTCATGCGAACCGATCTTCGGGTGGGTGACCGCGTGCTGAGCGTCTACAACGTGCACATCCCGATCCACGTGGAGCTGGTTTCCCCGACCGACAACCGGTTCTGGGACTATCCGAAGTCGGCCGATCCCAACCGCAAGGAGCACCTGCGCGCTCTGGAGGCGGACGTCCGCGGGAACCCGAATCCTGTTGTGGTGTTGGGAGATTTCAATATCAGCCCGGCGATGGCTGATCTCGATGGACTGTCCTCATTGCTCAATGACGCCGTCGGCAAGAGCACCGACTTCTACCCGGTCACCTGGAAATACGGGACCGCGCTGTTCTCGTGGCGGATGCCCTTCTGGCGCGTGGACTATGCCTTCACCTCCGACAGCGTGAAGGTCCATCGATACGAGCTCTTGCCCGCTCCCACCATGTCCGACCATGCCGCACAAGACCTGTCCATCTCGCTGCCGAAAGGAAAGTAGTGACTGCCCCGTTGGTCTCGGTCGTGGTGCCCATGTACAACGACAGCCGCACTATCGGCCTTTGCCTCGAATCCATCTACGCGCAGGACTATCAACCGCTGGAGGTCATCGTCGTGGATGACGCCAGCACGGATGACTGCCCGGCGCTGGCGTCTAAGTACCCGTGCAAGTTGGTCAGCGCGGTCAGCAACGGTGGGCCGGGCGCCACCCGCAATCTCGGGGTGCAACACGCGAGCGGGGAGGTCATCTTCTTCATCGACGCCGACATGACGATGTACCCGGACGCGATAACGAACGCGGTACGGTTGTTTCAATCCGGTGTGGGCTATGGGGCTGTCTTCGGGGTACCCGACAAAGTGCCGCTCTTCACTGAGACGCTTGTCGGCCAGTACCGCATTCTGCAGTACCACTATTGGCGCAAGAGCGCTGAAGGTCTTGTCAGCGGCGGCTTCTACGCCTTGGGTGCGGTGCTGCGAAGCGCTTTCGATGACGCGGGCTGGTTCAATCCCTCGTTGCGCCAGACCGAGGAGATCGACCACGCCGAGCGACTATCCCGGCGGCATCCGATGCTGCTCACCTCTCAGATCAGCGGGCAGCTTTCGGACGAGAGTCACCTGTGGCCGATCGTCCGAAAGGCCTTTGTCCGCAGCAGATTGCGGGTGCCGTTCTACCTCGACCGAGGGCGGGCGATGCAGGGCATGGAGACCGGCGGCCGAGCCTTCGCCGCAGTGCTCGCGGCGCTGACAATCGCCTCCCTACCGGCGATCGCGCTCTCGTGGTGGGCCGGCCTGGGCACGCTCGCCTTGCTGGCAGCCTTTGTCGCGGTGGACCTCGGGCAGTACGTGTTCGTCAAACGCGAACGTGGTTGGGCATTTCTCGCCTTCTTCACGCTCATCCACCTGGTGATGAACACGGCTGCGGTGACCGGCCTGGCTGCCGGCATGGCCCAGTGGGTGGTGAGTGGACGATTCCGCACTCTCTACCGGCGCGGGTTGTCCGCATCGCAAGCATGACCGGTTAGCTCGGGCCGGGCGCCTGCCAACCGCCCGGCCCGACACCGACCCCACGCAGGTCAGCGCGATCTGCGTGGTCTATGATGTCCGATATGTCCGAGCGGCTTATCGAATTGAACTCAGTGAATAAGTGGTTCGGTTCGCTGCACGTGCTGCGCGACGTGGATCTGACCGTGGACCGCGGCGAAGTCATCTGCGTCGTCGGGCCCTCCGGCTCCGGCAAGTCGACGCTCTGCCGCGCCATCAACCGCCTCGAGACGATTGACTCGGGCACCATCACCTTTGACGGGCGAGTGCTGCCGGAAGAAGGGCGCGAGCTGGCAAAGCTGCGCAGCGAGGTTGGCATGGTCTTCCAGTCGTTCAACCTCTTCTCGCACCTCACCATTCTGCAGAACGTGACCCTGGGCCCGATTAAGGTCCGGGGCGAGTCGAGGCAGGCGGCCAAGGAGCGGGCCATGCGCTTGCTGGACCGGGTGGGCATCGC
>DPJL01000097.1 GCA_003543035.1 Micromonosporaceae bacterium | reverse complement strand
CCGTGTCAGCGACAACGCTGAACGAGTGTCCGCTGCCGAGCGCCCGGATCCGCGCGCTCGCCGCGACGATCCGGCGCAACTCGCCGACAGAATCCGGCCGGTACACCCGCGCGGCGCCGAAGGTGACGTTGCCGGCCCAGTTGGTAGTGAGAAGCATCGTCGTCATGCGTACTCCATCGGTGAGTTGGGACCGACAACGAGAGTGACACATCATTGCCCAACTTGGCAAATTTATTGCCATGTCGGCCTTTGCCCAAGCAGGCAGGTGACTGATAATCGGGCCCATGACTATTCGGCCGGTGAGGATCGGGCTACAAGTTCAACCACAACATTCCGATTATCAGAAGATTCGAGAGGTCGCGAATGAAGCGGAATCGCTCGGCGCGGACATCATCTTCAACTGGGACCATTTCTTCCCGCTGGACGGCGACCTCGACGGCGCGCACTTCGAATGCTGGACGATGCTGGCCGCTTGGGCGGAGTCGACCTCCCGGGTGGAGATCGGCGCGCTCGTCACCTGCAACAGCTACCGCAACCCCGATCTGCTCGCCGATATGGCCCGCACGGTCGACCACATAAGTGCCGGCCGATTGATCCTCGGCATCGGCTCCGGTTGGTGTGAAAGGGATTACGCGGAGTACGGATACGACTTCGGCACCGCCGCTAGTCGGCTCGACGACCTGGCCGCTACCATGCCGCGCATCGAGTTACGGCTGGCTGCGGCGAACCCGCCGCCGACCCGGAAGATCCCGGTGCTCATCGGTGGCGGCGGCGAGCGCAAGACGCTGAAGCTGGTCGCCCGCCATGGCGACATCTGGCACGACTGGGGCAACGCGGAGAGCATCGCGCGCAAGACAAAGATTCTCGCTCGGCACTGCGCCGACATAGGGCGGGACCCGGCCGAAATCGAGATCTCTACCGGTGTCGCCGGCGGACCCTCGGCTACCGGCGAACCTGAGGAGCTGGGCCCGGTGCTGCGCACACTTGGTGTCTCGCTGTTCACCGTGGGGGTAAGTGGACCGGACTATGACCTCAGCCCGCTGCGCCAATGGATCGCTTGGCGCGATCGACGGGAACGATGACAGGTGGCCGCACGGAGCGGTGCGCGGACACGCGCTCGCAGGTCGCGCACCCCCCGTGGGTGGTCAGCTCGGTTTTCAGGTACACGGTGAAGGGAATTGGGTGTTCAGCTTCACTTATTCGCTGAACTGGGTCCCGGTTTTACGTACTCGCTGAAGTGCCGCTCGGCGAAAAGCTCCGGCCAGCCGCCTCGGCCGAGCCCCAGTTCCCGGCCGCGTCGCAGCATGTACCGCCAGTAGGGCTTCACCGGCGGCCATCGGGTGCCGGTCTGGCAGTAGGACGTGTCCACCATGTAGCGGGACTTGCCCGGCCCGGCGGATGTCCGGCGGCGCGCGTGAAAAAGCGCCGAATGCAGCACCACCGTCGACCCGGGCGGCAGGTCATCGATGACGACCTCGCCCGGCAGCTCGTCGGTCCCAAGATGCTCGTACGCCAGCTTCTCGGCCACATCGCGGTGCGACCTCGGGAGCACCACGAGCGCGGCCGTCTCCGGCTCGAGCCCATCTAAGTAGTGCAGCGTATGGATCATGCTGTACTTGCGGTCGGACTGCGGGTCCTGCTCATAGTCGTGATGCCAGGCCTTCCCCGGCAGAAGGGGCGCCTGCCGGTCGCTGTGCAGGTGGTGGAACACGAACTTCCGCCCTATCAATTGACTGAGCACTGCCATCAGCGGCGCGTAGGCAGTGAGCTCGCCGTGCGCGTCCATTTCGAGTTCCAGCACCGGTGGCAGGCCATAAGTGTCGGGATCGGTGGACGACGCTATCGATCTGGTCCGCAAACCGTCGTCCACCCATCGATCCACCTCGGGCTTGAGCCGTGCCACGAGGTCGTAGGGCAGGATGCCGGGCAGGATCAGGTAGCCGAGTTCGGCGAACTGGTTGAGCTGGGCACGGTCCAGGAATTCGAGATCCTCGGACGAGAGGACCTGGGTTGCGGAACGCTGAGGCGTCATGTGTGTCGACTCCGCTCTCTCATTCGTCGCGTTTGCTTTTCGTCACGTCAGGGACGTACCGATCGGGTGCGCCCCACGTCTGCCGGGTGCCCGCGGTCCACGCCACCTCCTGCCCGGCGACCGCACCGACTGCGTTCAGCACCTCGCACACCGGCAACTGCGTCTGATCACTCCTTTCCGCCCGCGTCATCCGGCGGCAGCTCCGCCTTTCGACCCGACTCGCGCGTGGGCGCAGGCGTATGGCCCCGTTGGTGGGTGCCCGGGCCGCAGCCTCTGACCTGTCCACCAACGAGACCAATTCAGTGTGCCTCGCTTTGTCAAGGATTGGCAATATCTTGACACAATCTTTGGCAATATATTGCCTCGACCCGGAGTGGGGCCCATCCGCATGTCCCCGATCGGGCCGGGGAACTATCCCTGCCGGGCGGCTCCGCGGTAGAGCCGCGTCCAGGTGTCCCGGCTCGTCAGGTCGGGCAGCGCGGCCTGATAGCGCCCACGCATCGCGCCACCGCGCCAACCGAAGCGCCACAACACCTTGGTGGCACGCCATGCCAGCCGCAGCAGGAGACCACGGTCGCGGCGGCGCACCCGTACCCCCTCTTGCGACGCGTCGCTAACCACCGCGGTGCGGAACAGGCAGACGTGCCACCAATGCGCTTCATCGTGTGCGATCTCACCGATTGCGAATCGGTGCCGGCCGCGCAAATGGTCCAGTGCACGACCGAGCGCGAACGCGACTGGATGTCTGGGCTTCGCAACGGAGGTGACGATCGCCAGATCATTCGGCGCGATGCCGGGGATCGCGGTGGCTGGATGGCAGATCGTCTCCGGGTATCGCGCACGCAGTGCGAGGATCTCGCCCAGGCGCAGGGTCCCGCCGTCGTAAAGGTCGTCGGGACCGTCGAGGAAGTCCTCGATTGCCTCGATCACGGTGGCGGCCAGGCCGTATCGCATGCCCAGCAGGAACTGGGCCAGCTCGGTGCCAAGCTTGCGGATCAACGACCCTATCGGCAGATCGCCATGTAGCGCGGCGACGGTCAGGTAGTTGCGGCGAATGAAGTAGATCTTCACATCGTCGATGTCTTTGAGGCTGAAGTCGGTGTGCCAGAGCGCGGCACCCGGCAGGGTGACCGTGGGTATGCCATGAGCGCGCGCCCGATAGCAGAACTCCGCGTCGTCGCCCTGGAAGAACATCGGCACCATGTAGCCGATCCTTCCCACCGCCTCGATCGGCATCAGGCATGCCCACCAGGCGTTGTATCCGGAATCGAGCCGGCGTTCCAGGAGATCCGGCCGGCCGGCGGCGTCGGTCGCCAGCAGGTCCACGTCGATGCGGCTGTGCGGCATCGGCACGCCGGGCTGGATCCCGTCCACATCGGTGCGCTGGGCGTCTGCCAGCAGCACATGCGGGTGGAAGATGTTCAGCATCTGCCCACCGATGATCATCGGCTGCGTTAGGTGGTCGCCGAACGTGGTCAGACGGATCACCACTTCGGGTTCCAGCAGCACATCGTCGTCGAGGAACAGCACGTTCGCCGGACCGTTGGGCGGCTGGCCGGCGACTTCGTACAGGCTGCGGTTGACGCCGCCCGCAGCACCCAGGTTCGGCTGCGCGACATAGCGGAGGCGATCGCCAAGGTCGGCCGCGACCGATTGGTAGCCACCAAACGCGGCCAGCGGCTCGCTTCCCTGATCCACGACGAGGATGCGGTCGAGGCGGTCGAGGACGAGCTGATCGGCGGCGAGCGCCCGCAGGATTCCCACACAGAAGTCAGGGCGGTTGATTGTGCAGAACGAAAGCGTGGTGATCCGTGCGGCAGCCGGCGCGGGGACGGTCCAACGTACGTCGGCAACGGTCATCGCACTGCCGTCAGCAGACTCCAGCTCCAGCCAGAGCGCGCCGCCGTCGATGAACCTGTCCACGGACGCCGCCAGCACGACCGGCTCGCGATCGCGGGCCACGACAGCCTTGGTCGCCACCACCCGCGCGAAACCGCCCAGGTCTGATGCGGCGATCGACACCCGGCCCCCGCCAGTGACCGTCAACTGAACGCGGACCTCGCGGACATTCGTCCAGCGCTGCCAGTAGGTCGCTGGGAACCGTCCGAAGAACGTATTGCCTGAGACCTTGGTACCGGGTGCGAGCGTCGCCTCGGTACGCCGCCGAAGAACGCTTCCACGAGCGACCGTGGCGTAGAGGGCACTGTCCACAGTGTCGGCCGGACCGGCGAACAGCCATCGCCCGGCGACGGTGCCGAAGGGCGCCGGCAGGAGATCAGCCGCGTCCGCCCGGACCAGCTCTTCGTGCGTCGGAAACAACTTCTCGCTCCTATCGCCAGGCCGATCACGGCCAATCGAGTGCGCTCATGATCCGGCGTACGACCGGGATGCGCTGACCAGCTCGTCGACAGTTACGAAGCGCAGCCCGCGCACGAGAACCCCTTCGATGATCGCGGGCAGCGCTGCGACCGTCTGCGAACGATCACCGCCGCCGTCGTGCATCAGGATGATCGAGCCTGGGCGCGTCTGTTCGAGCACAACTTGCGCAATGGTGTCCGCACCGGGCATCGACCAGTCGTCCGGCTCCACGTCCCACAGCACCACCGTGGATCCGATATCGGCCAGCCAGCTCACGACGTCGGGGGTCCGCGAACCGTAGGGCGGCCGGAACAGTTTGGTCGCCGCACCGCCGCTCGACCGGGCGATGGCCTCGTCGGTGCGATCGATCTGCTCGACGAGCTGCACCCGGGACAGCTCGGGCAGGAACGGGTGGGACCACGTGTGGTTCCCGAGAATGTGCCCCTCCGCTTGGATCCTGGCGACCAGGTCCGGACAGGCACTGGCATTCAGGCCGACGCAGAAGAAGGTCGCGCGCACGCCGTAGCGAGCAAGGATGTCGAGCACCTGCCCGGTGTACGGCGGCTGCGGCCCGTCGTCGAAGGTGATCGCCACTGCGTCCCGATCGCGCCCGCCGTGACTAAGACAGCGTCCGGAGGCGATGAGCGCGTCCACGGCGGCGCCGCTGGCCGCGATCCCGGCGTTGAGGTCGCGTTCGCGGCCGGTCTGGGTGCCGGTGCTGCCCTTCAGTTTGACCAGATTGGACAGATCCCGCTGGGCGGCCAGCGCC
This sequence comes from Micromonosporaceae bacterium, assembly GCA_003543035.1. Lineage (GTDB taxonomy): Bacteria > Actinomycetota > Actinomycetes > Mycobacteriales > Micromonosporaceae > Rhizocola. Next base: position 18,299 of record DPJL01000097.1, on the reverse strand, counting down.
AGGTCGCCTGCGGCGACCGAACCGAAGCGGGGACGTCCGGGCAATACAGGGGGATCCGCGCGGTACACCTCGAGCCCGGCCGCCATCATGCGGCCGTCAAGGATGCCGCACGTGCTGTCCACCACAGTGATCAGCCGCGGGCCGATGCCGCCCAGGTAGATGATCATCTCGTCGATGTGGCCGGCACCGAATCGGACCGGCCGCATGGCCTGCTGGCCGTTGCCGTCGACCACCTCAACTTCGTAACCGGTGGCGCTCCAGGAGACTCCCGAGAAAAGCATTAGATCCTCCAACAGCTCGTGATCTTCGGCGACCCGCACCACGCTATCCAGCTTGAACCCACGTTGGCAACATCTTGCCAGAGTCTTGCCTAACTTGGCAACTGCCCGTAAGGTCGTGGCGACCCTCGTCCGACAGGCGGTTACATGAACCTTCAAGCGACCGAACCCAGTCTCAGCATCGCGATCATGAGCCATCCCAAGCGCGCGGTCGAGGCCCGTACGCTCGCCTCACGATTGGAAGAGGCGCGAGTGGTGATCGACCCGGCGCCGATGGGCGCGCCGAGTCCACTTAAGACAGCCATCCACGCATGGCGTGCCATCGCCGCAGGGGCGACCCACCACCTCGTGGTCCAGGACGACATCGTCTTGTCCGACGAGTTCCTGCAACGGGTGCGGGCGGGCGTGGCGCTCTTCCCGGACGCCGCCCTCACCTTCTACGCCAACTGGAGCTCGCGGAACGCCGCCGCCATCCGGCTCGCCGCTGGCGCAGGCGCCACCTGGGTGCAGGAGATGACCGGGGAGTACTTCCCCACTCTCGCCATGGTGCTGCCGGCGAAGTACATCGAGGACTACACCGACCTCGCGACGCGGTTCAGCGCATGGTGGAGCGACGACGACGACATGATGCGCGAATTCCTGATGACCCGCGATATCGACGCCTACGCCACCGCGCCTTGCCTGGTCGAGCACGGCTCGCTGGACAGTGTCGCGGGCAACCACTCCCACGGGGCACGCCAGGCCGCCTGCTTCTCCCCGCAATCCGGGCAGGAGCTGCCCTACGAGGCTCTGGCCCACTCGATTGACTTCGTGCCGTGGATGAGCGCCGGCCGTGGGCAAGCCTTGGTCCGGATCACGCATGAAGGCCGCCAGGATTGGCTCCGGCGACCGTGGACGGACCTCATCGAACCGTTCGAATTGGACGCCGCAGACCTGAAGAACTCCTTCGACCGGCTGATCGCGGGCAGCGCCCGGCTGCAGAAGACCAGCAACGACCTTGGCGACATCTTCACTTTCGCGCTATGGGTGACGTCGTACTTGATGGGCACGGTCAAGCGGGCTCACCGGGTCCCTGTAAGGCTGCTCGTAGGCGAGGCATTGCGCGACGGCGACGAGTCGATCGTCCGTGCCGGGCTTCACACCATCGCGGCCGGCGGCTGCGGGTGGACAAATCTGCCGATGCCGGTGCTGGCCACCTACTCGACGGAGACGACCGAGCTGGCCGAAGCGGGCTACTACTGCGGGCTGGCCGGCAGCTGATGTCCGTCCCCAACGCACCACGCGAGGAGCAGACATGAGCAACCTGAAGTTCAGCATTGTGATCCCCTATCAGCAGCGCCGGGAAAACATCAGATCAGTGTTCGCGGCACTGGCCGACCAGACCATGGACGGCGGGGAGTTCGAAGTCATCGTCGGCGCTTTGGAGCAGAGCGATGAGCTCGCCGCAGCTCGCAGCGAATTCACCGACCGGCTCACCATCAATTCGGTGCGGTCCAATCCGGACGAGAACGTCGCCCACGCCCGCAACGTCGCCATGCGACAGACCTCGGGCCAGGTCATAGTCGTCCTGGACACAGACATAGCCGTTACGAACCAGACTCTGCAAACCCTCTATGACGGGTACTTCGCCGACCAGCAGAACATCTGCGTACTCGGCCGGATGCTCGGCCATCTGGACAGCGCCCCAATGCCTTGGGCGCTAGGCGATTGGAGCCTGGCCGCTCTGCCCGCCGCGACGATCCGCGAGCACGACCTCATCTTCGATACCGGCTTCCACGAAGGAAAATCCAGGGACCAGGAGTGGGGGTACCGGATCCACGCCGCCGGGATCCCAATCGTGGTGGGCGAAAACGTCAATCCGGTACACCTTGCCAATCTCTCCGACACCCGGCGCTTCCTGAGTAAGTGGCCAACCCTGGAGGTCGAGCTGTCACTCGTCTTCGGCGGGGAGGCCGCCAACCGGCTCCATTCCGAGGTGACACGCGAGTCGGCGGCGATCGTGGATCGCCCCGATCAGACCCTGGGCGTGATCCGCGGCAAGGCGGGCGGCACCGACCTGCTGGTCCTCGGCGCATATGTGGACCCCGACGGAATCGCCGATGACGAAGCGCTGGTGCTGTTCGACGATGGCTCTGCCCTCGAGGTGCTCCCCCTCGTCGGGCTCGCACTGCCCTACCCCGACAACAGCGTCGAGGAGTGCCGCGTGCTGCCGGCAATCATGGAACTCAGCGACCGCTACCGCCATGCCGTGGTGCGCGAGGCGCATCGCGTGGCAACCCGCGCCGTGACGCCCCGGCCCGACGGAGTGTGACGTGCGGCTGAGCATCGCGATCATGTACCACCCGAGCCGCGCCGCGAGCGCTGAAACGATCGCGGAACAGTGCGCGGAACTGGCTCCGGCGCTCGTGCAGGACCCTCATCCCCACGGCCCGCCGAGTCCACTTCGGACCGCCAAGCGGGCCTGGGCCGCATGCCCCGGCGATGCGACGCATCACCTTGTGCTGCAAGACGATGTGGTACTCGCCAAGGATTTCGTGAGCCATCTGCGAACGATTGTGCGGATGCGGCCCGCACACGGCATCGCCTTGTACGTCAACGGAACCAGCAAACGCAACGGGCATCACTTCCGGCAGGCGGCTGCTCTGGGCAGGCGCTGGGCGCCGGTTTCCCGGTACGAGTACACGCCCACGTTGAGCTTCTTGCTTCCGGCCGCGCACGCGCGCGGGCTCGCGGCGCATCTGCGCACGATCCCAGACGAGTTCCGGGATGACGATGAAGCGGTCACAGACTTCTGCCGCGACAACGACATACCGGTGGTGTCAGTGGTCCCGAGTCTGGTCGACCATGGCGAGCTGCCGAGTGTGGCGGGCAACGACTCGCACGGCTTCCGGCACGCGATCGCATTCGCTGACGACGTCGGTGTCGACATCGACCACTGGGCCATGCCGGACAACGAGAGCGCCCGGTTCAGTGGACCGCCGCATGTGTTGCAGGTACACGATTCCCGGTGTGTGATCCGGTTCGTCCAGTCCGCATCGGACGAGCCGGTCGACACGCTTTTCGGGTGGTACTGGCACGACTGGTGCGAGCTGCTTGGAGTGTCGGCGCAGGACGTGCTCGACACCTGGCTCGCGCACCTCGGCGACGGCCCGGCCATGGTCGCGGTGACGGCCGGGTTGGAATTCTGGGCCGCCGGATATCTGCTTGGCTTCGACGTCTCGCATAGTGACGTCGCCCGGCCGGCGAACGTGTCACCAACCTTTCAGAGGTCGATCGAGTCGTGGCTGGCCGTTGGGCTGAGCCCGGAAGACGAACGACGACTCGACACCACCGGGCGGCTCGCGCTGGTGGACACCTGCGTGGCCGGATTCCGGGCTGGATGTGCGGCGCGGGCAACCTTTTCTGGTACCAGATAAGCATTTTTGGAGGTCGGGCCGACATGACCGTGACATCACTGCTGACCCGGATGGCCCAGCGCGAAGCTGCGGCGCTGATGTTGGTGCCGGACCTGAGGTTGCAGGTTGACGACCCTGAGCCGGAGATCCGGTTCCGGTTTGACGGATGCCCCTGGTGCGACGCGCGGGCGTTGCCGCCGCTTCGGGAAGTGTCAACCGATGAGGTGCCCGAGCCGGCGCTTCCGCTGCTCACGGTCTTGGGTTGCGAGGAGATCACCGCGCGGTCGCTGGTGCCGCTGAGTCTGATCCGGGTTCCGGAGCGGTCGGCGTCGCCACGGTTCAGGTCGCGGGCGGCATCCTGGGCGCGGTCGGCGCGGGACTGGTCGAGCCCGGCGGAAGTACATCGCCGGCTCGAGCAGCTCGACGATGCTGAGAGCTGGCTCGATGACGCGCTGCCGGAGCTTCGCTCGGGAGGGTTTACGTGGGCCGGCAACGCATCCGAAACCGTTGCGGTGCTGCCGATGGCGACCCGTGTCGCGATCGGAACCAGACAGCGGCCGGACAAGCTGGCCGCGTCCCGGCGCGGGCTGCATTTCATTACGCCACATGCGGATGGCCCATTGGCAGCACAGCTGAACAACGTCTACCTGGCTGCTCGCACAGCGGCGGTCCGCGAGGCGTTGAGCGGCTCGTGGTTGTTGGACACCCCGCCCAGGTAGTAGCGAAGCGTGGGCTGGCCGGTCGAGAAGATGGGCACGTTTGCGTCGAGGAGCACTTGGAGGAGCTTGTCGTCCGGGGCGGCGTTCATCGCATAGTCCTCGTCGCTGAACGTCTCTGGGATGGGCAGCTCCAGCAGCAGATCGCGCCGGATCAGCCACACACTCTGATCCACCAGCAGCACTGGATCGTCGGCCTGGATCACGCTGCTCGGTCGCAGTGACGAGCCGCGTACCGGGTCGGCGCGGTCAAGAAGGGTGTTGGTGCCCCGGATCCAGACGCCCCGGTCACACATGAGCTGAAAGATCCGCGCGCCCTCGACTGGGTCCGACACGGTGTGCCAAATCTCCCGCCGGTAGGGCGATCCGTCCGAGCAGAGCATGGTCCGGCCGGAGTGCACGGCGCGCGCTCCGTTCGCCTCGGCGCATGCCATCAGACTGCTCAGGTGGTGCGGCTCAAACTCGTTGTCGTCGTCTAGGAAAGCGATCCAGGTCGCTGAGGACGCTCGGGCGCCTGTGTTGAATAGCCGGGACAGGCGCGGGTAGACGAGGCGGCGGTCGCCCGGCGGCTCGTCGACCTCAGCCGGCGGCCGCGGCACCAGGTGCGCGATGACCCGCAGCCCTGGCCGGGTCGGCGCCTCCTGGACGACGGGCACCGAGGCGGGGTCGTCGTCGATCACGATGAGGTGCTCGATTTCGCCCGCGTAATCCTGTGCGTACACCGACCTCATGGCCCGGCGAACCTTGTCCGGCCGATGCCGGGTCAGCGTGACGACAGCTATCGAATCCCGTGCCATGACTCAAGTCCCAACTGCTGAGCGATATGTTGCCACATATTGCCAACCATGTTGCCACGACCGCGTCGTCGTGGCAATGTCGCGTGTGGATCGACAACCCCGAGGAGCGACCATGACAAGCGAGGACCCGGCGTACGTGGTGCAGCCGCCACCGTTCGACGCCGAGCTGGCCGCGCCACTGCGTACCATCCTCAGTGGACTGCCGATGCCGCTGACACCGGAGCTGATCCCAGACCGGCGCCGGCGCACGCTGGCCGGCCGCCTGTCCGACGACGAGATGCGCCGCGGCGGTGTGTTCGACATCGAAGAGCGCGTGGTGCCCGGGCCGCCCGGCGCGCCGGACCTGCTGATGGTGATCTGCCGCCCCACCGCGGGCCAGGGACCCCACCCGGTCATTTACCACGTGCACGGCGGTGGGCTGGTGGCCGGCGACACCCGTACCCGGGAAATGGCAGGCGATCTCGATCGCGCGCAGGAGCTGGGGCTGGCGGTGGTCGGCGTGGAATACCGGCTCGCCCCGGAACATCCCGACCCCGCACCCGTGGAGGACTGCTACGCGGGCCTGGTGTGGCTCGCCGCACACGCCGCCGAGCTTGGGCTGGACGCCGGTCGCGTGGTGGTGAGCGGCAACAGCGCCGGCGGTGGGCTGGCCGCCGGGGTCGCCTTACTCGCCCGGGACCGCGGCAGGCCCCGGCTGCAAGGCCAGATGCTGCAGTGTCCGATGCTGGACGACCGGTGCGACACCCCGTCGGCCGCACAGATGCGGCACGTCGGCCTCTGGGATGGCGCGTCCAATCTGGCCGGCTGGACGGCGTTGCTCGGCGACAGGCGCGGCACGCACGACGTGTCCTACTATGCGGCGCCCGGCCGGGCGCACGATCTGGCGGGTCTTCCGCCCGCATTCATTGATGTGGGCTCGGTGGAGGCGCTGCGCGACGAAGCCGTCACCTATGCGACCCGGATCTGGCAGGCGGGTGGCGAAGCGGAGCTGCATGTCTGGTCCGGTGCCTTTCACAGTTTCGACGAGTGGGTGCCGGACGCGGTCGTGTCGAGGGCTGCGCGGGCTAACCGGGTTGCCTGGCTGCGCCGCTTACTCGCCCCTAGGTGATCCGCTCGCCGGCGATGCGCACCTTGACGCAAGTTGCCAACGTTTGGCAATCTATTGCCAAGGCGTTACGGCGTCCGTGATCTCGGTTGCCAACAGCGGGATCCGCACCACGACTGAGGAGCACAGATGAGCGAGCTGAAATTCAGCATCGTGATCCCGTACAAGCAGCGGTTGAACAACATCGCGATGGTGTTCGAGTCACTGCTCGACCAGACGTTGGACGCTGCTGAGTTCGAGGTGGTCGTCGGGGCGATGGAGTACAGCGAGGAATATGTCGCGACCTGCCGCAACTACAGCGACCGGCTCACCATCACCTCCGTTCTATCAGCCGAGGAATGGAACGTCAGCCAGGCCCGCAACCTCGCCCTGCGCCAGGCCACCGGCCAGGTCACGGTGATCCTCGACGCTGACATGGTGCTCCCGCAGGCGTTGCTGCAGACCCTGCACGACCGATACTTCGCTACCCAGCAGAACGTCTGCGTTCTCGGCCAGGCGATCGGGTACGACGGCCGGGTGGATGCGTCCAATGTGGACCATCTCCCTTTCGACCACTATCGGAAGCTCCTCGCCGGCCTCGGCTCCGCGGAGGCCAGGCAGGATGTGCGCTGGCAGCTCGATCCGGTCCCGCTGCCGTGGATCATTTGCTGGGCCGGCCTGGTCGCGCTGCCGACCGCGACGGTCCGCGCGCACGACCTCACCTTCGACGAGGGCTTCCGCGGCTGGGGTGGAGAGGACCAGGAGTGGGGGTACCGGATCCACGCGGCCGGCATCCCGATCACCCTCGGCCAGGACGTCTACGGGATGCACCTCCCACACACCCGGAACTCGACGGCCAACTTCGCGGACTTCACCGCGAACCGGCGCTACTTCCTGGCCAAGTGGCCGTCTCTGGGAGTCGAGCTCTACCAGTCGTTTCCTTTGCACGAGAGCAACCTGTTCTTCGCGGACGCCGCCGCCAAAGTGGCCGCTGCGGTGGACCGCCCCGGCTACACCCTTGGCGTGGTACGCGGCCGATCCGGCGACCTTGACCTGCTGGTGGTCGGGGTGGAACTGGACTGCCAAAAGACCCCCGACCCCGGCATCCACCACCTATTCGAAGATGGAGCGGCCCTCGAGGTGCTGCCCCTCGTCGGGCTCGCACTGCCCTATCCCGACCATGCCATCGACGAGTGCCGCGTGCTGCCGGCGATCGATCGACTGGGCGAGCGCTACCGGGACGCTGTCCTGCAAGAGGCCGCTCGGGTGGCGCGCCGGGTGACCCGGCCGGAGCTGAGCGGAGCGTCCCGGTGAGCGTGGCTCTGGTAACCGGCGGCAATCGGGGCATAGGCCGGGAAACCGTGCGCCAGCTGGCGGATCGCGGACTCACCGTGCTGTTGGGCAGCCGGGATCTGGCCCGGGGGATCACCGCGGCGCGCGAGCTGACCGCGGACGCAGAGATCATCCCGATCTCGTTCGATGTCACCGACGTGGCATGCGTCGAGGCAGCCGCGGCGCGGATTGCGCGCGAGTATGGCGGGCTCGATGTCCTGGTCAACAACGCCGGCACGATTGCCGGGGCGCCCGCGGTCGCCACCGCGGTGAACCATCTGCGGCGCACCTTTGAGGTCAACGTTTTCGGCGTGGTTACGGCCATCCACACCCTGCTCCCGCTGCTGAGCAAGTCCACCGCGCCACGCATCGTCAACGTATCGAGCACCACCGCCTCGATGACGCTGACCAGCGAACGCGCTGATCTCCCTGGCGATGCGAGTCAGCGACTGGCCTACTGCAGCTCCAAGGCCGCGCTCAACATGCTCACCGTGCAATACGCGCTGGCCTTCGGCCTGGACCCGGACCTGCGCCACATAAAGATCAATTCGGCATCGCCTGGTTACACCGCGACCGACATGAACGATCACCGAGGCTTCCGTCACGTCAGCGAGGGCGCACGCATCATCGTCGACCTCGCCACGCTGCCAGACAGCGGACCGACCGGCGGCTTCTTCTCTGATAGCGGCGCCATCCCCTGGTAGCCGAAGGAAGAACGAGGGAGAACAGCGTGACGATCTCGATCGAGGACACCGAGCCGACCGTGGGACCAAATATGCTGCGGCGTCTCGTCGCGGCCTGGCCGAAACGCGCCACTATCCGTACCGACATGACTCAGGTGGTAGGTCCAGGGCCGTACCAACACGACCTCCTGGACTATCCGGCCGACCTTCTGCCGTTCGCGGGGCACCCGGACTTCCTGGCCGCCACCGAGGAACAGCGGCGACTGGTGAACACGTTGGCGTGGCTCGCTTACAACGAGCGCGTCATCGCGGCCGAGGAGTACGTCGCGAATCCAACGTTCGAGAAGCTCGCGCACGGCGTATTCCCCGGGCTCGACCGGTTCGAGGCCAAAGAAGCGGTGCAGCAGTCGCATGTGGACGAGGTGTGGCACACCTACATGCACATGCTGGCGATGCAGCGCACCAGGGAGGCCCGCGGGCTCACTGCCGAGCCCGACACCTACACCCAGCCGGTGACCAACCGCCGCCTATACGCTCGGGCAGCGCAGGCGAGCGAACAGTGGGAGCGGGACCTGCTCTATCTACTATGGACCGCGGTCGGCGAGATCAGCATCAACAAGTTCCTGGACCTGGTCGCCGGCGATCAGACCATCGAGCCGATGCACGCACTGATCGCCCGGCTGCACGCCAGGGACGAGGCCGCACATGGGCCGGTGCTGTTCGAGGTGATGAAATCCGTCTTTGGGCACCTGAACAAGCCGCAGAAAGCGCTGCTCGCGCAGGTCCTGCCCGACGCGATCGTCGCGTTCGGAGCGGAGGACTACGACATCTGGCGCGACATCCTGAAGTTCGCCGGGATCCGGAAGGTGGAGCAGATCATCGAGGACAGCCGCAGCGTGCCCGGCTCCGACCTGATCGTCACGGACTTCACGCCGGTACAGCGACTGGTCCGCGAGCTTGAGATCGAACATCTCGTCGACTTCGACTTCACGACCAATCAGAAGACGAAATGATCCTCACCGGACCTGAGATAACCGCGGCGGCCGGGGACGGCCGGATCGACATCTCGCCCTTCAGTGCCGACCAGGTCAATCCAAACAGCTACAACGTCCGGCTGGGCAGCACGTTGCTGACCTACGCCGATGACGTCATCGACGTCAACCGGGCCAACCCCACCAACACCGTCACCATTGACGAATCCGGATTCGTGCTTGAGCCCGACCAGCTCTACCTCGGCCATACCGTGGAACGGGTCGGGTCGGACATCTATGTGCCGCTGCTGTTCGGGCGGTCGTCGGTGGGGCGGCTCGGACTATTCGTCGAGATCACCGCGCCGATCGGCGACATCGGTTTCAAGGGGCAGTGGACGCTCATGCTGTCGCCGGTGCGGCCGCTGCGCGTCTACCCGGGCATGAAGATCGGCCAGATCATGTTCTTCGTCTCGGTCGGCGACATCGACCTATACGCCGGTAAGTACCAGAAGGCCGAGGGGCCGCAGGCTTCCCGGTACTGGCAGGACAGAATGGCTTTGCTTTGATCCTCACCGGCCCGGCGATCGCGACCGCCATCCGGCGCGGCGACATCGTCATCGACCCATTCGAGCCCGAGCGGCTCTCCCCAAACGCGTACGACTGGCGGCTCGGCGACACGATCCACGTCTACGACGGCAGTCTTGACGCCGCGGTGTCCGCTCCGATGCCCGAACAGCGCATCCCCGAGGACGGCATGGTGCTGCACCCGGGCCGGCTCTACCTTGGCGTCACCTACGAACGAACGCACTCCGAGCGCTATGCCCAGCTTCTCAATGGCGACCACTCGACCGGCAGCCTCGGCATCTGGGTGCACGTGTCCGCGCCGCTCGGCCACGTTGGTCATGCCATCCGCTGGACGTTGGAGATCCGAGTGGTCCGGCCCGTGCGAGTGCGTCCCCGGATGACGTTCGGCAAGATCGTGTTCCTGGCGACCTATGGAGCGCGAGCCAGCTACCAGGAGATGGGCAGCAAATACCGGCAGACCGAGGGCATCGACATCTCGCGGCTGCACGAGGAACTCCGTTGAAGGCGATCACCGGGCTGGACCTGCCGGCGGGCAGCCCGGGTGGAAGCGTGGAGTTGCTCCGGGATCTTTACTTGGCGCCCGACCGTCCAATCCCGGCCGACGTGTTCATGCTGGCCGCTCGGGGCGGGAAAGCCGAAACCGGCCCTCCGGCGCTGCTTGAGGTCGATGGCAAACAGCTCAGCGGAGCGGGTTTCTGGCGATATGTCGACGACCTGGCGGCCGCGATCCGGCGACGGTTCGCTGCCGACGACTACGCCATCGTGCACCTGCAACACCTCGCGTTCGGGGCGACCCCGGCGCTGTTGCGCGCCTTTCCCCAGCATCCCAGCCTCGCTCTGGTGCACGGCACCGATCTGCTGTTCGCCGCGGACCATCCAACACAGGCAGAGGTGCTCGCCAAGGCCACGGCGGCGGCGGGAGCAGTGGTGGTGCCCACCGCGGCGATGGCCGACCTGCTGCGCGCGGTCACCTCCGCGGCGCCGCGACGTGTCGTCCACATCCCTTGGGGTGTACCGGATTACCTGCTCGCGACACCGCCACCGCGGACCGAGTCCACAGCCGACGACCTGCGCGTGCTCTACGCCGGCCGGCTCACCGCGGAGAAGGGCGCGGAGCCACTCGTGGCCGCCGTTGCTCACCTCGACGGCGTCTCGCTCGGCGTGGCGGCGCCGGAAGCCGAGTATCAGGCCCTTCGCTCCCGAATCGATCTGTCCAATGTGCACTATCTCGGCTGGCTCAGCCGGCGCGAGCTGTGGCAGGCCTTCGCCGACCACGATGTGCTGGTCGTCCCGTCGACCCGGCTGGAGGCGTTCAGCCTGGTCGCAGTAGAAGCGCAAGCGTGCGGGCTACCCGTGATCTACCAACCGGTACCGGGACTTGCCGAGGTGCTGGGCGACACCGCGCTCGGCATCGATCTCTCCTCAGGCCCGGGGGCCCTGGTGGAAACCGTCGCATGGCTGCGCAAGGATCCAGACGTACTGGACGATGTGCGAGCGTCCGGGTACCGCAACGCGGCCCGGTTCCCGTTATCGGCGACAGGACGCGAGATCCAGGGTCTGTCCACGGAGCTACAGGGATGAGAATCATGCCACCACGCTTGATCGCCACCGATCTGGACGGCACCATCGTCCGCAGCGACGGGAAGGTGTCCGCACGAACTGTCGCGGCCTTCGATCGGATCAGCCGGGCCGGGGCCAAGTTTGTCTTCGTCACCGGCCGCCCGCCGCGCCTGATGGGCGATATTGCCGAAGCGTTCGGTCACCAGGGCACAGCCATCTGCTCAAACGGCGCACTCGTCTACGACATGGGCAGCGGCAAGGTGGTCGAGGAGTTCTGCATCTCACCGGCTGTGCTGGCCGAGGCAGCGCGGCTGCTGCGCAAGACGATCCCCGGCATCGGCCTGGCCATCGAATATGCCCATGGCATGTCCAGCGACGCGGACTACGAGATAGGTGACTGGGACACCGGTATGACGATCCAGCGGCTCGCTGATGCTGAGCTGTTCGCGACACCCGCGCCGAAGCTAGTCGGGCGGCATCCGACGCTTTCCGCTGACGAGTTGCTGGCGCTGGCCGCGCCGATGCTGGCACCGATCGTCACCCCGTACCACGCCAACGGGCATCGGCTGGGCGAGGCGGTGGCGACCGGCGTTAGCAAGGCGGCGGCGCTGGAAAACCTGTGCCACCGGGAAGGCATCGGCCCCGCTGACGTGATCGCGTTCGGCGACATGCCCAATGACCTGCCGATGCTGACCTGGGCCGGCACATCGTATGGGGTGGCGAACGCGCATCCCCAAGTACTCGCCGTTGTCGACCATGTGATCGCCGCTCAGGATGACGACGGCGTCGCCGAGGTTCTCGAAAGCCTGTTTCCGTAGGAGTGATTTGATGACCGCGCTTGATCGTCTCGTAAACGCTTGCCTGCTACCAGGTTTCGACGGCACCGAAGTTCCGTCCTGGGTGGACACTGCACTGGCCGATGGCCTCGCCGGGGTGCTCCTCTTCCCGCACAACCTCGACGGTCCAGATGCCATCCGCCAGCTCGCCACCGCGGTGCGGGCCGACCATCCAGATGCGCTGGTCGCGATCGACGAGGAAGGCGGTGACATCACCCGGCTCGAATATCGCACCGGCAGCCGCTACCCGGGCAACCTTGCGTTGGGCGTGGTCGACGATCTCGCGCTGACCCGGGAAGTGGCCGCGGCGATCGGTGCCGACCTGGTGGCCGCGGGCGTCAACTACAACCTCGCGCCGTCGCTCGACGTCAACAGCGACCCGGACAACCCGGTGATCGGAGTGCGCTCGTTCGGCCCCGATCCGGAGCTCGTCGCCGCGCACGGCGCTGCATACATCCGGGCGATGCGCGATGCCGGCATCGCCACGGCTGCTAAACACTTCCCCGGGCACGGCGCCACCGTCGTCGACTCACACCACGCTCTCCCGGTGATCGACTGTGACCTGGAGACGTTCCACCGCAGGGAGCTCGCGCCGTTTGTGGCCGCGATCGAGGCGGGCGTGCCGAGCCTGATGATCGCGCACGCGGTGTACCAGACGGTCGACCCCGGCATCCCGGCAACGCTGAGCCGCAAGATCCTGCACGACCTGGTCCGGACCGAGCTCGGCTACCAAGGTGTGCTACTCAGCACCGCACCCGCCCTGGAAGCGGCGGACGGGCTGGCTTCCGTGGTCGCGACGTCGGTGCGGTCGCTGCAAGCAGGGGCAGACCTGCTCCTGCTTGGCCCGGCCGATGGCGAGCAGCTGTGCGCCGGCATCCGGGCCGCTGTCACTGATGCCGTCCGCGAGGGGGAGCTGGATGTCGCGACGCTGGAAGCGGCTGCGGCGCGGGTGAACGTGATGCGGGCCGCAGCCAAGGCCGGCTCCGCGCCCACGTCCAATGGCACGCCTGGCCGTTCGGCGGCGAAGCGGGCAGCCCAGGTCACCGGCGACGTCGCACTGAGCGGCCCGGCGACCGTGGTGGAGTTGCGCGCACTCGGAAACGTTGTCGCGGGCGAGGCTTACTGGAGCGTCGCGGATCGGCTTGCCGAAAGAGGACTTCTGGCTCAGGGCATCCGGATCAGCGAAGACGAACCTGACTTCGATCCGCTCGCGACTCTGGCCGCGGATCACCCGCTGGTCATCGTGGTCCGCGACGCTTATCGCCAACCGCGGCAGCGGGCGCGGGTACAACAGTTGCTTGCGAAGCGCCCTGACGCCGTGCTGGTTGCGGTCGGGATGCCGGACGACGCCGCCTTGACGGATGGCGCGAGCATCCGCACATTCGGCGCTGGGCGGGTGAACACCGATGTAGCGGCCGAGCTGCTCGCCGGGGGCCGCGATGGCTGAGGGCCGATGCGCCTTCTGCGAAATCGTGCGCGGTGACCTGCCCTCATCGATCCTCTTCGAAGACGGCGACACGATGGCGTTCCTCGACATCACCGCGGTGACGGAAGGGCACACCCTGGTGATCCCCAAGCGGCACGTGACCGACCTGTGGGAGGCGCGGGAGGATGACGCGGTGGCGGTGATGCGCACGGTGCACCGGATGGCCCACCGGATCCGGGAAGTGTTGCGCCCCAATGGTTTGACACTGTTCCAGGCGAACCGTCCGGCGGGTTGGCAGGACGTGTTCCATCTGCACGTACATCTGGTGCCACGCAACGAGAACGATCGGTTGCACCGGCCGTGGCAGGCCGAACCGGTCGAGCTGGAAACGCTGGAGCCGATGCGCTCCCGCTTGGCGGTGCCCAACCCCGGACTTTCGTGCGGGCACAGGAGGATCTCGGTCGCCGGCAGCCGTCCGTAGGATCGAAGGTGTGGAGCAAAGGACATTCGACAGAATCGGACGGCGGGCCTCGGTCATCGGCCTCGGTACCTGGCAGCTGGGCGCCGATTGGGGTGCGGTGGACGAAGGCGAAGCGCGGGCCATCCTTCAGACCGCATTGGACACCGGAGTCACCTTTTTCGACACCGCCGACGTCTACGGCGACGGGCGCAGCGAGCGCCTGATCGGCGAATTCCTGCGAGCAGTGCCACCTGACCGGGCCGGAGACATCCTCGTGGCGACCAAGATGGGCAGGCGTGCCCCGCAGGACCCCGCCGAGTTCACGATGGACCATTTCCGTGCGTGGACCGACCGCTCGCGGGCCAACCTCGGCGTCGACACCCTCGATCTCGTTCAGCTGCACTGCCCACCCAGCCCGGTGCTCAGCTCGGATGCGGTCTACAACGCGCTGGACACCCTGATCGCCGAGAAGCGCATCGCCGCGTATGGCGTCAGTGTCGAGACCTGTGACGAAGCGCTCGCCGCGATCGCCCGCCCCGGCGTTGCCAGCGTGCAGATCATCCTTAACTCGTTCCGGCACAAGCCGCTCGAACGCGTGCTGCCCGCCGCTGAGGCGGCCGGTGTCGGCATTATTGCGCGGGTCCCGCTCGCGTCCGGTCTGCTGTCCGGCAAGTACCGGCACGACTCGGTTTTCGGCGCCGACGACCACCGCAACTACAACCGCAACGGCGAGTCGTTCGACATTGGCGAGACCTTCTCCGGGGTGGACTACGCCACCGGTGTCACGGCGGCCCGGGAATTCGCCGCGCTCGTCGAGCAGGGCGTGTCGCCCTCACAGACTGCACTGCGCTGGATCATCCAGCAGCCCGGAGTGACGACGGTGATCCCCGGCGCAAGCACGGCCGAGCAGGCTCGGGCCAACTCGGTGCTCGCTCCGGCACTGACCGAGGCCACCCTCACGGCGATCGAGGACCTTTACGATCGCCGCATTCGCGCTCTGGTACACAGGCGTTGGTGAGCTCTTAGGCTTGATCGGCTCGGCCGCCACGTCCGTAAGCACCTGCGAGCGTCTCGGCGAGGTCCCTCCAGATCTCGGCCGCCAACTCCGCATTGGGTACCGCTTGCGCCTGCTCCGCCAACTGACGCAGCTCGCGTGTGCCTTCTTCGAAGTGGCCATCGAGGATGCGCAGCTTGCTACGTAGGGCTTGGAAGCGGACCCGGTCGCGATCGGACAGTCGCGTGGTCTGCTCGTCGATCTGCTCGCTGAGCGCGCGAGCGTCCGGGATCCGGCCCTCGGCGAAGGCAAGGTGTGCTTGCAGGGTGAGGTTCTGCTGGTTGTGCAGGTCGGTCCCGACGAGGTCGATCACCGGCTCGATGTCGTCGAGCATGGTGCGCGCCTGCTCGGTCTGCCGCGGCGTGATCTGCACATAGAGTGAGGCCGCTGCCAGTCGCAATTGGATCCAGAGCATCAGGTCAGTGTGGCTGTCGAGCCCTTTCAGCGCGCGCTCCAGCACCTGCTGCGCCTCGGCGTAGTCAGCCTGCCGGATGCACACGGTCGCGCTGGCCCAGAGCGCTTTGACGTGCAGGATGCCGCCGGCCGATTCGGTGAGGGCGCACAGCTCCCTGGCGTGCGCGCGGGCGCCTGTGAGCTGGCTGGTTTCCGCTTCCGCGGAGATCAGCGCGTGCAACGCCTCGGATTTGTCGGCTAGCGACAAACCGGCCGACATGCGGTGGGCTTCCTCGGCGTACTCCCGCGCTCGCGCGTGGTCGCCCATGGCTTGGACCGATCTGGACAGCCGCGCTCTGGTCCGCGCGCCCAGCTCGCGGGAGCCAAGCTTGTCGCTCAACCCGACGAGCTCAAGCAGCAGCACGTGTTCCTCGCTGCGCTCACCACGGTCGGCGCGGATGCGCGACAGCAACCAAAGCGCCTGCCAGCGCAGCACAGGGTTGCGGTTGTCGTCGGTGTGCAGCGCCTGGGTCAGGATCTCCACCACATCGTCGCCTTCCGGGGCTGATGCGGCTATGGCGAGGGCTTCAGATAACGACGACAGCATCTGCGCTTCATCGAACGCGGAAACCGGCACGCCGAGGCGCTTGGCAATGTGAGCGACGATCCGATTGTTCGGTTGCCGCATCCCGGACTCCAGCCGGGAGAGGTAGCCGGTGGACAGTCCGCCCTCCGCGATGGCGGCCTGTGAAAGTCCCCGTTCGAGTCGCAGCGCCCGGAGGCGGTTGCCAAAGGCCGGTTGTTCGAGCATCCATCACTCACAGGGAATCGGGCCGACATCGGCAAGGTGCCGTGCGGCGGGTTAACAAAGCTGGCAAGAGCGGCCCCATTTCGCGTCCCCGTTGGAGCTGCTCCCTGACAAACAG
The DNA here is from genome assembly GCA_003543035.1 of Micromonosporaceae bacterium. Taxonomy (GTDB): domain Bacteria; phylum Actinomycetota; class Actinomycetes; order Mycobacteriales; family Micromonosporaceae; genus Rhizocola. The sequence goes on along the minus strand of DPJL01000097.1, from coordinate 1,803 downwards.
AATGCCAGAAATTAGTGACATTGGTTACTCCGGCACGTGACTTTGGCAGCCCTTGTTGACACCACCAGCCGATACCTGCCGGACAAACCATTGGCAAGACATTGCCACAGCCGGGTATCATCTGGCAACATTTGCCTAGGTCGCGCCGTAGCACCACCCCGGCGACCCGCGTGACGACGAGTCATTGGAGGCTGCAGATGGACACACCACTGTCGACCGCCGGCACCGCGCCTGACCCGGCGGAAGCCCGGGAACGGGACCGCCGGCATGTCTGGCACACCTGGTCCCCGGTGACGGCCGACCGGGCCGAGCTGATGCTCTCGCACGGATCCAATTACCGCGTCTGGGATGTCGACGGTCGTGAGTACATCGACGGCTCCTCGCTGAACTCCACCTGCGGATACGGACACCCGAAGGTGGCCGCCGCGATCGCCGACCAGTCGCGGCTGTTGCAGCATTTCGACATCTCCGGCGGCGGGCACGAGCCGCTCGGCCTGCTCGCTGAGCGCCTGGCGTCGTATATGCCGGAGCGGCTCGCCAAGACGGTGTTTGTGAACAGCGGCTCGGAGGGCATCGAGGCGGCGATGCTGATCGCATCGTCCTATTGGGAGCACGTCGGCAAGCCGCGATCCAGAGTCGTCGCCTTCCGCCTTGGCTACCACGGTTCCACGCTGATCAGCCGCAGCCTCTCCGGTCTGCCCCGGTGCCGCCACCCGTTTGCGGCGCCCTTCCCGATCACCCTCGTCGACCTGCCGCTGCCGCCGCGCGACCTGCGTCAGCCGGATTCGTTGCCATTGCTGGTGGCGGAGTTCACCCGAGCGTTCGGCGACGACGCGAACGATTGGCCGGTCGCGGTCGTCGTGGAGCCATTCCTGAACGTCGGCGGCGGCGTGGTACTGCCACGGGGCTTCCTGCGTGCGCTCCGGGACCTCTGCGACGAGACCGGGACACTGCTGGTCCTCGATGAGATTTTCACCGGCTACGGCCGCACCGGGCGGATGTTCGCCTGCGAGCACGAGGACGTCGTGCCGGACATTCTGGTTGCCAGCAAAGGATTGAGCGGTGGGTACATCCCGATCGCCGCGGTGACAGTGCAGCAGCACATCCACGACAGCTTCCAGCACGAGGCGGTACTGGGCGGGCTGCGCTACGGGCACACCACCTCCGGTCACGCGACCGCCTGTGCCGCCGCGCTGGCCACGCTCGACATCCTGGACAGCGAGAATCTCGTGAAGCGGGCCGAACTGCACGGCGCCCGGCTGCTGGACCGATTCGCTTCGTGGGCCGGGATAGGCGAGGTCATCGACGTCCGCGCGTATGGCCTCATTCTGGTCCTGGAGATGTCGTCGACCGAGGCCGCCAACGACCTGATCACCTGCGCCCGCGCGAACGGCCTGCTGCTGCGCCGTCAGGGCGCCCGCGGCGAGGCGATCATGGTGGTCCCTCCGCTGACCATCGACGACGAAGGTGTCAACGAGATCATCACCCGGCTGGACCGTTCCCTGGCATGCTGATTCAGCGAAGCATCGCTTCCACCGGGACCAGGGCGTAGCCATCGTCCAAAAGGGACTCAATGATGCCGGGCAGCGCGGCAACCGTCTGATCCCGCTCGCCGCCGCTGTCGTGCAGCAGCACGATGGAGCCCGGTGAGGTCTTGGCCAGCACGGTCTTCTCAATGTGCTGGGCGCCGGGGCAGGCCCAGTCGGCACCGTCCACATCCCACACCACGGTGGTCATCCCCAGATCGGTGAGCTGTTGCAGCACACCGGGATTGCGCCCGCCATAGGGCGGGGGCCCACACCG
>DPJL01000078.1 GCA_003543035.1 Micromonosporaceae bacterium | reverse complement strand
CGATCCGAGAGACACCCCCTAGTTTCGCAACGTAACGCCGAGCACCGGCGCTAACCAACCAGGTAGCGGATGTCATCCCTCCGGCCAGGCGATGCAAGCCGTCCGGCTGAAGGTGCCATGAGGTGCGAAGTACTGTCCGGATCGTATCGTCAGCCAGCACCCGCGGATTATGGCACGCGATTGACACACTGGTAATCCGCGATTGGACGATGCTCCGGCTGATGGGGTAGACGGGGCGGCGTGGTCAGGCGATGATCTGACATGCGCAGGTCGAAGGTGGTGCGTGCCGTCTGCCGCTCACGGCTGGCGCCATGCAGGGGGTCCGGCGCTTGCGGCTGGCGCCCTGATGGGGCTGGTCGCTAGCGGCTGGCGCCATGACTCCGCTGGCCGGGACACCGGCCGGCGGCAAGAAGGGGATGGCGGGTGGAGATACGCAATCCAGAGCCGGCGGACGCTCTGACGGGGGTAGAGATGTTCGCGGGGCTGGAACCAGAGGTGAGGCACCGAGTGATCGCCGCGGCGGTGCCACGCCAATTCCGCAAAGGCCAGTTGCTCTTTGTGGAGAACGATCCAGGTGAATCACTGATCGTGCTCAAACGTGGATCGGTCGCGGTCTTCCGCACCTCCCCTACCGGGGAAAGGGCCGTGCTCAGTGTGCTTCGGCCGCCGGAGGTGCTGGGCGAGGTGTCGCTATTGGACGGTTCCGCGCGCTCGCTTTCCGCTGAGGCGCTTGAGGATTGCTCCGCTCTGGCGCTTTCCAGAGGCGCCTTCATGGAGCTCATTCACGCGAACCCGCGCATCCTCGATGCGGTGATGCGCTCGCTCGGCGCGCTCATCCGGCGCCTGACCGAGCAGAATGCCGATCACGTCTTCTTAGACCTGCCCGGAAGGGTTGCCAAGACGCTGGTCCGGCTGGCCGGCGAGAGCCAGGCGCCGATGATCACGATAGAGCTGAACCAGAGTCAGCTCGCGGAGATGGCCGGTGGGTCCCGGCAGAGCGTCAACCAGGCGATCGGCTCCTTCGCGAGCCGCGGCTGGCTGCGCACGGAGGGCCGTCGCATCGTGGTTATGGATGTGGCCGCACTAAGGCGCAGAGCGGGTATGGCGGATCGCTGACGCGAGCCGCCATACCTTTTTGGCTAGCTAGACGCCATCGTCGGGGTCGGTGCCGGTCGGGCCGGTGTAGCCGTCCCCCTCCTCACCGGTCGGGCCGGTGTAAGCGTCAGCCTTCGGGTCGGTGCTGGTCGGGCCGGTGTAGCCGTCCCCCTCTTCGCCGGTGGGGCCGGTATAGGCGTCGTCCTTCGGATTCTCGGTCATGTTTTCCACAACTCCCTGCTCTTCGAGCTCGGCGAGGGTCACGGCGTCGATGTCAACCAAGTCGCCCGCGCCATAAGCCATCCCAAAAGGATCGGTCCAAGCGACTGCCAAACGCACCAACATCGCGCTCGCGCCTCCACGCCCTTCATAAGCGATCAGTGCCACGAAACTTTAACCGCGCGGCCGTTTTGCGAAAGCCCCTTGTCGGTTTGGCTACAGCTATGGTCAAGCAGTTAGCGCCCAACAGCGCCGGTGGGTGATACTTATTCCCCGGCATGACCTGGTGGAGATGTGAACACCCCTACCTGTACCAATTGTTCAAGAGCGGCCGGCCCCGAAGATCGGTTCTGTGGCGGCTGCGGAAACTCTCTGGCGCGAAAATGCCTCCATTGTGGACAGTCGATCGGGTTTGACCTGGCCTTCTGCACGACCTGCGGGGCACAGGCCGGTACGGCACCCACCACCGCGAAGAACGAGGATCGCCGCCGGATCACCGTGCTGTTCATAGACATGGCCGGGTTCACCTCCTTCTCCGAGCTGGCCGATCCGGAGCAGATCCGGACCCTGCAGCATGAGTATTTCGCCACGCTCCGTGAGGTGGTCCGGCAGTACGGCGGGGTGATCGAGAAGTACATCGGGGACGCGGTGATGGCCGTCTTCGGCGCGCCAGTCGCGACCGAAGACGACGCGTTGCGCGCTGTCCGGGCCGGGCTTGAGGCGCAGCGGGTGCTCAGCCGCGGGCGGCTGGGTCAGCTGGCCACCTTCCGGGTCGGTGTGGCCACCGGGGAGGCCCTGGTCGATCTCGGCGCCGCGCACGACGGTGGGCAGGCAATGGTGTCCGGAGACGTGGTGGCCACCGCGTCCCGCATGCAGAGCACCGCGCCCGACGGCGGAGTGCTCGTTTGCGATATCACCGCCGACGCCACCAAGCACGAGATCGACTACGCCGAGCAGCCCATGCTGACGCTCAAGGGCAGGACAACTCCCCGCCGGCTCTTCCTCGCCCTCTCGGCCCGGTTGCACCGGCGCGATCGCGACGAGTCGACCCCGATGGTCAACCGCGAGCACGAGCGGGGCCTGCTGGTCACCGCGTTGCACCGGATGATCCGCGACAACAGTCCACAGCTGGTGACAGTCTTCGGGCCGGCCGGGATAGGCAAGAGCCGCATTCTGCGGGAGCTTGCCCGGCATGCCGAGCGGATCCCCGATGTCAAGGTGAACTGGCGAGTCGGGCACTGCCCGCCCTTCG
>DPJL01000469.1 GCA_003543035.1 Micromonosporaceae bacterium | reverse complement strand
GATGCGTGGCAACGGAGCACACGTGAGACGGCAATGGCGCCATCGAGCCCCCCGTTTCACACACCCCTTAATGACCTTCATTTCCCTCGACCAACGACGAATGATGCTGACGGCCGGTCTGGCCGCCTGCCTCGGGTTCGCCGCACTGGCCGGTCAGGGCGGCGCAGCCGCCACGAACGGCGGTGGGTTCCAGGCAGGAGACGCTAAGACCACCCTCGCAGCCAGCACCGACCTGGCACGCGCCGAGGCCGACAAGGCCGTGACGCGTTCCAACCGGGATCTTGTCGCACCGGCAGTCGCTTCCAAGCAGGAGGCACCGGCGGCGAAGGCTCCCGAGGCACCAGCCCTGCCGGCCCCGGTCGCCGGGCTGAACCAGGTCCAGATGAACAACGCCAAGAAGATCGTCGACACGGCGAAGGGCATGGGCCTGGGCAAGCGCGCTCAGACCATCGCCATCGCCACCGCGATGCAGGAGAGCCAGCTCAAGAACCTGGCGAGCACGGTCTACGCCGAGTCCTACGACTACACCAACGAGGGCGAAGGCTCGGACCACGACTCGGTCGGGTTGTTCCAGCAGCGTCCCCAGTCCGGCTGGGGCACCGTGAAGAACCTGATGAAGCCCGAGTATGCGACCCAGCAGTTCCTCAAGGCGCTGGTTCAGGTACCAGGCTGGGAGAACATGGAGCTCACCTATGCGGCACAGGCCGTGCAGGTGTCGGCCTTCCCCGAGGCCTACGCCAAGCACGAGGCTCGCGCGACCGAGGTCGTCAACAGCCTGAGCTGATCACTGCTGACCCAGGTGGATCGGCAGGTCGATACCGTGCAGCCGCGGTGCGTCAGTCCCCGGTGGCAACGCCACCAAGGGGAAACGCGCCGCAAGGTTGGGCAGGATCGAGCGCAGCGCCTCCGCGGTGCCGCGACGATCTCCCCCGCCATCGTGCAGCAGCACGATGGCTCCGGGGCCTGTGCTCGTCACCACGGTGCTGGAAATGGCCCGGGGACCGGGCTTGAGCCAGTCGCGTGGGTCGACATCCCAATGCAGTGATGACATGCCCAGCTGACGGGCCGCGTTGACGGCGTTCTGGGTCCAGGCTCCGCCGGGATGGCGGAAGTAGGAGACCCGGGCGCCCGGTGCGGCCGCGCGAATGGCTTCGTTGGCGCGACTCATGTCGCCGACGATCGCGGCGAATCCCCGCCTGCCAAGGCCGATGTCGTGTCCCCAGCTGTGGTTGCACAGCGTGTGGCCGTCAGCGTCGATGGCGCGGACCAGATGCGGGAATGACACCGCATTGACGCCCAGAACGCAAAAAGTCGCCTTGATTCGGTACTGGCGCAACACTTCCAGCACCATGGGCGTCCATTGCGGATCAGGGCCGTCGTCAAAGGTGAGCGCCACCTCATAGGTTCCCGTGGTACGCCTGCTGCCGTACGGGCCGAACTCGTCCTCGGGAAGCGGCGGCTGGTCCGGGCCGGTGATCGGGTTGATCCGGCGCAATGACATGACCTGTGCATCCGCCTCCGCTGACCATTCAGCCGGCGGCTCTGGTGCGGCCGCAACCATCTCCGGCGCAGGCGCGCCGGGCGGCGACGACGGCGTCGCCACGGCCGGCTCATCATCGTGGCTGAGCCGCCCGAACCCCAGCCCGATACCGAGAATCACCGCCACGGTGACGAACCCGGCAGTGGCAACCCTTACCCCGTCCGGAATTCGCACCCGTCCCACATTCGCGACCAGACCCCGCAAGCGATCCGGAATGCCAAGCCGGTCCACGGACATGGCAAAGACGTGCCAGCGCTGGGCAATGCGCAGATCATCCGCGAGCTGCCACAGATCGTCCACAATGGAGCGAACGATGTCCGGGATCTGCCGCTCCTCAGCCCATCTGAGGAAGGCCTTGAGCGCCTTCATGAGCGCTGCAGGATGGTGGCGCCATCCCGGTCCGCGCCGCGATCGTTGATCCAGCGCACAATGCGGTCATAGGCACGTTGATACGTGTCGCGCTGATGATCGGTCAGATCCGGGCGGGAGAGTTCGGTGGGCAGGTCGACTACGCGGGGCAGTGGACGGTATTCCATCCACGTGGGCAATACCTCCACTTTGGACACCTGCCAGCTGCCGTTGGTGTTACTGAAGGTGTACCGGGTGAGGTGGGCATCCTGGGTGGACTCGGGTGAGCCGTCCGGGAAGCGAACCATGATGTTGCCCATGCCGTAGGAAACCCACTTGGTGCCGATCTTCTCCAACGGCTGCACGACATGCGCGTGCGTGCCAATGATCAGATCGAGGTCCGGCGAGGCGAGCAACTCTCTTGCCAGGCCCGTCTGGCCTTCGTCCGCCTCGTTCTGGTATTCGGTACCCCAATGAATGCTCAACACGACGACTTCGGCCCCTGCTTCGCGGGCCCGCCGGGCCTCGGCCAGAATCGCTTGCACGTCAATGAGATTCGAGCTCCACTCGAAGGGCAGCGGCATCCCGTTGAAGCTGAACGTGTAGGAAAGGTGCCCGACTTTGATGCCGTTGGCCGAGAGAATCGTTGGTGTGACAGCCTCTTGGAGGTTGCGAGCCGACCCGGCATGCTTGACGCCAACGCGGTCCAGCCCGTCAAGCGTGCGCACCAACCCGTCCCAGCCGTAGTCGACGGTGTGGTTCGACGCGGTGGAGCAGCTGTCATAGCCGAGCTCGGCCGTGGTGTCGGCAAGAACCGGCGGTGCATTGAAGATCGGGTATCCGGTCCACTCCTCACCGGGCGCGGCAAAGGGCGTCTCCATGTGGCAGATCGCCAAGTCGGCCTCCGACACCATCGGTTTGAGCGAGGCAAGGATCCTCGAGAAGCCGCCATCCGCGATCGCTTGCTCCGACAACGGCGGCTGCGAAATGAAGTCACCACTGGCGACGAGGGTGAACTCGGTGACCGGCGCGGGTGGCGCGGCGGGCGCCTCAGTGGCCGAGATAGCTTGCTGCGGCGAAGAACCGCACGCACTAAGGCCAACCGCCATCGCGGCAATAATGATGAGCTGCTTCATCGAATGTTTCCTGTGTGTCCCAACGAATAGCGACCAGGTTGCGGCCAGACGATGAGGCCGTGTGGCCCCGACCCGACCGCGATGCGAGCTTTCAGCTCACCGTTGGTGGTGTCGAAGGCGTAGACCTCGCCGTGATAACGACCGGTCAGCCAGAGCGTGCTGCCGTCGGCGGAAACCCCACCCATGTCGGGGCTGCCGCCACCGGGGATGGTCCATTTCGTCAGCGGTTTGAGCGTGGCCAGATCGAGCACGGTCACCGAGCCCTCGTTGCGGTTGGAGATGTAGGCGACCTTGCCGTCTCGGCTGAAGTAGATTCCGTGAGCGCCCCTACCGGTCTCGATGTAACCGATGCGTTGGGTGGCTTGCGAATCGAAGACGTATACGCCGTCTGCGTGCATGTCGGCCACCAGGAACACCGACCCGTCCGGGACAAGCCTGGTGTCCTGTGGCATTCCATCCGGTACCACGTCCAAGTCAAAGCGCCGGAGCTGCTGCCCGGAGGCGACGTCGATGGCGACCATCCGGTTGTCGAATTCGCAGCTGGCCAAAGCGGTCTTGCCGTCGAGGGTGAAGTCCATGTGGTTGATGCCTTCGCAGTCCGGGAAGTGGCTGCTCTTGACCAGCTCCCAACTCTTGGGGTTATAGAAGTCAAGCCGTTGGTACGCCTCGGCCACGACGATGGCGAATTGCCCGTCCGGGGTGAAGTAAAGGTTGTAGACGTCCTCGACCTCGATGATCTCGCCGGGCTTGCCGGTGCGGGGATCGATCGGCAGCACCGCTCCGCCCGGGATGCGCGAGGACGTGACATAGAGCGTGCGCATGTCGTAGGAAGGGACCACATGTTGCGGCTCCGGGCCGCCGTAGAACTCGTCAATGACCTGGAACGTGTTGGGGTCGATCACGTGTACCCGGTCGCTGTTGGTGTTGGGGACGTAAACAAGTTCGCGATCGTCGCGGACGTCTTCGCGCAACATGTTCGCCCCGGCCGCGGCATAGATATTGGCCCGGTTGGGATAGTCGGGCATACCGGCGAGCAGATCCGTCGCGGGCTTCTGCTCAGTGGGCGTGTTGACGGCAGGTTGTTCCGGGGTGGACGCGGGCGCCTTGACGGTCTCCGAACAAGCACTGAGAGCGGACACAGTCAGTAAGGCCAACATGACTTTGCGCATAGGTGGGATTGTGCCCAAGTGTCCTGTTTGGTGCACGCCACCACACCGCATGATCGCTGCAACTCCACAGGAGTTGCTGTTTTGAGCGCCAACATAACCGCAACTCCTGTGGAGTTGCGGCCAAGAGGGTGGGTCAATCGGGGCGGCCGCCGACGAGCTCCTGCAACCAGATCTTGGCCCGGATGATGGGTTGGCGGATGCGGCGCTCACGCCAATTCGCACGAGCCAGCTTCGCCGCCGGGCGGCCTGACCCGCGGTAGCGCCAGCGAGCCCAGGGTGAGCCGGGCCGAGCGAGCCGGATCGCTCCGACGTAGAGCAACACGAGGACGAACAAGCCCAGTAGGCCGGTCCAGATCTTGCCCTTGAGCAGCGTGATCACCGCGAGACCGAGATGGAACACGGCGATAAGCGCGGCCAGCAGGAGGGAGAGCCCCTCTTGCCGCGCGATGAGCAGGTCTTCCAGAAAGACCGGCCTTATCCCCAGGACCAGTAGGCCGGTCACGGCGACGGCAACGAAGACCGCGTCGATCGAGGTGCGCCCACTCGCCTGCCAGTAGACGTCTTTCAGGTGCAGGATCAGCGCGAATTCGTCGAGTACCAGGGCCGAGCCGGTGCCAAAGACAAACGCGCACACTGAGCTCCAGAGGATCTCATTGGAGGGCACGACGAGCCCGGCAACTCCGCCGAGCAGCATCATGACGACGCCAAAGACCACATGGTGAATGTGCAGTCCACCCGGCTTCACATTGCCCGGCCACCATTTCACCTGCGCCCGGATCAGCCGGACCGACAGACGGATGAAGAGGAACCCGAGCACGACGCCGACGAAGAACCAGAACAGCGGCATCCGGCCGGAGGTGCTCAGATCCCGGAACCATGCGCCGCTCATGACATCAAAATATATGGTCAAAACGTGCGTAAATACGTACCTCGCATCTTTGCCGTGTTCTTGGCGTTCATCGCGGCGCTCAGCGCGCTCGGTGCAATCGGCGGTGCACTGGGCCGGGGAGCCATGCGCATCCGGGATCTGCTCGAGAACGTTCTGCTGCTGACGCCGCTGAACCTTGGCTTCGCCGCGGCGCTCGCGGTGCTCGCCGGAGCCACCGCACGGCGCAAACGCGTCGCCTACTGGATCCTGGTCGGCTACTTCCTCTTTCTGTTCTTCCTCATCCTGCTGCTGCTCCTGATCGGGATCACCGGCGTCTTCGACGAGCCCGGCCAGCCGTTCATGGAGTCGAGTGAGTATCGCGGCATCGCCCTGGCCGCTCTGGTGAGCCTGCTGGCCCTCTACACACTCTTCTGGGCGCGCGACGAGTTCTACGCCCGAGTGAGGAAGGGCAGCCTGCGGCGAGCGATCGTCGTCTTCGCCGGCGTGGCCGCGGTCGGGATCGGCCTCGGCTACTCACTGGTGAGCGCCTTCCCCGGCTCCCTGCAGGGCCCGGCCGAGAAGCTGCGCTTCGCGACGGACAAGGTACTTGGTGGCTTCGCCTTCGCGCTGGACACCGAGGGCAGAGCGCCCGGCTGGGTCAACTTCATCCTCGGCCTCTTTGGTGCGGTGGCGGTTTTCGCGGCCCTGTTCACGTTGCTGCGCTCGCAACAGATCACCTCCGAACTCTCGCCGGAGGACGAGTCCCGCATCCGGGGCCTGCTGACGCGTTACGGCGAGCAGGATTCACTGGGCTACTTCGCCACCCGGCGCGACAAGGCAGCGGTCTTCTCCCCGAACGAGCGAGCGGCGGTCACCTATCGGGTGGTGGCCGGGGTGAGCCTCGCCAGCGGCGATCCCGTCGGGGATCCGCAGGCGTGGGATGCGGCCATCGAGGCCTGGCTGGAGCAGGCGCGAGGCTACGGCTGGGTCCCGGCGGTGATGGGCGCGGGCGAGGAGGCGGCGATCGCCTATGACCGAGCGGGTCTGAAGGTCATCCAACTTGGTGACGAGGCGATCCTGCACACCGGCGAGTACACATTGGACGGTCGGGAGATGCGCCCGGTGCGGCAGGCGGTGAACCGGGTGGAGCGTGCGGGCTATCACGCAGCCGTGCGCCGTCACGGCGACATCCCACTGGCGGAGATGAAACAGATCGCCGATCTCGCAACGCGTTGGCGCGACACCGAAGGCGAACGCGGCTTCTCGATGGCATTGGGGCGACTGGGCGACCCCAACGACAATCAGTGCGTTCTCGTCTCGGTGACCGACTCCGCGGGTACCCCCAAAGCGTTGTTGTCCTTCAGCCCTTGGGGCGCACGCGGACTCTCGCTCGATCTGATGCGCCGCGACCGCGAAGCCGAGAACGGGGTCATGGAGTTCATGGTGAGCCAGTTGATGCAACGGGCTGGACAGCTTGGCGTGGACCGGGTTTCGCTGAACTTCGCCGTCTTCCGCTCGGTCTTCGAAGACGGCGCTCGCATCGGCGCGGGGCCGTTCCTGCGACTGTGGCGGCGCACGTTGCTGTTCTTCTCACGCTGGTGGCAGCTGGAGTCGCTCTACCGCTCGAACGCCAAATATCACCCCGATTGGGAGCCCCGCTTCCTTTGCTTCGGCGAGCGGCGCGAGCTGGCACGAGTGAGTCTCGCCTCGGCCATCGCCGAAGGCTTTGTGCACCTGCCCGGTACGCATGTGGAGCCGCTCGATCACACCTCCGTGCCGCCGCTGCCGGTGACCGAGCTGGAACCGGTGGCGAAGCAGGAAGAGAAGATTCCTGAGCAGATGGCGGTACGAATCGCGAAGCTCGATCGTCTTCGGGCTGAAGGAGTCGAGCCCTATCCGATCACCTTTGTGCGCACCGCAAACTGCGCCGCGGTCGTCGAAGCGCATCAGGGTCTCAAGCCCGATCAGCGCACCGGCACAACGGTTTCGCTAGCCGGTCGGGTAATGCTGATGCGCAACCACGGCCGCGTCTGCTTCGCGACCTTGCGGGATTGGAGTGGCGACCTGCAGATCATGCTGGAGACCGATCTCGAGCGCTGGAAGTCAGCAGTGGACATTGGCGATCACGTCGGGATCACCGGTGAGGTCATCACCAGCAAGCGGGGCGAGCTTACCGTGCTCGCCGACTCGTGGGCGTTGACGGCAAAGTGCCTACGGCCCTTGCCGGACAAGCACAGCGGCCTGACCGACCCCGAGGCGCGGGTGCGCCAGCGTTATCTCGATCTGATCGTCAACCCGTCGTCGCGGGATCTGTTGCGTACCAGGAGTGCCACGATCCGTGGTCTACGCGACGCGCTAGTCGATCGCGGCTTCATCGAGGTGGAAACCCCTATCCTGCAACGGATCCACGGCGGAGCGAACGCCAAACCCTTCACCACGCACATCAACGCCTACGATCTGCGACTCTACCTACGGATCGCACCCGAGCTGTACCTGAAACGCCTCTGCGTCGGCGGAGTGGAGAAGGTCTTCGAACTCGGCCGCACCTTCCGCAACGAGGGCGTGTCCTACAAACACAACCCCGAGTTCACCATGCTCGAGGCATACCAGGCCTACGCCGATTACGACACTATGCGTCTGCTGACCCAATCGCTCGTGCAGTCCCTGCCGGTACAGGCCGAGGTCGACCTCTCCGGCAGCTGGCCCGTGATAACGGTCAACGACGCCATCTCCAACGCGCTGGGCGAGCCGGTGACCGCCGGCACGACGCGCGAGGAGCTGGTGGATCTTTGCGAGAAGGCCGACATCCCAGTCGATCCGAAGTGGAGCCGGGGCGCGGTGATCCTCGAGATGTATGAACGGCTCGTCGAGGAGAAGACCAAGCAGCCGACCTTCTACAAGGACTTCCCGGCCGACGTGTCCCCGCTGACCCGCGCGCATCGCGATGATCCGAGACTCGCCGAGCGCTGGGATCTCGTCGCGTTCGGCTCGGAGCTCGGCACCGCCTACTCCGAGCTGATCGATCCGGTCGAGCAGCGACGGCGATTGACCGCGCAGAGTCTGCTTGCCGCTGGCGGTGATCCGGAAGCGATGGAGCTGGATCTCGATTTCCTTGAGGCACTGGAACATGCCATGCCACCTTCCGGTGGGCTCGGGATCGGGGTCGACCGTCTGGTCATGCTCCTCACCGGCCGGTCCATCCGGGAGACCTTGGCGTTCCCACTCTCTCGCAAGAGCGCTAAGGCCTAACTGTCACCGTGCAGGATCGCGGCTTCGACCGCGCGAAGCTCAGGACCGGGCTCGACGCCGAGCTCCTCGGCCAGCAACCGCCGGGCTCGCTGATACAACGCCAGAGCCTCGGCACGGCGGCCGCAACCGGAAAGCGCCGTCATCAGCTGGGCGTAAAACCTTTCGTGATAAGGAAACTCGGCGATCAACACGGTCAGCTGCGGGATGACCTCCAGGAACCGCTGCATGCGCAGATCCGCCTCGATGCACTGGACGGTGGCGGTCAGTTTCAGCTCATCCAGCCTCGTCACTTCGTTGCGAGCGGCCGGCAGATCTCTTACATCGCAAAGAGCGGCACCGCGCCATAGTGCCAATCCTTCCCGCAAGACCTCTGCCGCCTTGTGTGGCGCATCCTGTGCCAAATATCTGTTCCCGGTCAACAGGAGACTCTCGAAGAGCAGCACATCGAGCTGCTCCGGCGTCAGCTGCATCAGATATCCCGCCGCATTGGTGAGCAACACTTTCGGCAGCGTCCGGGGCAGCCGGCTGGGCTCGAGCAGCTGGCGCAGGCTCGAAACGTGAGCCTGGATAACCAATGCCGCTGAGCGCGGCGGCCTCCCGTTGGGCCATAGCCACGCCATGAGCTGGTCAGTGGGCACGATCCGGTTCGCGTTAGCAAGTAGCGCGATCAGCAAAGCGCGACGTTTCGCTCCCCCAACGTTCACGGGAGCGTGCTGATTGCGTACCTCGAGCGGGCCAAGGATTGCGAAGTACATGAGCGTCTATGCCGGACGGTAGCACAACGCAAGTGGGCCGCAAGTGCTGGCAACAAACTGAAGTTATGTTCGATATACGTGAAATTTTCGATCCCTACCGCGCCAGATCGGCGGGCGCCGTGGCAACGATGCCTGGCGATGAGGCGAGGGTCCGCTGGACCCCGCCCGGGATCTACCGGCTCGTGCGCGACTTCTATCGCCAGCCGATCGCATGGGCGGTGCTCGCCTTCGCCGCGCTCATCCTCATCTACGGCGGCGGGGCGCTGATGTTCTGGTACCACTCCATTTACCTCGGCGAGGGCGGCCCTGCCATCAGCCCGCAGCTGCACTGGTTTGTGGACTCGACGGCCGGTATGTTCGCTCTGACCCCGGCGCTCGCTGTCATCCTGCCCATCGCCACGCACCAGGCGCGGCAGCACCTGGCCTACTTCGCAATGGT
>DPJL01000472.1 GCA_003543035.1 Micromonosporaceae bacterium | reverse complement strand
TGGTCCGGGCGACTACGGCGTATTCCTTGCCGGTGGTGGTGTCGCCCCAGCCCCAGCCGCCGCTGCCTGAGCCGCCGCCCATGCTCGACAGTGGCAGATTTGCTTGCAGGTCAACGTTTTTGCAGGGATAGCCGCCTGCCATGCCTCCGGTACACGGGGTGATCGCAGCTACCTGCGGCGCTGTTGCGGTGGCCGGTCGGGCCGCCGAAGCGGTAGTGGGGGCCAGTGCTGCCACGACGATGGCCGGCAGCAAGGCTATGAGGGATTTACGCACCATGGAGGTTCTCCCTTGCGCGTATAGGGTGAAACAGGCATCACAACGATGCGAGTCGATATATACTATCGGCCCTAGTAGATGCTGACAACGGCGCTACATAGGTGACCGGCCGCCAAGGACGGCCGGTCAGAATTGCCTTGGCAGAGAAGAGAGGTCTACAAGGCCCAGAAGACAATGGTCAGGACCTTGTTGCCATTGGCGTATTCCCGAACGTAGTAGCCCTCACCGTGGGTGGCGGAGCCGTGCACCAGCTTGCCCCACGTGGCGGGGTGGTTGCCGGCCAGTTGCGGTCCAAGAGCCACGGCGGTCGAGCTGAACGAGTCAAGGTGGGTGTAGATGGTGTTCAACTGGGCGAAGTCGTGCGAGTTGGGGTGCTCGTTGCTCGGCGGGCCGGCTGGCCTGCTGGTGTAATCCATGCAGGTGCCGAGGTTGGCGTTGTTGAAGTTTTCGTCCTGGTGGTCCAAGCCGAATCCGTGGCCGACTTCCTGGCACATCACGAGCCGGCGCCAGGCTGGTGTGTTGTACTGCGCTTGATTGAAGTAGGTGTCGTTGACTTTCACAAAGCCGCGGCTGATGTGGTTGCCGGTGGTCAGAGAGATCGAGGCGATGCCGAGCCAGCCGGTGGAGCCGTAGGCGGCGTTGCAGACCTCGATGTGGCCGCTGAGCGGGCTGCAGCTGGACTTGCTGCCGAAGTCACCCGTACGCACAACGGTGTTCAGCTTGGATGAAGCGGTCCAATCCGTCGAAGCGGTTCTCAGATAGGTGTCCCAGGCTGAGGTCACGTTGTCGTCGAGCTCGACGGTGAACGGGTTGGCGGTGCGGGCCCAGTGGTAGTTGGCCCAGCTGTGGCTTGCCTGCGCGGGTGAGCCAATCAGGCTCGCCGCCACCAGGGCGGTCACGCTGGCTAATGCCATAAGCCGTAGACGCATGGAAATCTCCTTACGCCGAAGGATCGGGGGTAGGCATGAGGCTTCCAGCGACAGTGACCATCCTCAATAGGGCTTGGTAACGATATAGTTACAAATTACTATGCGTGATAGTAGGTTCGGTGGGAAGGTGTCCATATCGGACGGCACTCTGGCACTTGATACCCCATGGGGTATAGCGACCTGCGTGGTCACAGCCGCCGCCCAGGGTGGAAGCCTCTGACGCGATTGCCCGGCTGGTGTGTCAACTCTCTGAGTTCGGAGCTTGGCAAGGTTGACGGTGTCACTGAGGTGAAGGCGCTAAGCCCTAGCAGGTAATTGTGATGACTGTGCCCACGAGCGCACCGCCCAGAATCGCCGGCAATACGCTTGAGGTCAGGCACGCCATTACATGCGGCACGAGAAGCGGGCCTCGCGGAGGCGACCCAGCCGAGGCGCTCAATCTGCGCAGTCGCAGCGCCACCGAACGTTCCGATTTACCAAGCGCCAGCAACGCCGCGGCAACAGCGTCCGTGCCGCAATCGCGGGCCGCGCTTTCGTCGGCCGACAGCTCGGTAAGTGTCCTTGTTGCTGCAGCGGTCGCCCGGAACAGAGGAACTCGAGGCAGCGTGTCGCTGACGGCATCCGCGGCGATGACCATCCAATGATGGCGCTGACGAAGATGGTGCCGCTCGTGGCGCAGCACCGCATCTAAATGCAGGCCAGGTAGACGGTGCAGAGCGGTCGAAGCAACGACGAGCCCTGGACTGCCCGCGATGCTGTAGGCGAACAGCGCGTCATGCTCAAGCCACAACACATCGCCCACGCGTGACAACGAGGAGACACTAACCGCCGCGAGGTGCGCACGGTGCGCTCGCTGCTGCGATTGGATTCGCCGTCTGATCGACTGTGCCACTCGGACAGCAGCCAGAAACAACAACGCCAACAGAGCTACCCCGACCAGCTCGTCGAGCGGATGCACATGGGGATGGCCAAGGATCGCCCAGCAGGCCTGCCACGGGCCATGGATGACATGCGGATGATCACCAAAGACTAACAGCACCCCCGCCGTGACGATTGAGGTCACCGCCGCAGAGGCCAGAGCCAGCCACCAGGTCAACTCCAAGCCAGGATTGCCTCGACCACCGAGCCGGGCCATCGAGACCGGGGCAAGCCAGCCAATCAGAAGTGCTCCGATCACCAGCGCCCCGGCGATAATCATGGCTTACGCGACCTGCGTCGCAGTGCTCGCCGCAACGCCGCGATCTCATCTTCCGAAGCGCTGCGGGCGAAATGCAGCAGCACTGCCTCGGCGTCCGTCACCGAGTCGAGGAGCTCTCGCATTGCCTGCGCTGCCACCTCAGCGCGGGGCTTGGCGGGTAGGTAGCGGTATCCGCGGCCGTCGCTGTGGCGCACTACCCAACCCTTGCGATGCAGATTGTCCAGGACAGTCATGATGGTCGTGTATGCGCGCACGGGGTCTTGAGGGAGCCGCTCCAAGACATCACGGACCCGCAACGGCTCGTCTGCCGTGTCCCACAGCACGTCCATCACCTTGGCCTCAAGGTGCCCCAGGCTCTTCACTGCGAACTCACGAGCGCCATTCTGCCGTACCCGTCAGCGGACGTCGATGATGAGCATGAGACCGCCGCCGTCCTGTTCTACATTGTCGTTCATGGTGTGGTGCGGGATGTGGCAGTGCGGCGTGCAGTGCATCGGATGGATACTGCTGTCCCGCTTGAAGAGTTAGCATCTACTAATGGCGATAGTAGGTTTGCTGAGTGATGAGCAAACGGTCGCTCGAGCAGTGACACTGTTCAGTGCGCTAGGGGATAGATCGCGACTGATTATTATCCGAGAGCTGGCGAGAGGCGGCAGCATACGCGTGGGCGAGCTGGTCACTCGGTTGGGTCTTGCGCAAGGAACCGTGTCGGGGCACTTGGCAGTGCTGCGCTACAGCGGACTTGTGACGGTCGAAGTGCAGCGCAACCATCGGCTCTACTCCTTGGCTCACTCGCAGACCCTCGACTTGGTGTCGCTTGCCGAGCAGCTTCTCTCCGGCCCGCCTAATTCATGAGCCGGCGCAGGCGGAGCTTTGGACTGAAGCATCTGCCACGTGACGCTGACTGCGGCGGTCAACGAAACGATGCCGAAGACGCGAAGCACGCTCTCGCGAAAGGCCTTGCCGACTTGCGAGCCGTCAGTGATGGTGCGCAGCGTGATCGTGGCCATCGGCCGCCTGGTGTTGCATGGAGTCGTCATGCCCTGCGTGCTCGGCGTGGTATTGGTGCACGACGGCGTGGCCTCGGCCGCGGCTGATCATCCACCGATTGACTGGCACGGTCACCACGAAGGCCACCGCGAGCGCAAACGCCAGACTCACCCAGAACAGCCAGCTCGTCAGGCCGGCTTCCATCGCGCCCGGGACGCCAAGCATCACTGCGTTATCGACGATCTCCATTACGGCGATCGATACGGTGTCCGCTGCCAGGGCCACACCGATTGCCGTGCGCAGCGGCAGACCGGAACGCAACACCGGCCGGATCGTCAATGCATAGCCGAAGAAGAATGCGAGGACGACCGCCAAGGCTATGGTGGCCAAGTTCGACCACCCCAGGGCTGTGCCGATCACCATGCCCAATACCTCGCCGATGGCACAACCGGTCAAGCAATGCAACGTGGCAGAGATGGCCAGGCGCGTGAGCCCTGCATTCGTGTTGTCGGAAGCTGACATGCCGTGACCATACCCCGAGGGGGTATATGTGTCGACGTGTTGCGTGCCACATACGATGGCAGGCAACACCCAATCAAACATCTCAATTCGACAACGGTCACTGCGTTCTGCCCTCGTATTCACGGTGCTCGACGTTTCATCCTGTAACGGCCGACGATCGTCGGCTCCAACAGGAAGCAGGACTCCCGTGAAGTGGAGAAGACCGCTGGCACTACTCGTCGCCAGCTTCTTTGTCCTCGCCGGAACAGGCGGCCCGGCGAGTGCACATGATGAGATGCCAAAGCCGCCCAGCGGGACAGCACCCGGCATGACGCCGAACATGCGCCTGATCGGACACGTCAACCCCGGCCCGGTGACCAACGGCGACATCTTTGGCTTCGGCAAACACGCGTACCTTGCGAGCTGGGTCGGCCGGGGCTGCCTGAGCAGCGGTGTCCGCGTCTACGACCTGGCCAACCCAGCCCGCCCGGCGCACGTTTCCACCTTCGCAGACCGCGTCTCCGAGCCGGATCTAGCCGGAACGTGGACCGAAAAGGTCATCGTGGCGAAGGTCCATACCCGACACTTCCGCGGCGACGTTGCCGCAGTGTCGGTTCAGACCTGCAATCGCAGTGACACCACGACGTTCCGCGGCTTCGCTCTCTACGACGTGACTAACCCGGCGCATCCGAGACCTCTAGCGCGATACATGACTCCCAACACGCGCGGGTCGCACGAGATATGGCTCGGCTCGCACGGTGGTCAGGCTTTTGTCTACACCGCCATCCTGCGCTCGGAGTGGACGAGCTCACCCACCTATGACCCAGCCACCAACAACGCAACCACACCTGGGCGGGCGGACTTCCGCATTGTCGACATCGCCGACCCGCGTCATCCTGTCGACGTGGGGGAGTGGGGCGCTTGGCGGGAGCTGGGCTTGGTACCCGTCGAAAAGCCTTCAGCTCCTGGAACCGGATTCCAGAACTTCACCCACTCGGTTCGCGTGGACGAGCGCCTCAGCCGCGCCTATCTGTCCTATTGGGATCTGGGGACGGTGATCCTCGATATCCGGAATCCTGCACGTCCTCGCTATCTTGGGCGGACCGAGCCGGAACAGGGCGCTGCTCACTCGACAGCGGTCGACCCCAGCGGACGCTTGCTGATCGAGACGCACGAAACCGACGGCGGCATTCCCATGATCTACGACATCTCCAACCCCGCCCGCCCCCGCGAACTGTCCCATTTGGACAAGGATGGCGCCGCCGACACGATGGTGCATGACCCGAAGTTGCACGGACACCGTGCCTACTTCTCCTGGTATGACCACGGAGTTGTGGTGGCCGACGTTTCGTGGCCGACCCGGCCGCGCATCATTGGCCAATTCATGCCTGACGATCCAACGCCCAACCCTGACTTTTGCCCCGCACCGGGAGGATGCGTGCAAGTCTGGGGAGTCTTCTTGCTGGGTAACCTCATCCTGGCCTCGGACATGAACTCTGGTCTCTACGTGATCCGGATGACCGGGCGGCCGTAGCTCGTCGAATCCTCCCGCCGCTCACGTGGCGGGAGAATTCAAACTATCTCGTCAATACGGCCGGAGTTTCTTGGCACACAAGGAAAGTCACAGGTTGTGCAAGGGTTGGAGGAGGTCGGCGATGAGGGCGACCCCGCGACGGATGGCGCTTTCGTTGAGGTCGCCGAACCCGAAGACGATGGCCGCAGGACCGGTGCGGCCAGGTGATCGGTAGCGTCCCAGTCCTTGCAAGTGGACGCCGCGCCGCGGCGCGGCGGCAATGATCGCTTCCTCATTGGAGCCGTCAGGCAAGGTGGCCAGGGCGTGAAAGCCGGCGTCGAGGCCGGTCAGGCGCAGGTGCGGTGCATAGGCATCAAGTGCCTCGGTGAGGGCGGCGCGCCGGGCGGCGTAGACCTTGCGCATCCGGCGCACATGCGAGTCGTATCGTCCGGACTCGATCAGCCGGGCGAGGGCGAGCTGATCAAGTCCGGGTGATCCCCTGTCGTTGCCATGCTTCTCCTCGGCGATGGCCTGCACCAGACGGGCTGGCGCGAGGATCCAGCCGAGGCGCAGTGTGGGCCCGAGCGACTTGCTGACCGATCCGATGTAGATCACACGGTCGGGGGCCAGGCCCTGCATTGCGCCGACCGGTTGCTTGTCGTAGCGGAATTCGGAATCGTAGTCGTCCTCGATAATGATGCCGTCGTGTTCGTTCGCCCACTCAAGTAGCTCCTGGCGTCGTCCTGGTGCGAGGACGACGCCGGTGGGGGTCTGATGCGCCGGTGTGAGGATCACGGCCGTGGCCTCCGTTTGGCGGAGTTCCTCGACGACCAGCCCGTGCGCGTCGACGGCCACGTGGACTGCCTGCAGTCCGGCGCGGCGGACGTGTGCGCTCATCTCGAGGTGGCCGGGATCTTCTACCGCCACAGTCGTTGCCCCGTGGGCGCGCAGCATAGACAGCGTTAGCCCGACGCCTTGGGTGAAGCCTGCGCAGACGACCACGCTGGCGGCGCTGGCCGATGCGGCGCGGACACGCTGGGCATACGATGCGACAACCTGCCGCAGGCGCGGCGATCCTGCGGCGTCCCCATAGCCGAAGTCCCGCGACGACGCTGCACGGGCAGCCTCGCCGTACGCCCACAGCCAGTCACGGATGGGAAAGCTGTTCAGATCTGGCCGCCCGGGCGCGAAGTCGATGCCCGCTTCGACCGGTGGCACAAGCGCGGCACGCTGGTCAGCCTCCGGCCGGGCAGTGA
Organism: Micromonosporaceae bacterium; assembly: GCA_003543035.1. Lineage (GTDB taxonomy): Bacteria > Actinomycetota > Actinomycetes > Mycobacteriales > Micromonosporaceae > Rhizocola. Next base: position 17,216 of record DPJL01000472.1, on the reverse strand, counting down.
ACGCCACACGCGTTGCCGCGCCGGCCTTCGCGGTCACATACCCCTCAGCTGCCAGCTGTTCGTAGGTCGCCTGCACGAGACCGCGGGACAGTCCAAGGTCGAGCGACAGTTGGCGCGACGACGGAAGCCGTTCTCCGGCTCGCAGCCGGCCCGATCGGATCGCTTCGCGCAGCGCCGCCTGCAGCTGCATGCCGATCGTCCCGGTGGCAGCGCGGTCGAGGCTGATCATCACCTCTGGCGTCAAACCGGACCACTCGAGTTCCATCGAATTGGACCTTACCGGTGGGCCGGTCGCCGCCATACCGTTTAACGGTGACCAAGGGATCGATGAAGGACCTGTACGCGGCGGTCCGTGCCGCCACCCGAATGCCGGCGGACTGGGACGCCATTGCGCAGACAGTGGCGGCGCAGGTCCGGCCACATCTTCCCGGCGCACCGAAGGTGCTGGCCTGTGTCGCCGGCGATGCCCACTTGGGCAGCGAACGCAGTCAGGTGCTGCATGTCGAGCCCGATGGCACGTTCTCCGTCGTTGCCCTCATCACGCGTCCGGGGCAGGCGACCAGCATCCACGACCACACCACATGGTGTGTGGTCGCCGTGATCAGCGGCGTGGAACGTGAGGAACGGTTCCGCCTCGACACGACCGGTGAGCACCTCGAGTCGGCCGGGGTACGGATCGACGTCACCGGCACCGTCACCGGCTTCGCACCTCCCGGCGACATCCACCGCGTCTCCAACGCTGGGACAACCGTCGGGATCTCGCTGCACATCTACGGAACCGACATCCGACGGATCGGCAGCAGCGTCCGGCGCACTTACGACCTGCCCATTCTCGGGCACACCACACAGGAGGCACCATGGCGCACACCGACATAGATACGACGTTCACCGCAACCGTCACGACCGAGCACAACAGCGGCTGGACGTGTGTGGTCATGCCCGGTTCCGGCGATTTCTTCGGCACGCGAAAGGCAGTGAAAGTCGCAGGCACCGTCAACGGTCACCCGTTCCAGGCCACTCTGCTCCCGATGGGCGACGGCACGCACATGGTCCCTCTAAAGGCGGCCCTGCGGAAGGTGATCGGCAAGACGCAAGGCGAGGAAGTCACCGTGCACCTCGCACAGCGAATCACCTGATACCGCTAGGTACGTTTGGAGGCTTTGCTCCCGTAACGCGGCCGCCCCTCATAGCGCTATAGAGGTAGACCGATGAGGGAGGTTGCATTGACGGTGCGCGTGATCGCGGCCGACGCCATGACCATGTCCAGGCTGGGCTACGCGGCCGCAACGGCCGACTGCCCCGACCTGCGGCTGGTCGCGCAGGCAGCCAACGTGGCGGAGGCCGCCGCATTGATCGCTGAACATCTGCCCGACGTCGTGATCCTCGATGTGGATCTGCCAGGTCTGGACCTCGCGGGGGAGCTTCGAGCTCAGTACCCGCGGCTCGGAATCCTGATGACTGGGCCGGCCGTGGACGATCTCGTGATCAGGTCGCTGGAGGCAGGACTGTCCGGATATCTATCGAGGTCGATTCCTGTCGAGGTGCTCATTTCGGCGGTGCGGCACGCGGCAGTCGTTCCAGGTTCCTTTACTTCACCACTCATGGCCACCGCCCTGGCCCGCCGCAAGCACCGCAATGTGTTGAGCCCACGCGAACAGGAGGTGCTTCATCACCTCAACACAGGCGAGAGCCTGACGTCGATTGCCCGGCGGCTTCACCTCACCGAGTCCACCGTCCGGACTTACGCCTCAAGGCTTTACGACAAGCTCAACGTGCGAAGCCGAGCGGAAGCCGCCAAGCGTTCCGGGCTTTCGGTGAACCTTGAGGATGACCATACGGAGGAGGCCGAGTCACGGCGTCGTGACGCTGAAACTCCGTAGTGGTACGACACTTGGCGTGAATCCCACGAAAACCCAGGTCAACACCCATGGTTGCCAGATGACGTGTTAATTGATGTCAATTCGTTGACAGCCGTGTGTCTCCGTTGTTGCTTGTATTCGCGCATCAGCAGCGGCAGGCGGCTGGGTTCTGGCCGGTGAGTGATGCCCGAGCCGCACGGAATGGCCTGCCCAGAAGACAACTGGAGTGGGCCATGTCCGGGAAGACAGCGCCAACCAGGTGGACATGGCCGCTCCGGCGGCACACCACTTTCTGGCGGGTAGTAGCACACGGGGCAATTCTGTTATTGATCGGTGGTGGCCTGACTCTGGCCACCGCGCCCGCATATGCGGCGCAGCCGGCGACGATAAGTGTTGTCGCGTCGAGCAATCCGGTCGCGTCAGGCACGCAGCTGACCTATACGATCAATGTAGCGAACTCCGCCGACGGGGCAGTGCTCAACGACGTCGTGCTGACCGATCAAATCGAGGGGATGACCGGTCTGATCCTGACCAGCACGGTCGGATCCTGTTCCCAGACAGGGAATCTGGTCACGTGTGACGCCGGAAGCCTCGAGGGTTTCCAAGCGTGGCAGGTGACCATTCGTGGCATAGTGACCGCGGCCAACGGCGAGACGTTGCACAACACCGCCACCGTCGCCGGAACCCACGCGAGCAACACGTTCACGGTTTCCTCGACGGCCTCGACACTGGTGAGCAACCAATCGAATTCGCCGAAGCCGGATCTGTCGATCAGCGTGCAAGGACCTGCTCAGATCGGCGAGTTCCAGAACGTCAGCTATGACCTGACCGTCAACAACTCGGGCAACTCGCATGCCACCGAGGTATCGGTCATCAACACGCTGCCGGGCGGTTTCACCTTCCAATCCGCAAGCGGCTCAAGCCTTTTCGTCTGTGCCAACACTCCACCGGGTTCGCTCACGATCACCTGTACGGGTGGGCGCGTCAACTCCGGGACCAACGCCACGATTACCATCAATGCGAAGTCGGGCGCGGATCCGGGGCCGTTCAAGAACACCACGGTGGTCGACCCGTTCAACGAGATCGCGGAATCCAATGAGCTGAATAACACGGGCTCACTCGTGTCCAACAAGCCTGCCGCGCCGCCGCAGATCAATCTCACCATCGCCAAGACCGATCTGGTGGACCCGATCCGTCCAGGTGACCTCGAGACCTACGAGATCCACGTTACTAACACCGCCACGACTCGGGCCGACAGTGTGTCCGTTGTGGATGGCACGCAAGGCCTTGACGCCGCGAGCGTCACCGCGACTACGACCAAGGGCGTGTGCACCGTCAGCGCGAGCCAGGTCGTCTGTACTCAGAACAGCCCGACGCTGCGCCTCAACCCGGGCGAGTCGATGGACATCACCATCAAAGGCAAGGTCCTCGCGACCGCTGGTTCACTGATCACGAACACCGCCACGGTGACCGGCAACATCAAGAACAAGGGCGTGTCGAACACCGCGACAACCACGACGACCGTGCGACCCGGCGTCGATCTGACTGTGGTGCAGCACAGCGTTTTCAGTCACAGCGACCCGCCCGCGCCGGACGCTTTTCGCGCCCGGGACAGCTACAACTACGTGATCACTATCGGCAACAGCGGGCTCGATGACGCGACAAGCGTGGTGGTCCGCGAGCCGCTGCCGACCGGTGTGCTGTTCAAGGGATTCACACCGCCAGCGGGCCAACCCGGTGTCGTGTGTGGAGAGTCCAACGGCATCGTGACTTGCACGGGCCTGACAGTGCAAGGCGTCAACAGCAGCGGCCTGGCCGGTGGCACCGTCGAGACGATCGTCCTCGAGGTCATCGCGCCACCGACGACCGGCCAGATCTCGGCCACGGTCACCATCGACCCGGCCAACGCGATCTTCGAGTCGGACGAGACCAACAACACCTTCACCACGCCGACCAACATCGTGACCGGCATCGATCTGACGACGATGAAGGACAGCGAGCCGGTAGTGGCTCCGAGCGGAACGCTCATCTACACCATAACGGTGTCGAATATCGGTACCCAGGACACCACTGGTGTTGTTTTGAGAGACACCCTTCCGGCCGGTACCAGATTCCGTGAGGCCGTGGATGTCAGCAACCACAACTTCACCTGTGTCCACAATGGAGCCACGACAGGTGGAACGGTGGACTGTTCCGGCGGGATTCTGCGCGGCACTTTCGATCACACACTGCCGGTGGACACCGCGACCCTAAAGATCACGCTCTTCGCGCCGGCCGCCCCCGGCCTGATCAAGAATCAGGTGCGGGTTGACCCGGAGAACACGATCCCCGAGATCTTCGAGGACAACAACATCAACACTCGTGCGACGGACATCCAGATCGGTGGCTGCTGCGCCTTCAACGAATTCACCATCGACAAGACTCAGGTCTTCCCGGCCAGCCACGTCGCCCCGAGCGGCCTGCTCGAGTATGACGTGAAGGTCAGCAACCTCGGCAGCGACATCGCCTTCGGGGTGGTGGTGCGGGACTTCGTACCGGCCGGTGCGACCTTCCGCTTCGCGGAGGACACACTTCCCGGTACCGGCGCGTTCAGCTGCACGCATTCCGCGGGCGTCATCACCTGTACCGGTGGCACGCTGGACGGCACCATCGGCCAGACCCCGGCTCCGGGCGACAGCACGCGGACCATCCACATCGGACTGTTCTCTCCGGCGCAGCCGGGCTCCTACACCAACCAGGCGCTCGTGGATCCGGACAACGCGATCCCCGAGGCCAATGAGACCAACAACAGCGATGTCGAGGTGCTGATCGTCGAACTCGGTGGCGGCGGCCCCTACATCGACCTCAAGGTCGACAGCACCCAAACCGGGCCGCTGGACGGCGGCGGCAGCCCGAACGCTGTCGTCCCGAGTGGTGTCCTGCAGTACACCGTCATGGTGTCCAATGTGGCCACTGCGGTCGCCTTCAACGTCAAGGTGCGCGATGTCCTTCCGGCCGGAACCCGGTTCCGTTCCGCGGTGGACACCGTCCCCGGCGACGGAGCCTTCGTCTGCACCGAATCCGGCGGGGTGGTCGAATGCACCGGCGGCACGCTTGACGGATCCAACAACGACACTCCGGCCGCAGGCGACAATCAGCGGTCCATCAAGATTGACGTGTTCGCGCCGACTCAGCCGGGTGGTTACACCAACCAGTCTCTGATCGACCCGGACAACGCGATCGCGGAGAACGACGAGACCAACAACTCCGACTCCACCACGACCAGCGTGTCGATCGGCGGCGGCGGCAACTACATCGATCTCAAGTTCAACGACCTGACCACTAGCGATTCCGAGCCCTCGCCGAACGAGGAGTACACCTACACCATCAAGGCGGAGAACACCGGCACCGATGTGGCGTTCAACGTCGGCGTGCGTGACTTCCTGCCGACCGGCACAACCTTCGTGTCGGCCACCGGGACAGGTGACTTCACCTGTGCCGAGAGCGATGGCGTGGTCAACTGCACCGGTACTTTGGACGGCTCGCTCAACCAGGCGCCCAACAGCGCCCCGATCGAGACGATCACGGTCAAGCTGCGGTCGCCGAAGCTGCACAACGTGTTGTACGCCAACCAGGTGCGCATCGATCCGGGTAACACGGTGCCTGAGGCGGACGAGACGAACAACACCCGTTCGCTTGACGTGACAGTCAAGTCCAAAGTGGACCTCGTTCCCACTATCAGCACCGCTGGGCTCAGCTCCGGCTCCGAGGGCGACATGACGTTCAGCGTCGCGGCCACCTTCGCGGCCGGCGCGACTGACGCGGCGGACGCGGCGAACAACTTCGTCCTGGTCGCCGAGCTGCCGATCGGGGTCATCCCGCTCAACGTGCAGCCACCGGCGGGCTGGACCTGCCAGGTCGAGCAGAACCCGGTGAACAAGGTGACCTGTGTGGGCAGCTTGACCACCGGAGCCGCGTCGGCGAGCTTCACCGTGCACGTCTATGTGACGTCGCAAGGCGACCCGATCACGGCAAGCATCTCCGCCGACCCGGACGACCGGATCGTCGAGACCCTCGAAAACAACAACATCAAGCAGAGCTAGCGACCGGTCCGCGGGCCGCCCTCCGAAACCACAGAGGGCGGCCCCGGGCGGGGAGGGGAAATCTCATGCGGGACTGGTTCCGCTGGACTGCCACCGGTGTTGTTGCCGTCGTCCTGATCGGCAGTGCCAGCGCCGGAGCGCAATCCGTCTACACACAACCGGCCAGCACGCTGGTGGCTGCTGATCCGTTGCCGCCGCCCACCGATCCGTGCCAGACAGACGCGGCACGCCGCTATGTCGCGGGCGGCGACGCCGTGGTGCGCGGGGCCAAGAACGACGATCCTTCCTACCTGTCGGAGTCGGACCGGTACTCCGAACAGCTTCTGACGAAACTGCAGGAGACACCGGGACCGTGGTGCCTCTTCAACACTTCGAAGGCGCCCACGGACACCGACAAGTACGTCTCCGAGGACGCGCCGACGCAACAGGCGAAGGCGCACGATCTGCGGCCCAGACTCATCACCCTGACCCTCGGCCGGCAGAACTCGACGATCGTCGATCACGTGGTGAAGTGCTTCGCCAATGTCAAGGACCACGACTTCCTTGAGGCCAACGTTTGCGCACTGAACGTTCTCAACGGCAGTCATTGGGACAAGCTCACCAAGGACTTCAGCGAGATTCTCAACCGCTTCATGGTGCAGATGGACGGCAACCCGCAACTGGTGGTGGCGGTCACGGGTTACTTCAACCCTTACCCGTCGGCGACGTCGGTGGCCACCGAGGTGCCCGGCTTCTGCGCCAAGCTGCAGGACACCATCCCGACCTGCACCATCCGGTGGCTGATGCTGCCGCCCGCGCTCGTCACGCTCGATCAGGTCGTCAAGAAGCTCAACGAGACCATCAAAGCGGTGGTGGACAAGTTCATCTGGACCTCGCAGGGCCGGTTCTTCTTCATCAACCCCTATGACAAGTTCAAAGACCACTGCATGAAGCTTGAGGTGGAGATCAAGACCAAGGTCTACCACCCGCCGAACACCGTGCATCAGCACGACTCGAAGAACGACTTCGGCTGCAGCGAGCCGTGGATCGAAAGCGACACTCACGATGGCACCAAGAGCCCGTTCATCTACCTGACGCCGGCCGTCACGGGTGTGCTGATCCTGGCCACCCAGACCACCAAGGGCATGGGCATCTACCCGAATGCCAAGGGCCACAAGTGCCTCGCCGACCTTGTCTGGCAGGCGACCAAGGAAAAGCTCGGCATACCCGAACCCCCAGAGGATGCGTGCACCGATGTTTAGACCAGTCTGGCTTAGCGCTGCCGTCCTGCTTCTGGTCCTGCCGTTGGGTGCGTCGGCGGCGATGGCCGACACCAACGAGGCGTCAGCGGCGCCGATGGTGGACAAGCAGCGCCGCATCACCGCAGGCAACCTGCACACCTGTGCGATTCTCGACTCCGGCACGGTCAAATGCTGGGGTGGCAACGACAACGGGCAGCTGGGCAACGGCACTACCACCACGAGCACTGTCCCGGTTGCGGTGGCAGGGCTCAGCGCGGTCCTGCAACTGTCCGCCGGTGGTGGGCACACCTGCGCTCTGATCCACGGCGGAGCCATCCGCTGCTGGGGTCTGAACGGCAACGGCCAGTTGGGCAATGGCACCACAACCGACAGCCTGGTCCCGGTCAACGTGACAGGTGTCAGTGGCGCGACCGCGATCGCCTCCGGTGGCTTCCACTCCTGCGCAATCGTCGCCGACGGCACAGTGAAGTGCTGGGGCAACGATGGCATGGGGGAGATCGGCGACGGATCGCCAGGCGACACAAGCTCGTTGCCGACGACGGTCAGCGGCATCACCCTCGTCAACCCGGCCAAGGCGTTGTCGCTCGGCGAGTTCCACTCGTGTGCGCTGCTCAATGACGGAGCCGTGAAGTGCTGGGGGCACAACGGTTTCGGGCAGATCGGCGACGGCACGGTGATCGACCGGTCTACCGCCACCGCGGTGGCCGGGCTCACCGATCCGGCTCTTGTGCTGGCAACCGGCTCCTCACATAGCTGCGTTCTGCTCAACGACGATGACAAGACCGTTCGCTGTTGGGGTCACAACGCCTACGGCTCGCTCGGGCATGCGACGTCCATTGTGGATAGTGTTATGCAACCCAGTGCAACGCCGCTGACGGTTCGGTTCGACGACAACCCGGACCCGTTCATCGAGCACCTCGTTCCGTTGACCGGGGTGTCGACATTGGGCTCCGGACAGTTCCACACCTGTGGCCAGTCGACGGCCGGGGTTCGCTGCTGGGGCAACAACAATCGAGGGCAACTCGGCGCCGATCCGAAACCGCTCACCGATGAGCTTGAGGACAGCGTCAACGCCTTGACCGCCAGCGGCATCAGCTCGAGCGCCGCGGTGACAGCAGGCGGTTTCCACACCTGCGCGCTCGACGGCACCACCCTGAAATGCTGGGGCTACAACTTCTTCGGCCAGCTCGGCGGTTACGCCGCGAGCAGCTCCCGGCCCGTGACGGTGACGGCTTTGAGTGGTGCGACATTGATTTCTGCGGGTACCGATTTCGCCTGCGCGTTGATCAACGCCGACACCACGGACAAGCCCGTCTGCTGGGGCTCCAACACCGACGGAAGGCTGGGAGCCGGGATAGGTGTCAGCGACACCACCATTCGCGTGCCGGTTTCCGGGATCTCCTCGGCCGTGGCGATCGATGCCGGCAACGGCCACGCCTGCGTCCTGCTGACTCCTTCCAGCGCGCCGCGTTGCTGGGGTCTGGGCACCGACGGCCAGCTCGGCAATGCCGCAAGCGCCTCCAGCTCGACTCCGGTCACGGTTACCGGTCTGGCTACCGCGACCACGATTAACGCGGGCGGCACTCTAGGCACCGACGAACGCGGCATGACCTGTGCCGTGCGGGCGGACGGCAAGGTGAGCTGCTGGGGACGCAATGCCAACGGACAGCTCGGCGACAACAGCACCACAGACCGCTCCACACCGGTGATCGTCAAGACGGCCTCCGGAGACCTCGTCAACGCGACCCAGGTCGTTACCGGCGGATTCCACGCTTGCGCGCTGATCTCGGATTCCTCGGTGCGCTGCTGGGGCTTCAACGGGTCGGGACAGCTCGGCGACGCCACGACCACGCAAAGGCTGGTCGCGGTTCGGGTTCAGACGGACACCGACCCGGATGAGGACGTCCCGCTGACCGGCGTGGCGGCACTGGCCGCCGGAGCCAACCACACCTGTGCCCGGTTGACCAACGACTCGGTCAAGTGCTGGGGTGCCAACGGCTCAGGCCAGCTTGGCGACGGCACCAACTCGGCCAAGCAGATCCCGGCCGCGGTTTCCGGCTTCAACGGCGGACTCCCCGCAGCCAAAGCGAAACTCATCACCGCAGGCGACTCTCATACCTGCGTGACCCGCGGCGACGGCGGAATGTCTTGCTGGGGCGAGAACGGCAACGGCCAGTTGGGCAACGGATCCACGTCGGACAGTTCCTCACCGGTGGAGGCCTATGAGGCACCGCCGTCGGAGGCGAATCCGTTCATCCTGGCCATCAGTGCCAGCCGCCGCAACACTTGTGCACGACTGCTCGACACGACCGTTGGGTGCTGGGGCGACAACAGCCGCGGCCAACTCGGCGATGGTCTAGGGCCCGTGCGGGTTTCGCCAGTCGTGGTCAACGGGCTGGGCGCCATCGGCACCAACCACATCCCCAACCCGGTGGACGACAATGCCACCACCACGCCCGGAGTTGCGGTCAACGTCAACGTACTGGCCAACGACACGGATGCCGACGGGCACACGCTCACGGTCACCGCGGTTGGCGTTCCCGCCCACGGCGGTGCGGTCAACAACGGCGATGGGACAGTCACCTATACGCCGGATACCGGCTTCTGCGGCGATGACACGTTCACCTATACCGTCAGCGATGGCTTGGCTCTGGTACCCGGCAAAGTCAATGTCTTGATGAATTGCCCACCGGTAGCGGTCAACGACATCGCGACCACCGGCGAAGACACCCAGATCGTCGTCAATGTGCTGGCCAATGACACCGACCCGGACTCGGATCCGTTGACGGTCACGGCGGCAAGCGATCCGGCGCGCGGGGCGACGACGTTCACCGCCTCGACCGTCACCTACACGCCCGACCTGAACGAGTGCGGCGCGCCCGCGGAGACGTTCAACTACACGATTTCCGACGGCCAAGGGCACACCGCCTCGGCCGCAGTCTCGGTCACCATCAACTGTTCCAACGACGGGCCGACGGCCGTGGACGATGCGGCTGCGACGGCGGAGAACACACCGGTGACCATCAACGTGCTCACCAACGACACCGACCTGGATGGCGATGGCCTGTCGCTGGGCACGGTCGGCGCGGCAAGCCACGGAACGGCTGTGGCCAACGGTTCCGCCGTCGACTACACCCCGAATGCGGGCTACTGCGGGCCGGACAGCTTCACCTATGCGGCTTCGGACGGCGCATTGACCGACACCGCAACGGTTTCGGTCTCTGTCACCTGTGTCGCGGACTCACCCAACGCCGTGGATGATGTGAAGTCCACTTTGGAGGATACTGCGGCCACGGTTACAGTGCTGGCCAATGACACCGATCCGGATGGCGACTTGCTTTCGCTCTCGTCGGTGACAGACCCGCTGCACGGCACGGCCATCAAGAACGGGGATGGCACCGTCGGGTACCAGCCGGATCTGAATTTCTGTGGCAACGACACCTTTAGCTATGTCGTTTCGGATGGGGCCTTGACCGACACGGCCACGGTCACCATCACGGTGACGTGTGTCAATGACCCACCGGCCGGCGTCGACGACGCGGCGGGCACACTCGAGGACACGACAGTCCACGTGCATGTGCTCATGAACGACAGCGACCCGGACGCCGACACCCTCACCCTGGTGTCAGCGACGGATCCGGCGCACGGCACGACTAGTCTCGCGGGAAGCGATTCGGTTGCCTACACGCCGGATGCCAACTATTGCGGCAGCGACACCTTCGACTACACCGTGCGTGATTCGAGTGGAGCCACCGCCGTTGGGCACGTCTTCGTCACGGTGACGTGCGTCAATGACGCGCCGGTCATCCAGCCGGTGGCCAACAAGTCCACGCCGTGGGGCGAGAACGTGACTCAGCTGCTTGCCGCCGATGATGCCGACTCCGGGGACACCACAACCTATTCCCTGGTTTCGGGTCCGGTGGGAGCCAGTGTCACACCGGTGGGCACATTCAGCTGGACGCCAACTGCGTCTCAGGTGGGGGTGCACACGGTGAAGGTGAAGGCGACCGACGGCTCAGGCGCGTCTAGCGAAACCACCTTCACTGTGACGGTGGCGAAGCGCGCCACGACGGTGGTCTACACCGGCGTGAACTCAGGGCAGTATTCGGATCCGGCGGCGATGGGCGCGAAGGTAGTCGATGTGCTCAGCGGCGCCGGAGTCCCGGGCCGGGTGGTCACTTTCACCATTGGCGCCCTGAGTGCTTCGGCCACCTCGGATGCGGCCGGCATGGCCAACACGTCGCTGCTGCTCGTCGGGCCGGTGGGCGCCACACCGCTGACGACGAACTTCCCCGGCGACGCGGCGTACATCGGCTCCGCGGACGCCGACTCGTTCACCTTGGCCAAGGAACTCGTGACGGTGCAGTTCACCGGACAGCATCTTTCCTCCTCGGCGGCGCAACTGATCGCGACGGTGGCTGAGGAGGCAGACGGGTTCCTCGGCTCCGCGTTGGCGACCGCACAGGTCACATTCCGGCAGGTTGGCGGAGGAGTGCTTTGCAGCGCTTCGGTTTCGGTAACTACGCCGGGCAATGGCACCGCAACTTGTACGACCGCTGCGCTCGGGGTCGGCAGCCGGGCGATAGTTGCCACGGTCAGTGGGCCCTCCTATGCGGGCCTAGCAGACGTCAGCGTTTTCACCATCGCGGTTCCCGTGACGGGCGATGCGGCAGGTTCTGGTCAGGTCGGCACGACCGACGACTTCGGCTTCCAGGCCAAGCCCATCAAGAAGGAAGGCCCAGCCGGTGATGTCGTGCACGTCTTCGTGAGCGGCGGTAGCGCGTATGTGGTCCAGTCGAACTCACTACTTTCCCTGTCACGCAGCTGCACCGGCGGAAGTCAGAAGATTTGCGCCACGACGCTGCAAGCGACCGGGGCGCTGACTTACCAGGTCGACCTCACCAGTGGCACAGAGGTCGCGCTGCCAGGCACATCGTCGATTCGGGTCGATGCGACGGATGCGGCCGAACCAGTGAACGGAAGCGTGCCGCCGGACAAGTACGCGGTAAGCATTTCCGGGGCTACGACCCATACCTTGGGCTCACCCGGATCCCAGCTGCCCATCAGCCGGGGCAATATCCGAATCCCAAGTTAAGAGTGTGTGGGCAATCCTCCGGGGTTGCCCACACAAATGTCCGATATCGACGTCTGAGCCCGTCGCCGGTGCCATGATGAGCGTAGGCATAGGAGGCTCACCATGCAGCAACAAGAGACCTACCCGGTGCGGTTCACTGTGGACTATCCGGATCGGGCACTGGACAGGCTCACGACGTTCTTCCGCCTCTTCGTGGCGATACCGATCATGATTGTGCTCGGCGCGGTCGCCGGTGGGACGTGGCGGTGGAGCGACCGCACGACCGACGGGACAAGCTTCGTCGTGGTTGGGGCGGGCGGCCTACTGTTCTTCGCGCCCTTGCTGCTGATCCTGTTCCGGCAGAAGTACCCGCGTTGGTGGTTCGACTGGAACTTGGAGCTGCAGCGCTTCGCCAACCGGGTGACGGCCTATCTGGCGTTGATGGATGACCGCTATCCCGCCACCGACGATCAGCAGTCGGTGCGACTCGACTGGGACTACCCCGATGTGCCCAGGGACCTCAATCGGTGGCTGCCACTCGTGAAGTGGTTGTTGGCCATCCCGCATTACGTGGTGCTGTTCTTCCTGGAGATCGGCGCAGTGATCGCGGTGATTGTCGCCTGGTTCGCGATCCTGTTCACCGGCCGCTACCCGCGCGGGCTGTTCGACTTTGTCGAAGGCGTACTGCGTTGGCACAACCGGGTGCTGGCTTACGCCTTCACCTTGGTGACCGACCAGTACCCGCCGTTCCGCCTTGGGCCATAAGCGTCTGCGAAGCCAACTGGGCAGCAAGTGTTGACCGTAGGTGGGTCAGAAGCTTGTTGGCTGCCGGGTGGTGAAAGGAGTGTCGCGTGACGGCCAGGACATCCCTTGCGGGCATGGACTTTGCGGGAATCGCGTGCACCTGTGAGACCGGGTGTGCTGGGTCGCGCCAGCCGTGCACCGCGGAGAGGGGCACCAGCCCGATCCCGAGTCCATAAGCGATCAGCGACAGCGTGATGTGGTAGTCGTCGGTCTCGTAACGCACGGTCGGCTCGAGGCCGATTTCGTGCGCCCATCGCTGAAACAGGCGCCTGTCCGGGGTGCCTGGGGCGCCAGCGACCCAGTCGCATGCTTCTAGATCTTTGCGGCGCAATTTGGCCGGGTGGTCGCTTGCGGCCATGAGTAGCAGCGGCTCGCGTCCGAGGTGCAGCAGTTGCAGATCGCCAGGCGCCGGTGGGTCTTCCGGCAGGTACCGGTAGGCAAGTAGCAGATCGACTTCTGCCGCTCGCAACAGTCGCAGGCCTTCCGCCGGCTCTATGGCCAGCAGGCTCAGCCTGAAATCCGGATGCTTCGCCCGCATTTTGGCCAGTGCGCCGGGCAGCATTTCGCTCGCTGCTGTGGGGAACATGCCGACCCGTAGGTCCGGCGCCCCGGCTCCGGCAATCGCGCTGACACTGGTCTGGAAATCAGCGGTGGCAGCCAGCAGAACCGCGGCGGCTTCGGCGATCGCATTGCCCGCTGTGGTGGGCGTGACGGCGCCTCCGGACCTGCGCGACAGCAACTCGACGCCCATCTGGCGCTCCAGGCGGGTCATTTGCTGTGAGACGGCCGATGGCACATAGCCCAGCGCCGCAGCCGCAGCGGTGATCGAGCCATGACGTAACACGGCGAGCAGCGTGGGCAGAAGCCGCACGTCGGGACCATTCATGATCCGTGAAGTCTACATCGCAAATCCTTCGCTACCTATGATGCCTGGTTTCGGGTGAAGCTAGATACCTATAACAGCAATCCCCGAGGTAGGTGGCCGAATAATGATCAAAATTGAACGGCCGGTAGCGGTGATCACCGGAGCTGCACAGGGCATAGGCCGCAGGGTGGCCGAAACGCTGGCCGTACGCGGATACGCGCTCGCACTCGCCGATCTGCGTGAGCCTAAAGAGACCCTGGAGGCTGTGCGCGACGTGGCGATGGACGCAGCTTGTTTCACAGGCGATGTGTCGGCCGACGCTGACGTGGCCGCGCTGGCCGGCGAAGTGGGTGAGCGCTGGGGACGGGTTGACGTTCTGGTCAACAACGCGGGGGTGTCCCTGTTGTCGCCGGCCGAGGAGACCCAACCCGAACAATGGCGGCGAGTCCTGGAGGTGAACCTCACCGGGCCGTTCCTGCTGTCTCAGGTCTTCGGGCGAATGATGCTGGCCGCCGGATCCGGATCAATCATCAACATCGCCTCTGTTGCCGGGCTGCGCGGGGTGGCCGACCGGGCCGCCTACAACGCCAGCAAACACGGAGTCTTGGGTCTGACCCGGACGCTGGCCGTCGAGTGGGGAGGCAGAGGCGTGCGCGTGAACGCGATCTGCCCTGGCTGGGTAAAAACCGAAATGGACGTCGCGGACCAGGCTTCGGGCGGATACACCGACCGCGACATCACCGAACACGTCCCCATGGGCCGATTCGCCGCCCCACAAGACATCGCCTCAGCCGTCGAATTCCTCGCTGACGCAACGCGTAGCGGCTTCATCAACGGAATCGCTCTCCCGGTCGACGGTGGCTGGACCGCCGACGGCAGCTGGACCACGCTTCGCACCCGGAAGCGGTGAAGGCAAATATCCACATTGGACTGATTGACGCAAACCAGTGAGACTGGTGGGTGGTCATAACCCCCCTTTGGCCACCCACCACTTTGCGCGCGCAAAGGCGGTACGGTGAGGGCTATGAGATTGCGGCGTGCGTCTTGGACGTTGGCGGCGCTCATCGCACTGGCCAGTACAGCCATCGCGTGCGATGCCACACCAACGCCATCGAGACCGTTGCCGCCAGCAGCGAGCGATTCGGCTCTCAAGTGGCAGACGTTGGCCGCAGCGCCGTCGGCTCGCACAGAGGTCGCCGCTACAGCCGCGGGCGGCCGGATCTATGTCGCCGGCGGCTACCGGGCAGACGGCGGAACTGTTGCCACCGTTGAGATCTTCGACATCGCGGCCAACCGCTGGGAACGTGGCCCAGATCTACCGGTGCCCGTCAATCACGCCATGGCCGCGACCGTGGCGGATGCTGTGTACGTGTTTGGCGGCTACGACAACGGCGGCCAAGCGTTTGCTGGAGCGTTCCGGTTGACCGCTAGCGGTTGGCAGTCCGTGGCGCAGATGCCCGAGCCGCGAGCGGCGGCAACCTCGGCCGTGGTCAACGGAAACGTCTACATCGCGGGCGGGATCGGGACGGCAGGCGCGTTGGCCGACAAGATGCTCGTGTATGACGCGGCCGGGGACCGCTGGTCGACCGCGCCAGGCATGCCGACTCCGCGGGAACACCTTGGGGGAGCTGGATTTGGCGGTCGCGTTTACACAGTGGGCGGTCGCACCGGCGCGGGGAACCTTGCTGCGTTTGAGGTCTTTGATCCTGGTACCAACAAGTGGTCTGCATTGCCTTCATTGCCCACGCCTCGTGGCGGCATGTCGGCGGCGGCAACCTGTACCGGCTGGATCGTCGCGGTCGGAGGCGAAGCACAGGCGACCTTCGCAGAGGCGGAAGCGTTCGACATCAAGAGCGCAACGTGGAAGGCGCTACCGCCGCTGCCCACACCCCGGCACGGCCTTGGTGTCGTGACAGTAGGAACGGTGCTCTACACGCTCGCCGGTGGGCCGAAGCCAGGCTTGTTTGTCGCTGACACCACCGAGTCCATCGATCTCGCCGCTCTGGGCAGTTGTCCATGACGATCGTCTGAAACCATCACCGTGCGCACTCGCGCCCACCTAGTGTGAGTCTCATGAGCTCTCGTCTTAACCCGTACATCAGCTTCAAAGACAACGCGCGACAGGCCATGGAGTTCTACCATGACGTTTTCGGCGGCAACCTGACCTTGAACACCTTTGGTGAGAACGGCATGCAGGACACCCCGTTCGCTGACAAGATCATGCACGCCCAGCTCAAGACCGACCAGGGATACACCCTGATGGCTTCGGACACGCCGCCCGGGATGGAGCACAACCCCGGAACCAACATCACGATCAGCCTGAGCGGCGACGACGACGATCTGCTGCGCGGCTACTGGGAGAAGTTGTCCAGCGGTGGCAACGTCACCATGCCGCTGGAGAAGCAAATGTGGGGCGACGAATACGGTAGCTGTGAGGACCAGTTCGGCGTCCCGTGGATGGTCAACATCGGACCGCCTCGCTAACCCTCGCGAAGCACGAGCATGATGTGCTCGTTCTCGCCGTGCCAGATCGTCTCGGCACGTTCGAATCCGCATTTCTCCAGCAGCCGCACTGAGCCCGTGTTGCTCGCGACCGGATCCGCATAGAGCGGGCGGGTTGTTTCGCGCTCCAGGAAAAGCGCCAGCGCCTTGGTGCCCACACCCCGCCCCCAGAACTTACGACCGAGCCAGTAACCGATAAAGCGCTTGTCCTGCTCCCACCAGGCAACCAAATTGCCGGCCGGCTCGCCGTCAACCGTGATCGCCTGCACGAAAACCGTGGCATCCCCGAGAATCCTGGTGGCCCAGTGGGTCATGAACTTCTCTCGCTCACGAGGCGTGAACTTCGACCGCTCAACTGCCTCCGGATCGTGCTCCTGCTCGTAGAAGGTCTCCAAATCGGCTTCGCTTACGTCCCGCAGCTGCACCTTGTGTTCCATGCGAGCGACTGTGCTACCCGCCCCCGACAATTTCCCATGACTTTTGATTTCCCGTCGGAAGTTAAGACGATCTCATTGAAACATCTGGACATAGAAACAGAACAATCGTAGGGTTTGCCTCGCCAGGCATCGGCGTGCCCGGTCAACCGCAGGACATAGCAACGTTGTCCCGTCGTTGTTCGAGCACGCCTGAGTGGGGCTGCTGCGCCGACGGCGGTACAACGTTGTCTCGCTCCCCTGGAGGAACACGTGTCGGTACTGTCCCGGCGAGTACGCATACCCATCGCGGGTGCCCTCGCCTCCGTCCTCACCGTCGCCGGCCTGTGGCTTCCCCCCCCCCGTGCGGCCCCCC
>DPJL01000471.1:7517-38740 GCA_003543035.1 Micromonosporaceae bacterium | reverse complement strand
ACATCTGCCCGATGGACATGCCGGAGAGCTTGCGGAAGGCCGCCGCATTGCGTAACGCCCCGACCAGGCCGGAGAATCGACCGGCCCTTTCCAGACCGTCGATGAACGGAGTCTTCAATACTCTGTGGGGTACCCCATCCACGCGCGTCGTCACCACAGTCTCGGACAGACTCTTGGCGAGATACACCTGCTTCACGGCATCGCCGACCGGGCTGTCACTGGTCAGCAGAAAGCGTGTGCCCATCGCGATTCCCGCCGCGCCATAGGCGAGAGCCGCCACGAGTCCCCGCCCGTCGAAGAAGCCACCGGCGGCCACCACGGGAATGTCAACGGCGTCAACCACTTGCGGAAGGAGAAGCGTTGTCGGGACTGAGCCGGTATGCCCGCCGCCTTCCCCACCCTGAACGATGACCGCATCGGCTCCCCACTGCGCCACCTTCTCCGCATGGCGTCGCGCACCGATACTCGGAATGACGACGACTCCCGCGTCCTTGAGCCGCTCGATGAGCTCCCGCTTGGGTGCCAACGCAAACGATGCCACCTTCACGCCCTTGCCGATGAGGAGGTCGATCCGCTCGACCGCATCGTCGGCATCCGCGCGCAGGTTCACGCCGAAGGGTTTGTCGGTCCGCTCTTGGACCTCGTCGATCGCGAGCCTCAGCTGTTCGAGGTTCATCGTCGCGGAAGCGATGATGCCCAGCCCACCGGCATTGGCAGTGGCCGCGGTAAGCCGAGCGCCCGCGACATAACCCATGCCGGTCTGCACGATGGGATAACGCACTCCCACCAGGTCGGTCAGCCTCGTCCTCATCTGTTCACAACCGCTCAATGATGGTGACGTTGGCTTGCCCGCCGCCTTCACACATGGTCTGCAAACCGTAGCGGCCACCCGTTCGCTCCAGCTCGTAAAGCAAGGAAGTCATCAGCCGGGTCCCGGTGGCGCCCAACGGATGCCCTAGCGCAATCGCTCCGCCGTTGACATTCACCTTCGCCAGGTCCGCACCGGTCTCTCGTTGCCAAGCGAGCACAACGCTCGCAAAAGCTTCGTTGATTTCGATCAGGTCCATCTGTTCGATGGTGAGACCGGTCCTCTGCAAGGCATAAGAAGTGGCCGGGATCGGCGCGGTGAGCATCATGACCGGGTCGTCACCTCGGGCGCTGAGGTGGTGGATGCGGGCTCTGGGCTTGAGATTGTGTTGCCGCACAGCCCTTTCAGAGGCAATCAGGATGGCGCTGGCTCCATCGCCGATCTGGCTGGACAGTGCCGCGGTCACCGTGCCATTCTCCCGCAACGGTTTCAGAGCCGCCATCTTCTCCAGGCTCGTTTCGCGCGGGCACTCGTCACGCGTCACCTCACCAAACGGGACCATCTCCTTGGAGAAGTCGGCCGCCAGCGCCCGTTTATGGCTAGTCAGCGCGAACTCCTCCATTTCCTCGCGGGAGATGTTCCACTTCTCAGCGATCATGTCCGCGCTGCGGAATTGGGAGACCTCCTGATCGCCATACCTGGCAACCCATCCGGTACTCCCCGAAAAGGGACTGGTGCCCTGCATGGCGCTGGCGATGGGCACCATGTTCATATTCTGCACGCCACCCGCGACGATGATGTCCGCGGTGCCACTCATCACTGCCTGAGCGGCGAAGTGAACGGCCTGCTGAGACGAGCCGCATTGCCGATCGACCGTGACGCCGGGGATGGCCTCCGGCAGACCGGCTGCCAGCCAACAGGTCCTCGCTATGTCGCCGGCCTGTGGACCGAGGGTGTCCACACAGCCGAAAATCACGTCGTCGACCGCCAGCGGATCCAGCTCGGTGCGCTGGATCAGGGCCCGGATGACATGCGCGCCAAGGTCTGCCGGGTGGGCGCCCGACAGGCCGCCGCCCTTGCGGCCAACCGGCGTCCGGATCGCATCCACAATGTAGGCCTCCGTCATGTGTATTATTAGAACACGTTTCAGTTCTCGGATCGGAGTGCGAATGCACCTGACTTACACGCCCGAACAGGAACGGCTCTCCCATGAGCTGCGTGAGTATTTCGCCGAGCTGATGACACCGGCGCTGCGCACGGCTTTGGAGTCCGTCGACGGCGAATATGGTGACGCGGCAGCGTATAAGCAGGTGGTTCGACAGCTCGGGCAGGATGGCTGGCTTACCCTTGGCTGGCCCGAGGAATACGGCGGGCGCGGGCGCTCGACGATGGAGCAGCTCATCTTCATGGACGAGGCGTCGATCGCCGGAGTGCCGGTGCCGTTCCTGACTATCAACACAGTCGGCCCTACCATCATGCGCTACGGCACCCCGGACCAGCGGGCTTTCTACCTCCCTCGGATCGCCGCAGGCGAGCTGCACTTCTCCATCGGCTATTCCGAACCGGAAGCGGGAACAGATCTAGCCAGGTTGCGCACCCGGGCGGTGCGCGATGGCGACGAATACGTCATCAACGGGCAGAAGATGTGGACCAGCCTGATTCAGTACGCCGATTACGTCTGGCTTGCCTGCCGCACCGACCCGGAAGCGCCGCGCCACAAGGGATTGTCGATCCTCATCGTGCCCACAGATGCGCCCGGCTTCTCCTGGACCCCCGTCCACACCGTCGCCGGTCCAAGCACCAGCGCCACATACTACGAAGATGTCCGCGTGCCCGCCTCAGCCCTTGTAGGCGAGGAACATCAGGGCTGGTCGCTGATCACCAACCAGCTCAATCACGAGCGGGTCGCCCTCACCTCCTCTGCCCCGATTCGTTCCGCCCTAGCCGAAGTAAGGGAGTGGGCGGTCAAGACCGGCGCCATCGAACACGAGTGGGTTCGGCTCAACCTGGCTCGGGTATACGCCAAAGTCGAATTCCTCAAACTCATCAACTGGCGGATCGCCTCGGCACAAGAGTCAGCGCCCAACCCGGCGGCTGCCTCCGCGACGAAGGTCTTCGGCACCGAGTTCGCGACCGAGGCCTATCGGTTGCTAATGGAAGTCCTTGGGCCCAACGCCCAGGTCAAAGGCGGATCGCCCGGTGCCGTGCTGCGAGGCCGGCTCGAGCGAGCCCATCGTGCCGCGTTGATCCTCACCTTCGGTGGCGGCACCAATGAAGTGCAACGCGACATCATCGCCTTCGCCGGTCTCGGCTTACCAGCAGCAAAACGCTAGGAGCTCTCCGTGGACTTCACCCTCACCGAGGCACAACAGGAACTGGCCTCCCTGACCCGCCGCATCCTCACCGACCGAGCCACCCCGGAACGGCTCAGGGAGGTCGAAGCCTCGGATGACCGCTTCGACCGGTCACTGTGGAAGGAGCTCGCGGCCGCCGGCGTGCTCGACGCGGTCGAGCTGGGGCTGCTTGACCAATGCTCGGTGGCGCTCGAGATCGGGCGGGCCGTGGCGCCCGTGCCATATCTCGCTTCGATCGTGATGGGTGCGTCCACCCTGTCTCGCTTCGGCACCACCGATCAACAGGCTCGCTGGGCCGCTCAAGCCACGCTCGGCGATCTAGTGCTAACCGCGGCGCTCAATGCGGAAGAGACGCCACGGGTTGAGCCGACCGGCGACGGCTGGCTGCTCAACGCCACATTCACCGCTGTGCCTGCCGGGCCTTATGCCGACCTGATCCTGGTACCGGTCGGGGAGCGGGTCTTTCTGGTCGAGCCCGGCGACGAAGGCGTGAAAGTCGAGCGGCAACAGCTCGTTGACGGCGACAGCGCGGCTCGACTAGAGCTGGTGAACGTGGCGCTGGCCGGGGACCGCGTCCTGACCGGCTCGGACATCGGGCAATGGATCCGTGACCGCGCGACCGTCGGCCTGTGCGCACAACAGCTTGGGATCACCGAGCGGGCGTTGGAGATGACAGCCTCCTACGCTACGAGCAGAGTCCAATTTGGACGGGCTATCGGGACGTTCCAGGCTGTGGCACAGCGGCTTGCGGATGCCTACATCGACGTAGAGGCCATCCGATTGACGATGTGGCAAGCAGCTTGGCGCCTTTGCGAGGGTCTGCCCTGCGAGACTGAGATCAGCACCGCCAAGTTCTGGGCCGCCGACGGCGGACATCGCGTTGCGCATACCGCTGTGCATGTCCACGGTGGAGTCGGCATTGACGTCGACTACCCACTACACCGCTACTTCGTGGCAGCCAAGCAGAACGAGTTCGCGCTGGGGCACGCCACGGAGCACCTGCTGCGCATCGGCGCAGTTCTCGCCTCGGAGCAGTAGCCTTCTAGCGGGCCCTGTCCAATCTGGACAGGGCCTCGTCGAATTCGGCGACCAGGGAAGCCATGACGTCGGCGACCGGCCGGACCTCGTTCATCCGGCCCACAATCTGGCCGACCGGCATCGGCACGACACTCGGATCCCCCGCCCGCATAAGGCGTTGGTGTGCCTCCGCCACGAGGATGTTCTGCAGCGGCATGGGAAGGGGTTGCGGCGCACCGGCTTCGCTCCACGACTCGGTCCAGCGGTTCTTCAGCAACCGAGCCGGCTTGCCGGTGTAGATCCGTGAACGCACAGTGTCCGACGAGGTTGCCTCCAGCAGTGCCTGTTGCACCGAGGATTGGAGTGGGCCCATCTGGTACTCGCTGGTGGTGAGCCAAGCCGATCCCATCCACACGCCGGAGGCTCCCAGCGCGAGTGCCGCTGCGATCTGCCGGCCGGAGCCGATGCCACCCGCCGCCAACACCGGGACTCGATCCCCCACAGCATCAACGATTTCGGGTACCAGCACCATGCTGGCGATCTCCCCGGTGTGCCCGCCCGCTTCGTATCCCTGGGCCACCACGATGTCGACACCGCGCTCGACGTGGCTGAGGGCATGCTCGGCCTTGCCCGCGAGCGCGGCGACCAGCATGCCCTTCTCGTGGGCCTGGGCGATGACGTCGGCCGGTGGCGAGCCTAGCGCGTTGGCGATCAGGCGAGCCGGGTGCTTGAGCGCCACCTCAACGTGTGAGCGCGCGACCGAGTGCAGCCAGCCGCGCACCCCGTCGCCGGCCGGTGTGTCGTCGGGCAATGGAGGCACCCCGAGCTTAAGCAGGGTCTGCTCCACAAAGTCCTTGTGCGGGAATGGAATCAGCCGCTCCAGGTCGACCGGCGTACCTTCGGTCGGCACCTTCGCCGGCATGACCACATCCACGCCGTAGGCCTTGCCGTCCGTGTTGGCGTCCATCCACTCCAACGCATCGGACAACTCAGCCGGGTCGTTGTAGCGCACGCAGCCGAGCACACCCAGGCCTCCGGCACGGCTGATCGCGGCCGCCACGTGTTCGGAGGGCGTGAACCCGACGATCGGCAGGTCGATTCCGAGCAGATCGCACAGCTGGTTGCGCCTCATGCGGTCGCCGCCTGCTCCTCCGCGTACTTACGAGCCCACGCGTAATCCGGCTTTCCGCTTGCGGTGCGGCCGATCTCGTCCACCAGCCACACCGTCCGGGGCACCTTGTATCCGGCAACCTGTTGGCGCACATGTCTTTCCAGCTCGGCCAGATCCAGCTCATGCTCGGGCCTGGGCTGGATGAGAGCTCCCACGCGCTGGCCCAGGCGTTCATCCGGAAGACCTATGACGAGGGCGTCGAACACACCGGGGTGTGATTTGAGGGCGCCCTCCACCTCCTCCGGATAAACCTTCTCCCCGCCAGTATTCACGCACGTGTTGCCTCGCCCGAGCAGTGTCAAGCGGCCGTCCTCCTCGGTCCGCGCGAAGTCACCCGGCATCGAGTAGCGGACCCCATCAATCTCGATGAGCATCGTCTTGGTCTTCTCCGGGTCCTTGTAATACCCGATCGGCACGTGCCCACCCCGCGCCAGGCGCCCGATCACTCCAGGCCCGGCCGGCCGGCCGTCGTCGCCGATGACGATGGTGTTCGGGCCGGGATTCACCCTGGGCCCATCCGACTTGGTTTCGGCGGTGACGAAACCGATCCCGGCGAAGCCGGTCTCCGACGAGCCGATCGACTCGGTCAGCACGATGTTCGGCAGGTGGGTCAGGTACTGCTCTTTGACAGTCGGCGAGAACAGCGCGGCGCTGCTCGAGACCGCCCAGAGCGAAGACGAGTCGTAGCCGCCCTCGACCAGGGCTTCGATGATCGGACGGGCCATGGCATCACCAATGAGCACCACGACGTTGACCTTCCGGCGCTCGATGACTCGCCAGATCTCATGGGCGTCGAATTGTGGCACCAGCACGACGGTGTCCCCGGCGAAGAGGGCCATCAGCGCGCCCCACTGGGCGTTGCCATGGATGAGCGGTGCCACGCACAGCCGCACCATCCCCATCCCGCGCTTGGATTGTTCCCACTCGTCGGCCAGCGGCTCACCGGACACGAAGTCGATGCCGCCGCCAAGCACGCGCCAGACGTCTTCGTGCCGCCACATCACGCCCTTGGGGTTCCCCGTCGTGCCACCCGTGTAGAGGATGTAGAGATCGTCCGCGCTGCGCGGGCCGAAATCGCGCTCGGGCGAGGAGGCCGCGAGCACATCCTCGTAGTCGCCCCCGATCACCACAACGCTGCGTAACGGCGGGACGTGTGGGAGGACTGCGGCAACCTGAGGCGTGTATTGCTCGTCGTGCACCAACGCGACAAGGTCGGCGTCGGTGAAGACATAGCGCAACTCGTTCTCGACATAGCGATAGTTGACGTTGATGGCGACAGCGCGCAGCTTGTAGGCCGCGAGCAGAGTCTCCACCGCCTCAATGGAGTTCCGGGCGTAGACGCCGATGTGCATCCCGGCTTCAACACCTTGAGACGCCAGGTGATGGGCAAGCCGGTTGGCGCGTTCGTCCATTTGCGCGAAGGTGACCTCGCGATCGCCACAGGCGATAGCGATGCGATCTGGATACAGATCGGCAGCATGCTCGAAAAGATCGGCAATGTTGAGCGCCATGTCTGAAAAAGTAGAACGTGTTATCGTCCGTGGCAAGACCTGACTTGTCAGACAAGGAGTCGAGATGGCGGATGCGTTGGTCGAAACGCGTGGCCAAGTCCTGATAGTCACCATGAATCGGCCCGAGGCGCGCAATGCACTTTCGGGGCCGATGCTCGCCATCATGCGCGAGGCGTGGGACGAGGTGGACAACAATCCGGAGATCCGGGTTTGCATCCTCACCGGTGCGGGGGGCGCCTTCTGCGCGGGGGCGGACTTGAAGGCCATGACCACCACGCATCCAGGCGATCAATTCCGATCCGGTGACTGGGACATGTCGGTGATCGACGGCCTGTTGAAGGGCCGCCGGCTCAAGAAGCCCCTGATCGCCGCCGTAGAAGGTCCGGCAATCGCCGGAGGCACCGAGATCCTTCAGGCCACAGACATTCGCGTAGCAGGTGAGAGCGCCCGGTTCGGCGTCTCCGAAGCCCGTTGGGGGCTCTTTCCTCTAGGTGGATCCGCCGTGCGGTTGCCTCGTCAGATCCCTTACACGTTGGCCGCGGATCTCCTGCTGACCGGTCGCCATCTACGAGCGCCGGAAGCCAAGGAGATCGGCCTGATCAGCCACGTGGTGCCGGATGGGCAAGCCCTCGCCAAGGCGATCGAGATCGCCGAGATGATCGCGGCCAACGGCCCGATCGCGGTTCAGGCCATCCTGCGCACCATGCGGGAGACCGAGGGGATGCACGAGAACGACGCTTTCAAAGTGGAGGCCCTGATCGGCATGGAAGTCTTCACCAGCGAAGACGCCAAGGAAGGGCCTCGCGCCTTCGCCGAAAAACGCCCACCGGACTTCAAAGGTAGATAAATCTGAAACCTTCTTCCCCCGATAGGCGTCTATGCCTAAGAGGCCGTCACATTGACGGTCTCTTGTCTACTCGGGGGAGGAAACCTTGCGGCCAAGTCGCAAGCTCGGCGCTGTCCTTGTCGCCGTGCTCACCATTTCACTGCTCACCGCAACTCCCGGCACCGCCGGCAGCAACACCGCCCAGCGGTCCGGCACCCATCAAACCCAATCTCGCTCCGTCACCCTGATCACCGGTGACCGGATCACCTGGTACGGCGACGGCCGGATCAGCGCCGAGCCACGAGAAGGGGCTCGGTTCCTCACCTATTCGCACAAGGGCCACCACTACGTCATTCCTTCGGACGCATTGCCGTTGCTGCGCGACGACCGCATCGATCGGCGGCTGTTCAACATCACCGCGCTGCTGGACGCGGGCTATGACAAGCGAGCGAGCCTGCCCCTCCTGATCACCGGGAGCGCACAGAGCCGCGCCGCGGCACCTGCCGGGCTCAAGGTGACCCGGTCACTCCCAGTCGTGAACGGCTATGCCGCAACAGGAACACCAGATCAGCTTCGGGGGTACTGGAAGGGCCTGACCGGATCCACATCCGCAAAGGCAAGTCCAGGCAAGGTCTGGCTGGATGCGATGCGCCAACGCAGCCTCGACGTGAGTGTGCCGCAGATTGGCGCACCCGCCGCGTGGAACGCCGGGCTTGATGGAACGGGTGTGAAGGTGGCCGTGCTCGACACCGGCGTTGACGCGACTCATCCCGACCTGGCCGGAAAGATCTCGGCAGCGCAAAACTTCGCGGCCGAGGAGGAGGACGCCCTGGATCGGGTCGGCCACGGCACGCACGTTGCCTCAACGATCGCCGGTTCCGGTGCCACCTCAGGCGGGAAGTACAAGGGCGTCGCCCCCGGCGCGACCCTGCTTGACGGCAAGGTCTGCGTGACGTTCGGCTGTGCCGAGTCGTGGATCCTGGCCGGCATGCAATGGGCCGCCGAGTCCGGCGCCGATGTCGTCAATATGAGTCTGGGCGGCGGCGACGGTCCCGAGGTGGATCCGTTGGAGCAGGCGGTCAACGACCTGACCGCACAGCACGGAACGCTTTTCGTCATCGCGGCAGGCAACTCGGGCTTTGGCGGCGACTACACAGTTGGCTCACCGGCGAGCGCTGATGCGGCCCTCGCCGTGGGTGCCGTCGACAAGACCGACAAGTTGGCGGAATTCTCGAGCCGGGGGCCACGGATCGGCGATTCGGGGCTCAAACCTGAGATCACCGGCCCCGGAGTCGCGATCGTGGCAGCTCGTAGCAAGGACGGTTTCCTCGGCACGCCCGGCCAGCCTTACATGTCGATTTCCGGCACATCCATGGCGACTCCGCACGTCGCGGGAGCCGCTGCCATCCTTTCCCAGCAGCATCCACAATGGACAGCGGCTCAGCGCAAGGCTGCGCTGACCGGCTCGGCCAACCCGAACGCCACGGACGGTCCGTTCGCTCAGGGGGCCGGGCGAGTCGATGTCGCACGAGCCATCACGGCTCAGGTTTCCTCCAGCCCGGCCGCACTCAGTTTTGGGGTGCAGACGTGGCCGCATGAGGATGATCCGGTAGTCACCAAGGCAATTTCTTATCACAACGCCGGTGCGGCCGACGTCACGTTGCAGTTGGCGCTAAGCGACAACGCCGGCGGAGCCTTCTCTCTCAGTGCGTCCTCGGTGACGGTTCCGGCGGGCGGAAGCGCCTCGGTGAACCTGACTGCCGATACCAGGCAGGGCAACCTGATCGGCCCACTGGGCGGTCGCGTCGTCGCGACGGCCGATGGTGTGAGGGTGCAGACACCATTTGGTGTCGACCGCGAAGAGCAGAAGTTCCGAGTCGAACTCGTCCACAAGGACCGGACGGGTGCGCCCGCTGAGTCTCATTTCACTGTGGCGTTCAACCTGGAGACAAGGAAGGACTATCTGGTCTCTGATCCGGATGGGACGGGCGAGATCCGTGTTCCGGCCGGAACATACTTCCTGTTCAGCTGGATCGATACCTTCGGCGAAGGTGAGCCCAGCACCACCCAGCTGATGTGGCCAAAGCTTCAGGTTGGCGCGGATCAGACGATCCAGCTCGACGCACGCCTGGCCGGGGTAGTCAATGTCACCCTCCCGGACACCACGGTGACACCATTGCTCATCAACGCTACCGGCACGCTGGAGTTCGAGAACGGGTCCATCGGCGCCGGTGTCGTCGCGAGAAGCTTCGACGGCATCTTCACCGGGCACCTGGGACCCAAGCCCGTGCAAGGCTTCAGTGCCTCGGTGCAGACCATTTTCGGTCGCGAGCAGCAGGAGATGCTGGATCCCACCATCCTCTACAGCCTCGCGTGGACCCAGACCGGAAGCTTCTATCAGGGCTTCACAAAGCAATTGGCGCAACGGGATCTGGCGACCATCAAGGAGGATTACGCCCGGCACGCCACCGAGCAAGGCGTCCTGGTGCGCTTCCCGAATCTGCCGGGCGGAGCGTGGGCGGTCGGGTCGCCCACTCCCCTTCCGGGTGAGCGGGCCTTCTATGTCAATGACACCGTCGCCTACGACGGCTTCTTTGAGGAGTTCTGGCCGACCCAAGAGGGCAGACCGGAGACCGTGACCAGCGTTGGGCTGCCGGCGAAGAAGTATGAGGTCGGCAAGACCGTCCGGGAGCACTTCAACCGAGCGGTTTTCGGTCCGACGTTCCCCGAAAGCAGATGGCCATCAGATTGGATCAGCCGGGTCAACGACGAGATTGGGGTTTTCCCGCCGCTCTTTGGCGATTCTGAGGGCAGGGCCGGGTTTGGAAAGTTCACCTCGGCCAGAACAGCTCTCTACCGCAATGGTTCACTCGTGGGCGAAAAGCCTTTGCCATATGCGGTCTTCGAGGTGCCCGCGGCCGCGGCGCAGTACAGGGTGGAGTCCACCGTTGAACGTGGTGCTCCCGCCAGGCTCTCCACGAAGGTACACACCGTCTGGGGCTTCAACTCAGCGCATGTGGACGGTGTGAAACGCCTGCCGGTCACCGCGATGGGGTTCAGCCCACAGTTGGACCGGCACAACTCGGCGCGTGCCAGAGGCTACATGGTGATCCCGGTCAAGGTTTGGCAGCAGCCAGGCTCGGATGCCAAGCGGCTGAAGAGTCTCAAGGTCCAGGTGTCCCATGACGATGGGGCAACGTGGAAGGAAGCCATCGTGATTTCGGTGCTCGGACAGCGGTTCGTGCTGTTGGCCAACCCGGCTCAGGCCGGCTTCGTGTCACTGCGCGCGCAAGCCGAGGACGTCGCCGGTAACACGGTCGACCAAACAATCATCCGTGCCTACGAAGTGAAGTAGAGACGTTGGGGCGGCCCGGCTCAGGTCCGCCCCAACGCGCTAAATGACCCGATCACGACCGGCCCAGTAGGGGTCACGAAGCCGCCGCTTGTAGAGCTTGCCGTTGGGATCACGCGGTAACTCGGCTGTGTAGTCGATGGTTCGAGGAAGCTTGAACTTGGCCAAACGTCCACTTAGGAATGTGGTCAGCTCTTCGGTCAGCGAATCGCTCGGGTCAACCCCCTCCGCGGGTTGGACTACAGCCTTGATCTCCTCGCCCCAATCCTCGTGCGGGATCCCAAAGACCGCCACATCCGCAACCTTGGGGTGGCAGGCGAGCTCACTCTCGATCTCGGCCGGGTAGACGTTCACCCCGCCAGAAATGATCATGTCGCTTTCCCGGTCACAGAGGAAGAGATAGCCATCCTCGTCCAGGTAACCGATGTCCCCCACGGTAAACATGTCACGGCGGCGGGACTTCTGCGTTTTCTCGGCGTCCTTGTGGTACTCAAATGTTGATCCGCCCATGCGCATGAAGACCTGTCCCGGCTGATTGACGGGCAAATCCTCGCCGCTCTCATCGAGCACCCGCACCTCCGATCCTGGCCATGCACGGCCAACGGATCCGGGCTTGCTCAGCCATTCCGGTGCGGTGATGGAGGTTCCCCCGCCTTCACTCGCCGCGTAATACTCAACCACCACCGGGCCCCACCAATCGAGCATGCGCCGCTTGGTTTCCTGCGGACACGGTGCGGCACCATGAATCGCGGCCCGCATGGAGGAGACGTCATAGCGCTGGCGGATCTCCTCCGGCAAAGCGAGCAACCGCCGGAACTGGGTCGGCACCATGTGCGTGTGCGTAACCCGGTGCCGCTCAATCAGTCGCAGCATTTCCTCCGGATCCCACCGATCCATCAGGACCGTGGTATGTCCAAGTTGGAGGGAGATGCCGACGAAGTTAAGCACTGCCGTGTGATAGAGCGGCGATCCGCACAGGTGCACGTGCCCGTCAAACGGCTTCAAGCCAAAAAGACCAAAGAACCAAAGCGCTGTGGGGGGTACCTGGTCAGGATCCGCCCCTGTCAACGGACGGCGCACGCCCTTGGGGCGGCCTGACGTCCCCGACGTGTAGACCATCGGCGCCCCGGCGGTCCGCTCCGCAGGCCGCCCCTCGGACGTCGCACCGAGCTCACTGAACGGACGGAAGCCGGGTATCTCCCCGATAGCAAAGCCCGGCACGTCACCCGCAGCCTCTACTACCGCATCCCCATAGAGCGAGTGGGCGATGAAAGCCTTGGCGCCACAGTCCCCGACAATGTGCGCCATCTCGGCCGCGACCAGGTGCCAGTTCAGCGGGACGATGTAGAGCCCGGTCTGCAGAGCGGCGAAGTAGGTGGCGACTAGATCGGCGCCGTTAGGCAGCAGAGCCACCACGCTGTCGCCCGATCGCAGCCCTAGCTCCGCCAGGCCCCGGCCGATCCGGTCGGCCTCGGCGGCCAGCTCCTCATAGCTCACCTGGCGCCCGTCCGGCTCGACAACAGCTGTCAGTGCTGGTTGAGTCTTGGCTATGTTCCACAGTCCCGGGGCGTGGGTCACGGCCCAAATATAGAACGCGTTACAACGGCAAACAACAGCCATTGCCGTCCGGAATAGAAACGTGTTTCACTTTGACCCATGAGCCTGCCGCTGCATGCTCCACTGGAGATCAGCTTCGACTACACCCGCTCCCTCGGCCCCACGCTGAGCCGGTTCATGACCGGGCTGGCACAGCGCCGCGTCATCGGCGCGCGCGGATCGGACGGCCGAGTGCACGCTCCGCCAGTGGAGTACGACCCGGTCACCCACGCCCCTCCAACCGAGTTCGTAGAAGTTGCTGCGGTCGGTACGGTGCTGAGTTGGTCGTGGATGCCCCAGCCATTGGAGGGTCAGCCGCTCGAGCAGCCCTTCGCATGGGCGCTGATCCGCCTCGACGGGGCTGACACCCCGATGCTGCACGCCGTCGACGCAGGCTCGGCGCAGCGGATGAACACGGGGATGCGAGTCCAGGTCAGGTGGGCACAGAGCACTGTCGGCAGCATCCGCGACATCGTCTGCTTTGAGCCACTGTCCACTTCGGAGCCCAGCGAGCCGTTGGCTGCGGTGGATCCCGTCACTATGGTCACCACCCCGATCCGGCTGCAATACGAGCACACAGCCTCGCCCGAGGAGACACGCTATCTCTATGGCCTCAAAGAGGGCCGACTCCTGGCGCAGCGTTGCCCAGGATGCGAGAAGGTTTACATTCCGCCCAGGGGTGCTTGCCCCACCTGTGGCGTGCCCACCACGGACGAGGTCGAGCTGTCGGATGTCGGCACGGTGACCACCTTCTGCATCGTGAACGTCCCCTTTCCGGGCCAGCGCACCAAACCACCCTACGTACATGCGGCGGTGCTTCTGGATGGCGCTGACATTCCCTTTGCTCACCTCATTCTCGGCTGTCCCGCCGATGAGGTAAGGATGGGTATGCGCGTGCAGGCGGTCTGGAAGCCGCGTGAGCAATGGGGCTATACCCCGCAGAACATCGACCACTTCCGGCCCGCGGAAGAGCCCGACGCACCATACGAGTCCTATGCGAGTCACCTATGACGGATGTCGCAGTCATCGCCTTCGCCGAATCCCCAAGGACTCGCCGGGACGACAGCACCACCAACGGTGTCGAAATGCTGGTGCCCATCTTCCGGGAAGCCTTTGACACCACCGGATTGTCCAAGGACAACATCGACTTCTGGTGCTCCGGCTCCTCGGATTATCTTGCCGGGCGGGCGTTCTCCTTCGTCACAGCGGTCGACGCGATCGGAGCGGTGCCGCCAATGGCGGAGTCGCACGTGGAGATGGACGGCGCGTGGGCGCTCTACGAGGCTTGGGTGAAAATCCTTAGCGGCGAAGCGGAAACCGCATTGGTCTACGGCTTCGGCAAGTCCTCGGCCGGTATGCTGCGCCGGGTAATGGCTCTCCAGCTCGACCCATACCTGTTGGCTCCCCTCTGGCCCGACTCAGTGAGCATCGCCGCGCTGCAAGCCCGGCTGGGCATCGAAGCCGGGTTGTGGAGCGAGAAGGAGATGGCGGCGGTGGCGATTCGAAGCAGAGGCCTGGAAGCGTCGGTAGAGGATCTGCTCGACCAGCCTTACATCGCCGATCCGCTGCGAAAGCACGACTGCGCTTCCATTACAGATGGTGCCGCTGTGGTGATCCTCGCCGCCGGTGATCGGGCTCGCGAGCTGTGCGAGCGGCCCGCTTGGATCACCGGATTCGAGCACCGCATCGATTCGCAGCACCTCGGGTTGAGAGATCTGACCATCGCGCCATCAGCGACAGCGGCAGGACGGGCGGCCATTGCCAAAGGCGTGGACCTCGCCGAGCTGCATGCACCTTTCACGCATCAGGAGCTCCTCCTTCGTACAGCACTAGGGCTGGGCGACAGCGTGGCGATCAACCCGTCCGGTGGCGTGCTGCCTGGCAATCCCATGTTCGCCGCAGGGTTGGCGCGCATCGGTTCGGCGGCCAAGGAGATCATCGACGGTCGTGCACAGCGCACGCTCGGCCATGCCACCAGCGGGCCCGCTCTGCAGCAAAACCTGGTCTGCGTGATGGAGGGAAGATGAGTCATAGAGCCGCTGTGCTCGGCACAGGCCAGACCCACCACGCGACCCGGCGGACTGACGTCTCCATCGCCGGGCTCTGCCGCGAAGCGGTGGACAGGGCTCTCGCCGACTCCGGTAGCGATTGGGAAGACATCGACGCTGTGGTGGTCGGCAAAGCGCCCGACCTCTTTGAGGGTGTGATGATGCCCGAGCTGTTCCTCGCCGATGCTCTCGGTGCGGTCGGCAAACCGTTGCTGCGCGTGCACACGGCCGGTTCGGTGGGTGGCTCTACCGGCATAGTCGCGAGCAGTCTCGTTCGCTCTGGAGTCCACAAGCGAGTCCTGGCCGTCGCCTTCGAGAAGCAGTCCGAGTCCAATGCCATGTGGGCGCTCTCCATCAACCCGCCGTTTCAGATGCCGCTGGGAGCCGGAGCGGGCGGCTACTTTGCCCCGCACATCCGGTCCTACATCCGGCGCTCCGGGGCGCCGGAACATGTCGGGGCGATGGTCGCGGTCAAGGATCGCCGCAATGGCAGCCTCAATCCCTTTGCCCACCTTCGCCAGCCGGACATCACCATGGAATCGGTGCAGTCGTCCGCGATGCTGTGGGATCCGGTGCGATATGACGAGACGTGCCCGTCGTCCGATGGAGCTTGCGCCATCGTGATCGGCGATCAGGCCGCGGCCGAGGCATCTGAGCGTCCGGTGGCTTGGATTCACGCCACCGCCATGCGGACCGAGCCGACTTCGTTCTCCGGCAAGGACCATGTCAACCCAAGGGCCGGGCACGAAGCAGCCATGGCTCTGTGGCAGCAGGCCGGGATCACCGACCCGCTGAATGAGATCGACGCCGCCGAGATCTATGTTCCCTTCTCCTGGTTCGAGCCGATGTGGCTGGAGAATCTGGGCTTCGCCGAGGAGGGTCACGGTTGGAAGCTGACCGAGGCCGGCGAGACCCGGATAGGGGGAAGGCTGCCGGTCAATCCCTCCGGCGGTGTGCTCTGCTCCAACCCTATCGGCGCCTCCGGCCTACTCCGCTTCGCTGAAGCGGCAATGCAGGTGATGGGCCGCGCCGGTGCGCATCAGGTGCCCGATGCCCAACGGGCACTTGGCCACGCGTATGGGGGAGGGTCGCAGTTCTTCTCCATGTGGGTGGTGGGGGCCGCCCCTCGTCCCTGAGAGGTAAGCGTATGGCGCAACAGAACCTCAAAAGGCGCAGCCTCCTACGCGTTACAGCGCTGGGAGCAGGCGCGGCGGTAGCCTCCGGTGCCGTCGGTCGGCAACAGGCTCTCGCGTCTTATGGCCAGGTGCCCAATCTGGCGGGTAAGACAGCCATCGTCATCGGCAGCGGGTTCGGCGGTGCCGTTGCCGCATACCGGCTCGGCCAAGCCGGGGTACAGACGACTGTGCTGGAAAGGGGAAGCGAAGGACGGGCTGGCGTGATCGCCACGCACCGAGGTGACGGTATCAATGTCCTAAGTGGAGTCGGTGTCGGTGGTAGCTCATTGGTCATGGGTATGTCCATGTCACAACCCCGGCGCAGCGAATGGGATCAGGTCTACCCGGCGGAGCTTCCGTTCGACGTGATGGATCAGACTTATTGGCCGCGCGCCAGGCAGAACCTCAACGCGACACTCGTCCCCGCCGAAATCCAGCCCGCATGGCGTGCGACCGTGGCCGAGTTCGGCAAGACACCTGTCCCGGTTCCGTTCGCGAAGGACAGCGTCGACCGCAATTACCTCGCGTGGGCGGCAGCAACGGGCAATGTGATTGTCCAACCGTTACACGAAGTCACTGAAATCCACGAGATCTCGGGTCAGGACGGCTTCGAGGTGAGGTGTAAGCAGATCAACGAACATGGCGATGTGCTGGCTACCAAGACTTTCACCTGTGACTACCTGTTCATGGCCGCTGGCACGGTTTACACCAGCTCATTGCTCGTCACGGCTCGGGCACGGGGTTGGCTGCCTCGATTGCGTGCCACGGTCGGCAAAGGGTTCGGCAACAACGGTGACTTCCTGGTCGTCCGCTTGAAGTTGCGCAAGGACGCCGGATCGGCCCAAAGCACGCCGGGCACGGTCAAGTTCTACGACGACAACAATCCCTTTGCCGTGGCGGCGATGGCGTTCGAGTCGGCGCCGTCTTGGACGGGAAAGGCCTCGGCTCACCTCATCACGAGCATGGCCCCGGAGCGCGGCGAAATCCGCTTCGATCCGGTGAGCGGCACTGGCAAGGTCTACTGGCCGTACGGGGTCATGGAAACCAAGGGCGAGAAGGCCGGCCGCGATCTCGCCACCAGGCTGTGGTGGGAAACCGAAGGCAAGAAGGGCCGACTGCTGAACGGCCTTCCCAACTATGACCGCAACGCCGGGCACGGCTTCGGCGCGGCCAACACATGGCATCCACTCGGTGGCATGGTCATGGGCCAGAGCACGGACTTCAACGGAAGGTCGTTGGACTACAACAACCTCTACTGCGTCGACGGTTCGCTGCTGCCAGGCACGGCTTGTCTGGCCGACCCGCCGCTGACGATCACGGCTAACGCCGAGAGGTGCCTGGACAGCTTCATCGCCGCTCACGCATAGCGCAGCGCTCAAAGCTGTGGGCCGTCCAAGTTGGACGGCCCACGATCCTTTCTTACTGGTACTGAACCTGAAGTTCCTTGATCCCGTTGAGCCATCCGGACCGAAGCCTTCGCGGCTCGCCGACCTTGCGAATGTTCGGCATGTGATCGGCGATGGCGTTGAAGATCAGGTCGATCTGCAACCGCGCGAGGTTGGCGCCGATGCAGAAGTGTGCGCCGCTGCCGCCAAACCCCAGATGCGGGTTGGGACTGCGCATGATGTCGAAGCGCTCCGGATGGTCGAAGACTTCTTCGTCGAAGTTTGCCGACCGGTAGAACAAGCCGAGCCGATCGCCCTTCTTAATCTTCTGCCCGCCCAGCTCGGTGTCGACCGTAGCCGTGCGCTGGAAGACGGTCACCGGCGTGGCCCAGCGAACGATCTCATCGGGGGTGGTCTTGGGTCGCTCCGCCTTGAAGAGCTCCCACTGCTCCGGGTGGTCCATGAAGGCGTTCATGCCGTGGGAGATCGAGTTACGCGTGGTCTCGTTGCCTGCCACGGCCAGCAGGATGATGAAGAAACCGAACTCGTCGGAGGTGAGGTGTCCACCGTCGACTTCCGCGTGCACGAGGGTCGTGACGATGTCGTTCATGGGGCAGGCTTTGCGTTCCTCGGCCATGGCCATGCTGTAGCCGAGCAGCTCCATGGCTGAGTTCAGCGGATCGCCCTCATAGTCCGGGTCGTCATATCCGATCATTTCGTTGGACCAGTCGAAAATCTTGTGCCGGTCCTCCTGGGGCACACCCATCAGCTCTGCGATCGCCTGCAACGGCAACTCACATGCGACATCGGTGACGAACTCGCCGGTGCCCTTCTCGAGTGCGTTGTGAACTATCGTCTCCGCCTTGGCGGCGAGGGCGTCACGCAAACTGTTGATGGCACGCGGGGTGAAGCCTCGGGAAACGATTCCGCGAAGCTTGGTGTGATGCGGCGGGTCGATGTTGAGCAGAACGAACCGCTGCAGCTCAATCTGCTCGCGGCTCATCTTCTCTGGATTGAATCGGATTATCGCGGTATTTTCCCAGCTGGAGTAGACATCACTATTGCGGGACACCTCCATGACGTCGGCATGCCGGGTAACAACCCAGTAGCCCTCGTCGTCATAGGCGGAAATGCCGCGAGGCTGTTTGTTCCACCAAACCGGCGTGGTGCGGCGGAGCTCGGCGAGCTCCTCGGTTGGCACCCGTTCCTCATATAGACCAGGATCGGTGAAGTCGAAACCTTCCGGAATCATGGCGTCGCCCTCCTGTAACACGTTCTAGTCATTGCAGCACATAGAACGCCGCACGTAAACGGCCAAGTTTGCTCAATATCAGAACACGTTCTAATATCGTGGCGTGGGCACTCCGGTGATAGTTGAAGCGATTCGAACCCCGATCGGCAAGCGCGGCGGTTGGCTCTCCGGCCTGCACGCTGCGGAGATTCTGGGAGTCGCGCAGCGCGGCCTCGTCGAGCGAGCTGGTATAGACCCCGCCGAGATTCAGCAGATATTCGGCGGCTGCGTGACTCAGGCAGGCGAGCAGTCCAACAACGTCACCCGCACCGCGTGGCTGCACGCGGGCCTGCCGTACCAAGCGGGCTGCCTGACTCTCGACGCTCAGTGCGGCTCTGCGCAACAGGCCACACACCTCATCGCCGGCCTGATCGCCGCGGACGCCATCGCCGCCGGCATCGCTTGCGGCGTCGAGGCAATGAGCCGGGTCGCGTTGCGCGCCAACGTAGGTGCGGAGGCCGGGCAACCTCGGCCGGATTCGTGGAACATCGACCTACCAAACCAGTACGTTGCCGCCGAACGGATCGCCAAGCGACGCGGTATGTCCCGAGTGGAGATAGACACCTTCGGCGTGCGTTCCCAGCAGTTGGCCCAGCAGGCTTGGTCCGAGGGCCGGTTTGACCGCGAGATCGTCGCGGTTGGTGACGTCACTCGCGATCAGGGTTTGCGGGATACCACTCTGGCGGGCCTCAGCGCGCTAAAGCCCGTCCTCGAAGATGGATTCCATACGGCCGGAACGGCGTCGCAGATCTCCGACGGCGCCGCAGCCGTGCTCGTGATGGACATCGACAAGGCACGCGACCTCGGTTTGCGGCCAAGAGCCCGCATCGTCGCGCAATGCCTGGTGGGCGCCGAGCCCTACTACCACCTGGATGGCCCAGTCGCCGCAACCGAAAGAGTCCTTGCACAGAGCCGTATGAAGATTGACGACCTGGATTTGTTTGAGGTCAACGAAGCTTTCGCCTCCGTGGTGCTTTCCTGGATGAGCGTGCACAATCCCGATCCGGAGAAGGTGAATGTCAACGGCGGCGCGATCGCATTGGGTCATCCGGTGGGAAGCACCGGCGCACGCCTTATCACGACAGCTCTACACGAGTTGGAACGAAGGGACGGGCATACCGCTCTGATCACGATGTGCGCCGGCGGCGCGATGTCCACCGGAACCATTATCGAGCGGCTCTAACTAAGGGTGCTGGCTGCTGACCGAGATGACCTCGCCGGTTAGGTAGGAGGCGAGGTCGCTGGCGAGGAAGACCATTACGTTGGCAACCTCCCACGGCTCCGCCGCACGACCGAAGGCTTCTCGCCCGGCAAGCTCACGCAGCAGTTCGTCCGTCGTCACCTTGGCCAGAAACGGATGCATGGCAAGGCTTGGAGCCACGGCGTTAACACGAATGCCATGTTCGGCAACGTCGAGGGCCGCGCAGCGAGTCAGCGCCATCACCCCGGCCTTGGCCGCGGCGTAGTGCGCTTGCCCAGCTTGAGCTCGCCAGCCGAGGACCGAGGCGTTGTTGACGATCGCGCCGCCGTTCCCCTGCGCCACCATCTGCCGCAGAGCCGCACGCGTGCAACGGAAAGTACCGGTGAGAGTGATATCCAGGACTCGCGCCCAGTCCTCATCGGACAGATCGAGCACTGATCCCGTCCCGCCGAGGCCGGCATTGTTAATCATCACGTCCAGCCGGCCGAAATGCTCGACGGCTTCGCCAATCAGCGTCTCCACCTGGGAAGTGGACGTGACATCGCATGGCGCCGACCAGACCCGCTCACCAAACTCGCTCGTGAGCTCATCGGCGGCTTGGCTCAAACGCCGCTCGTGGGCGTCGGAGACCACGACACTGGCGCCTTCTTCCAAGCAACGACGAGCGACCGCAGAGCCGATCCCGGTCCCCGCAGCCGCGGTAACCACGACCACTCGATCCTTAAGCAGGTCATGCGTTTTCACGAGCGCTCCTGCCGGGGAAGGCCGAGCACGCGCTCGGCGATGATGCCGCGTTGGATCTCATCCGACCCGCCATAGATGGTCTCGGCCCGCCCGAACAGAAACAGGCGTTGCCAATCATCGAGTGGGCCCACCATCGAAGGCGCGCCAATGACTTCCATGGCCAGCTCGCCCAACTCCTTGTGCCACTTGCCCCAAACCAGCTTGGTCACCGAGGCTTCGAAACCGGGCTCGTCGATCGCCATCGTCCGCAACGTATGGGCGCGCATCACCTCGAGGCCGATCCACGCGCGGGTCAGTTTGTCGCGCAGGATCGGATCGTCAATGGCTCCATTGCCTTTCGCGATGGCAATGATTCCCGCCAGCTCGCGGCGGAAGCGCACCTGGTGCCCAAGCATGGCGACGCCGCGCTCGAATCCCAAGGTGGCCATGGCAATCCGCCAGCCCTGCCCAACTTCGCCGATCACCAGGTCGCTCGAGGTCCGTGCGCCGTCGAAAAACACTTCATTGAATTCGCTGGTACCAGTCAACTGCCTGATAGGCCGCACAGTGATACCCGGTTGGCGCATGGGCACAAGCAGGTATGACAGCCCATGGTGTCGCCGCGAGCCGGGCTCAGTCCGCGTGATGACGAAACACCAGTCGGCCACATGGGCAAGTGAGGTCCAGATCTTCTGGCCGGTGATGACCCACTCATCGCCGTCGCGCACGGCCTTCGTCGCGACCGAGGCGAGATCCGATCCCGCGCCCGGCTCGGAGTATCCCTGGCACCAAAGCTCCTTCGCCGACTTGATGCCGGGCAGGAATCGGTCCTGCTGAGCCTGGGTGCCAAAGGCGATCAGCGTCGGCGCAAGCAATCCCTCACCCACCGCGGCAACCCGTGCCGGGGCACCGGCAAGCGCATACTCCTCGTGAAAGATGACTTGCTGAGTGAGCGGAAGGTCCCGTCCGCCAAGCGATGCGGGCCACCCCAAGCAGGTCCAGTTGGCGGCCGCCAGCTTTTGCTCCCAAACGAGCCGCTCCTCAAACGCCTCATGCTCGCGCCCGGGTCCGCCCACGTCGACGAGGTCGGGCGTGAGGTTGTCCGCCAGCCACGCCCTGACTTGTTGCCGAAACTCCTCGTCGTGCATAGGCTCACCCTACCAAGCACTTGCTTGTTTGGAGGAGAGGGTGAAGCTCACCATCCCGGCGGCACTGATAAGAGCGGCAACGGATTTCGGCGAAGCGGTGGCCGAGCCGGGCGGGCCGCGCCTGACGTATGCCCAGCTGCACGAACGAGTCCGGACGGCTGCGCGGGCATTCATGGCCGAAGGCATCCAACCCGGCGACCGCATTGCCATCTGGGCGCCCAACAGCGTTCATTGGGTCATTGCGGCGCTGGGCGCGCTCTACGCGGGCGGGGTGCTTGTACCCATCAACACCCGGTTCACCGCACCTGAGGCGCAGGATGTGATAACCCGAAGCGGGGCACGAGCTCTCGTCGTCATCGGAACCTTCCTCGGGCGTGACCGGCTGGCCGAGTTGCCCGAGGCACCGGAGATTGTGTGGCAGATCCCTGACGACATTGACGACGTGGAGCGCCTTGCCGATGGAGTGACGGTCGAGCAGGCCGACGCTCGGGCTCTTGCGGTCACCCCGGATCAGGTCAGCGACATACTTTTCACCTCGGGCACAACGGGACGCAGCAAGGGTGCGATGAGTGCACACCGGCAGTCGCTTGGGGTGGCCGAGTCGTGGGCGGCTTGCGGGATTCTTGGCGCCTCAGACCGGTACCTGATAATCAATCCCTTCTTCCACAGCTTCGGTTACAAGGCCGGCATTCTGGCCTGCCTCGTCAGTGGCGCGACCATGGTGCCGCAGCAGACATTCGACGTCACCGAGGCCATGCGGCTGGTCGAGACGGAGCGCATCACTGTGCTGCCCGGCCCACCGACGATCTACCAGACCATGCTTGACCACCCGGAGCGATCGACGCGCGATCTGTCCACCCTTCGTCTGGCCGTCACGGGCGCCGCAACCGTTCCAGTGGCGCTGATTGAACGAATGCAACGGGAGCTGAGCTTCAAGACGGTGCTGACCGCCTACGGGCTCACAGAGGCGGTCGTGGCGACCATGTGCCGACCAGACGACGACGCCTCTACCGTTGCCACGACATCCGGCCGTGCGGCAGCCGGGATGGAGTTGAGGCTTGGCGACAACGACGAGGTGTTGTTGCGTGGACCCAACGTGATGCTCGGATATCTCGACGACCCCGAATCCACCCGAGCCGCAGTCGACTCGGAAGGCTGGCTACACACCGGCGACGTCGGGCGGATGGATGAACGTGGGTATCTGACTCTCACGGATCGTCTGAAGGATATGTACATCTGTGGCGGGTTCAATGTGTATCCCGCTGAAGTGGAGCAGGTGCTCGCCCGGCTCGAGGGCGTGGCCGAGTCGGTGGTGATAGGCGTGCCCGACGATCGGCTCGGCGAAGTGGGCAAGGCATTTGTCGTTGCCCGGCCTGGGTTTGAGCTATCACCCGAGGATGTCGTCACCCATTGCCGCGCAAGCCTGGCCAACTACAAGGTGCCGCGCGAAGTCGAGTTCCGTGTCGACCTGCCGCGTAACGCGACCGGCAAGCCCCTCAAGCGAATGCTCCGGGAGGAGTCCAAATGACTGTGGTGCGGTATGAGAAGCGCGGCCGGGCGGCTGTCGTCACCATGAACCGGCCCGAATACCGCAACGCACAGAACTCGGCGATGACCTATGCCCTCGATGCCGCCTTCACCCAGGCGGTCGATGACAACGAGGTTTCCGTCATCGTGCTTGCCGGTGCGGGCGACCATTTTTCGGCCGGGCACGACATCGGCACCCCCGGCCGGGATGTCGATCAGTCGTTCGAGCGCAAGGCCACACTCTGGTGGGACCACACCTCCGCCGAAGGTGCGGATCGGCGCTATGCCCGTGAGATGGAGGTATACCTGGGCATGTGCCGTCGTTGGCGGGAGATGCCCAAGCCGACCATCGCCATGGTGCACGGCGCATGCATAGCGGGCGGGCTGATGCTCGCTTGGGTTTGCGACCTGATCGTCGTCTCGGAGGACGCCTTCTTCTCCGATCCGGTGGTGCGAATGGGAATCCCGGGCGTCGAATACTTCGCGCATCCGTGGGTCGTCGGACCGCGTTTTGCCAAGGAGATGCTCTTCACCGGTGACCGGTTCACCGCGCAGCGGGCGTACGAGGTGGGCATGGTCAATCGTGTCGTCCCTCGGGCGTCTTTGGAGGAGGAGACCTTCGCGTTGGCCGAGCGCATCTCAGCGATGCCACGGTTCGGCCTTGCCCTCACCAAGCGAGCCGTGAACCAATGTGAGGACCAGATGGGCATGCGAGCCGGGATGGACTCGGTCTTCGGGCTGCATCACCTTGGGCACTCGCACAACGCCGAGGTCTCCCCGGATTCGCTGGCCGGGATGGACGCTCGCTCAATGAAGAACGCGGCTTCATGAACGGGCTGCGCGAATGGCTCGCAGCCAACGTTCCCACCGAACGCCTCCTATCCGTGGACACCGCGGAAGGCAACGCCGCTCATCGAGAGTGGGAGCGCAAACTATTCGACGCTGGGTGGGCCGCGGTGTCATGGCCGGCCGAGTACGGCGGGCGCGACGCATCCCTGCACGATTGGCTGACTTTCGAAGCGGAATATTGGGCCGCCGACGCACCTATCCGGGTCGGCCAGAACGGCCTGTTCCTCTTGGCACCAACACTTTTCGCCCACGGCACTCAGGAACAACGCGACCGTCTCCTGCCCCGGATGGCCAGAGCTGACGACGTATGGGCTCAGGCCTGGTCCGAACCCGAAGCAGGCAGCGATCTCGCGGCGATCCGCTC
Organism: Micromonosporaceae bacterium; assembly: GCA_003543035.1. Taxonomy (GTDB): domain Bacteria; phylum Actinomycetota; class Actinomycetes; order Mycobacteriales; family Micromonosporaceae; genus Rhizocola. The sequence goes on along the minus strand of DPJL01000471.1, from coordinate 14,394 downwards.
CACCGCGATCCCGGCTGACGGCGGATGGCTGCTGTCAGGTCAGAAAACGTGGAGCTCTCGAGCATCCTTCGCGGACAAGGCTTTCGGACTCTTCCGCAGCGACCCGAGTGCGGAGAAGCACCGCGGCCTGACCTACCTGATGTTCGACCTTCGAGCCGAAGGCGTGACAGTAAGGCCCATCCCCCAGCTCAACGGTGAGCCCGGCTTTGCCGAGATCTTCCTGGACAACGTCTTCGTGCCCGACACCGATGTCATCGGCGAGCCGCATCAAGGCTGGCGAGTTGCCATGAGCACCGCCAGCCACGAACGTGGACTCTCCCTGCGCAGCCCGGGCCGCTTCACCGCGACCGCTGATCGGCTCCTCGACCTTTGGCGCCGGAAAGGAGATCCCAGCGACACCGCGATGCGTGACCGAGTTGTCGACGCGTGGATTGGTGCCCAGGCGTATAGGTGGCACACGCTCGGCACGGTGAACCGGCTCGCCGAAGGCGGGTCATTGGGAGCGGAATCCAGCGCTGGCAAGGTTTTCTGGTCCGATCTGGATCTGGCGCTGCACGAGACCGCACTAGACCTGCTCGGCGGCGCGCCAGACGAACGCTGGGCCGATGGATACCTCTTCGCCTTGGCCGGGCCGATCTATGCCGGCACCAATGAGGTTCAGCGCAACGTGATCGCCGAACGGCTGCTGGGGTTGCCACGATGACTCCGACCAGGGAACAACGGCAGTTCGCGGCCGCCATCCACGATCTCCTCAGCAACGCTGACACCCCGGCTGTGGCACGCGCCTGGGCAAGAGGAGAGCACGAACCGGGTCTCACCCTCTGGCGCAAATTGGCCAAACTTGGCGTGACCGCGCTTGCCATTCCGGAAGAGGCGGACGGGCTCGGAGCCCGCCCGCTGGACCTCGTCGTTGCCTTCGAAGAGCTCGGCCACCATGCAGTGCCCGGACCGCTCATCGAATCCATCGTGGTCGCGCCGACAATGCTCGCGTCAGGCATTGGCTATACGGCATCGATTGCCGCTCGCGGTCGCGACGGCACCCCTGAAGCGTCGGCGTTGCTTCGCCAACTCGCTTCGGGCGAGGCTATCGCCACAGTGGGCCCATTGTTTCTCGATGCCGACATTGCCAGCTTCGTTCTGGGCGGCACGCCTGGCGATTTGGCCATAGGGATCGACCGAACGCGCCGGCTCTTCCCCGGATCCAGTGATGCCGCCATCTCGGACGCGGGCGCCCTGGCTTGCGCGGCCCAACTCCTGGGCGCTGGGCGAGCCATGCTGGAGATGTCGGTCGAATACGCCAAGCAGCGAGTCCAATTCGGGCAACCGATTGGGCGATTCCAAGCGATAAAGCACAAGCTCGCCGACGTATTCATCGCGCTCGAATTCGCCCGACCGCTGCTCTATGCCGCGGCGAGCTCTTATGAGCCACGAGACATCTCGGCTGCCAAGGTGGCTTGTAGCGATGCGGCCTATCTAGCGGCACGCGCGGCTCTGCAAGTCCACGGTGCTATCGGCTACACCGAGGAGTTCGATCTCAGTCTCTGGTTTACCAAGGTCCGTGACCTGATCCCGGCTTGGGGCACCCCGGCCGAGCATCGGGCCCGAGTGATGGCGGCGCTATGAACGAGCTTGACGCACTTCGTGATGCCTGCCGAGGATTGCTGAGTAAACAGGCCGAAGGAGCCTGGGGACGGCTCTGCAGCGAGATCGGGGTAGCCGGGTTGCTCGTTCCCGAGTCCTACGGCGGCGCCGGTGCGGGGATGGCTGAAGCCTGCATTGTGCAAGAAGAACTTGGCCGCACTCTGACACCGGCTCCAATGCTTTCCACAATCCTTGCCACCCAAGCACTTCTCCTCACCGGCAATAGTGAGGCGTGTCAGCGCTTACTGCCCGGGATCGCCAACGGTTCGAATGTCGCAGCCCTGGTCTGGTCGGAGTTCGTCCTCGATGCGGGCATCGCTGACACGTTCCTGGTTGTCGACGGCGACGATCTCCTTGAGCTCGACCGCGCACAGGTAGCCGTGGAGCCGTTGGTAGCGATGGACGAGAGCCGACATATGGGTCGGGTCAAGATGCTCAGTGAAGGCACGAAGCTCGGTCCATTCTCCGAAAAGGTCAGGGACATGGCGATCGTGGCGCTCGCTGCCGAACAGGTAGGGGCGGCCGAACGCGCCTTTGAGCTGACAGTTGAATACACGAAATCGAGAGTCCAATTCGGACGGCCGATCGGCAGTTTTCAAGCCCTGCAACACCGGATGGCGGACCTTCACGTCCTCGTTGAAACCGCGCGGTCGGCGTACTTGGCCGCGCTCGTCGGCGAACCGTCCAGCGCGGCTGTCGCGAAGGTGCACTGTTCCGAGGCATTCCAGAAGGTCGCCGCCGAGATGATCCAGTTACACGGCGGCATCGGCATCACCTGGGAACACGACGCCCACCGGTACTTCAAGAGAGCCCACGGATCCGCCGAGCTTTTCGGCCACCCACGGACTCACGTTGCCCGCTTGGCGTCACATGTGCTGGATTAGATCCAGTCGGTGTGACGCGGCCACGCGAGCAGGGTGTCCACGACCTCTGGCGGCCCAGCCGGGACTGCGGTCGCGGTGCCGGTGTAGCGGCCGCGATAGAAGAGCAGCGGTCGCTCATCGCGCACGGGCCCTAGCATGGTCACCCGGCCCACGACGATGAAGTGGTCACCTGCTTCAGCGGTGGACTCAATGGTGCAGTCGATCCAGGTAAGGGATCCGTCCACAATGGGTGCCCCGCTGGGCGAAAGTGTCCAGGACAAATGGGCAAACTTGTCCGCGCCGGCAGTGCCGAAGACCCGGGAAACGTCCTGTTGGTTCTCCGCGAGCACGCTGACACAGAAGTGACCCGCCCGCTCGATCCGTTGCCAGCTGGACGATTTGCTGCCAGGGCAGAAGAGCACCAGCGGTGGGTCAAGGGAGAGTGCGGCAAATGCCTGGCAGGCGAACCCGACGGGCTCGCCTGCCTCGACAGTAGTCACCACGGTCACTCCCGTACAGAAGTGCCCGAGGACGTGGCGGAACTCGTCAGTGCCCATGACCGGCGGCGAACTTGTGACCCCATAGGCTGATCGCCGTCGTCTCACGAGCGACCCACGTCGCGTCGTCCACGAGTTGACCGTCTGTCCCGTATTCCACGTCGAACCCGCCCGGAGTCTTGAGATAGAAGGAAACCATCAGATCGTTGGCATGCCGTCCCAGCGAAGAGGTAGGCGTGATCCCCTTACGCAGACAGCGATCCATCGCTTGACCCACCCCGTCCAGCGAATCCACCTCAATCATCAGATGCACTATCTTCGCCGGCAGGGGCATCGGGGCCAGGGCAAGGGAATGGTGCCGCTGGTTGCACCCGAGGAAGCGCATCCACATTGGCGGGCTCTCGGCAGGCATCCCGAAGGCGCGCGGATCCATCCGCATCGAGTCGCGCAACCGGAAACCGAGCACTTCGGTATAGAAGCGCATCGCGGCAGCGGTGTCCAACGCGGGCAACACGACGTGCCCCAGACCCATGTCGCCGGTGACGAACCTGTTGCCATACGGGCTGATCGCGGGCCGGTGCTCGAGAGCCGCGCCCCAGAAGATCTCCAGGTTGTTGCGGAACGGGTCGGTGAAATGCACCATACCCTCGACTCGCCGATCAGCGAGCTCGTCGGCATCGCCCGGCTTGACGGCAACTCCAGCTGCCTCAAGCGATTGCCGCACAGTGTCCAAAGCGGAGGAGTCGGCCACCTCCCATCCGGAGGCGAGCAGCCGATCCTTCTCGCCGGGCACGACAATCAGCCGGGCAGGGAAGTCGTCCATGCGAAGGTAGAGCGCCTCCGCGTTGGGGCCACGCCCTTCCACCATGCCGAGAATCTTGACTCCGAACTCGCGCCAAGCCGCTATGTCCGTGGCCTCGATTCTCAGGTACCCCAAAGAGCGAATCCCTGTCATTGAGCGCCTCCCCTAAGAAAGTCAATCGCCAGGCGGTTGAACTCATCGAACTTTTCCAATTGGGCCCAGTGCCCACAGCCGCCAAAGACGTGCAGCTGCGATCGTTTTAGCAGCTTGAGCGCGACAAGGGCACCGTCAAGCGGGTTAACGCGATCCTCACGTCCCCAGATCAGCAGAGTCTCATGCTTGAGCCGATGTGCTTCGCGCCAGAGCATTCCGTCTTCGGCCGTCGCGGGATTCGTGAAAGTCTTACCCATCGCCCACATCACGGCCAACGCCGATGGCGAGCTCGCAGCGGCGAAACGCTCCTCCACCAACTCATCCGTGACCAGACCGGGGTCGAAGACGAGCGTGCGCAGGAACGCGGCCAGCTTCTCCTTGCTCGGCCCCGGCGGAGCGGCAAACTCGTACAAACGCTTCACGCCTTCGGTCGGGTCCGGCGAGAACACGTTGAGGCTCAACCCACCCGGGCCCATGAGCACCAGGCGCGCGGCCCGATCCGGATGGCGTAGGGCGAAGCGGATTGCTGTGCCACCGCCGAGGGAATTGCCGACCAGATGAGCCTTTTCGACACCTAGCTCGTCGAGAAGCGCAAGCACAGCATCAGCAGCGATTGTGAAGTAGTGACCGTCCGCTTCGGACACCGCGGACCTGCCGAAGCCCGGCTGATCCACCACGATGGCCCGGAACTGTTTGGCGAAGACCGAAACGTTGCGCCCGAAGTTGCTCAAGCCGGAGGCGCCCGGCCCGCCGCCGTGTAGAAACACGACCGGAAAGCCTTGCCCCTCTTCGTGATAGTGCAGCATCCGGCTCACACCCAGGCGTCGGTGAACGGGACGCCGAACTCGCCCTGGCCGAACATGGAAAGTGCGCGCTCGGGGTCATTGATCGCGTGAACTCGGCCGGCATGTGCGTCTCGCCAAAATCTTTGGATGGGTGTACCAGAAGCAAGCACCCGAGCCCCAGAGTTCTCAAACAATCGGTCGATCGCGTTGATCGCACGACCGGTCGCGGTCACCTGATCGCGCCGGACTCGCAACCGCACGCTCATCGGCACCTTCGTCCCGTCCACGGCGTGCTGCATCAGCTCACGCATGTTGTGCTCGAGTTGGAGCCACGAAGCGTCCAGATCGCAGGACGCCTGCGCCACCCGCACCTGTGCATACGGGTCCTCGGCCGACTTCTGGCCCAGATATGCGACTCGCACCCGCTCCCGCTGATGCGCCACGTGCGCGTCGTACGCCCCGTAGCCCATGCCCACCACCGGAACCGTGATCGCGTAGGGGAAAATCGACCCCCATGGCAGCCGGTAAAGCGGCCCGCCGTTGACCTCATGCCCGGGACACGCGCACTTCGCCGTGTCGTTGATGCTCAGCGAGCGATACTCCGGCACGAAAGCGTCGTTGACGAGGATGTCGTTGCTGCCGGTCCCGCGCAGGCCGACGACGTCCCACACGTCTTTGATTGTGTAGTCGGTACTCGGCAGCAGGAAGGTTCTAAAGTCCTGGGGTTTTCCGTCCTCACCGAAGACCATGCCGCCCAGCAACACCCAGGTCGCGTGGTCGCAGCCGGATGAGAAGCTCCACTTGCCACTGAGCCGGAAGCCGCCCTCCACCGGCGTCGCTTTGCCGGTCGGTGCATAGGAGGAGGACATCCTGGTGTCGATGTCGCTTCCCCACACGTCTTGCTGTGCCTGCGCCGAGAAAAGCCCCAGCTGCCACGGATGCACCCCGACCACGGAAGACACCCACCCGGTCGACCCGCAGGCGCTCGCGATGATCCGCACACCGTTGTAGAAGTACATGGGGTCTGCTTCCAGCCCGCCGAAGATCTTCGGTTGCAGCAACCGGAAGAATCCGGTCTCCTCCAACGCTTTAATGGACTCCGCGGACAGCACCCGGCGATCCTCGGCCTCCTGCGCCCGCTCACGCAACACCGGCTGGAGTTCGCGGAGGCCTTCCAGGACCTCTTCGCTGACTCTTTCGCTCATCAGTCCTCCCGCGTAAACTAGAACGTGTTCTAGTATGCTATCGGCGTCAGTCTAGCGCATACGCTGGAAGAGTCTATAACCTGTTTCAGGTGAGACGTAAGAGCTCATAAACTCCGATGGAGGGCCTAATGGATCAGGCAGAGGGTGTACGGACCATCGACGTCGGCCAGGTGCCGACGAGGTTCGCACGCGGTTGGCACTGCCTCGGGCTCGCTGATCGATTCCGGGTAAACGGTCCACACGCGATCCATGCTTTCGGCACCAAGCTCGTGGTCTTCGCCGACTCGCAGGGCAAGCTGAACGTGCTCGACGCCTACTGCCGGCACATGGGTGGCGACCTCACGATGGGCACCGTCAAAGGCGATTCGGTGGCCTGCCCCTTTCACGACTGGCGTTGGGGCGGCGATGGCAAGTGCACGCAGGTCCCCTACGCCAACCGCGTTCCCCCGCGCGCCCGCACCAGGGCGTGGATCACCCTGGAGCAGAATCAGCAGCTCTTCGTCTGGAACGACCCACAGGGCAACCCGCCACCGCCGGAGATCACCATTCCGCGGATCGACGGCGCCTTCGACGACGAGTGGAGCAAGTGGAGCTGGAACACCCTGCTGATCGAGGGCGCCAACTGCCGCGAAGTGATCGACAACGTGGTGGACATGGCGCACTTCTTCTACATCCACTTCGCCTTCCCGACGTATTTCAAGAACGTCCTGGAAGGACACGTGGCCTCGCAGTACATGGTGTCCAAGAGCCGGCCCGACATGGGCAGCGGGTCGCATTACTCCGAGAGCCAGTTGCGTTCGGACGCCTCGTATTACGGGCCGTCCTACATGATCGACTACTTGTGGAACGACTTCCGGGGCATCCAGGTCGAAAGTGCGCTGGTGAACTGCCACTACCCGATTACGGAAAACTCCTTCCTGCTGCAGTGGGG
>DPJL01000471.1:0-7159 GCA_003543035.1 Micromonosporaceae bacterium | reverse complement strand
TTCGCCGACAGCCTCACGCTCGGTTTCGAGCAGGACGTCGAGGTGTGGAAGCACAAGAGCCGCATCGACAATCCCCTGCTGTGCGCCGAGGATGGGCCGGTCTATCAACTGCGGCGGTGGTACGAGCAGTTCTACGTCGACGTCGAGGACATCTCGGAGGACATGGTGGCGCGCTTCGAATTCGAGCTGGACACCAGTCGTGCCAACGAACACTGGCAGGCCGAGGTGGCCGAGAATCTGGCTCGGCAGCAGCAGGCTGAAGCGGTTTGAGTCATGGACCGGCAGGATTATCTGCACGGCGGCCTGACTCCGGTGGAGTGCACCCGGTGTGGCGCAGAGGTGCTCGTGAAAAAGCACAGTCTGCCTCACACCAGTGTCCAGTGGACCGCCGAAGCGGTGCGAAGGTGCGCCGAGCTCAGCGACGGCGAGAGTCCCTACATCCCAGCGTGTTTGGCGCTTCGCGACAGCATCGAGTTGGCGGTCAAACGAGGCCGCTTGGGGGTGCTCGATGGGTGAACCAGTAAGGGTTCTCGAGGTAATCGAAGAGACCCCGGACGCGAAGTCGCTGGTGCTAGAGCTGCCTGCGGATTGGACGTATCGTCCGGGGCAGTTTCTGACCGTACGCGTGGGAGATGCGGCTCGAAGTTATTCGCTTTCCAGCTCACCGTTCACCGGTGAGCTGCCTAAGATCACGGTCAAGCGGGTGGTGGACGGCTACGGCTCCAACTGGATCTGTGACAACGCCGTCGCCGGGTCGGTGCTGGAGTTTCTTCGCCCCGGTGGGGTCTTCACCCCGGATTCGCTTGACCGCGACCTCCTACTCTTTGCGGGCGGGAGCGGCATCACCCCGGTGATTTCGATCCTCAAGTCGGCGTTGCACCAAGGCTCCGGTCACATCGTGTTGGTCTATGCCAACCGCGATCAGCAGTCGATCATCTTCGCGAAGGAACTGGCAGAGCTCACGGCCGCGCGCCCCGACCGGCTCAAGGTGGTGCACTGGCTCGACTGCGATCAGGGCGCCCCAACGGTTGCCGCGCTGCAATCGCTCATCGAGCCATACACCTCATATGAAACCTTCGTCTGCGGCCCCGACCCCTTCATGGATGCGATAAAGAAAGTGGCTGGCGAAGCTGTCCACATTGAACAGTTCACCTCGCTGATAGACAACCCCTTCGCCGCACGGCCTGTTTCGGACAAGTGCGCACGAGTCGAGGTGGAAATCGACAACCAGACCTACCACTTTGACTGGCCGGTCCAGACCAAGCTGCTGGACCTCCTGTTGGACAAGGGAATCAACGCACCATTCTCCTGCCGGCAGGGTACCTGTGGGGCGTGCGCATGCCGGATCGTCTCGGGCGAAGTCAAGCTGCTGAACAATGAGATCCTCGAGGAAGAGGACTTCGCGGAGAACTACATCCTGGCTTGCCAAGCCGTTCCGCTGACCGACGACGTGTCGGTCACCTACTACTGAGCGGCGTGGGCACCGGCCCGCCGCCCGGAGAAGACGCAGTCGGCGAGCGACAGGCCGCTCACATATGAGTTGGAGCAGATCCCGACTGCGTTGCGCCCTGCGGCATAGAGCCCTTTCAGAGGTGTGCCGTCAGGCCGCAGCGCCTGGCCCGTCTGCTCGTCCACCATGAGACCGCCGAGCGTGAGCATCGGTGCGGGGTAACCGATCCGGCGCCGGATCGACATGTCGATCAGCGAGTATGGCTGCTGCAACGGCTTCGTATCGGCACACTCCTTGAGGGTCGCCTCCAGGCCGGCCGGGTCTATGCCCGGCGTTCCCTTCTTGAGCTTGCTTAGCAGGTACCAGGTCTGAAGTCGCTGAAACCAAAGGGTTTGCGTGCGCAGCTGACTCTTGGCCTGCTTGATCAAGCCTCGATCTACCACGAGCCAAGCCTTGCCACCATGCTTGCTGATAATTGCGTCACCGATGGCGGCGCCATATCGGCTCTCATCGCAGACACGTTGCCCTGCTGCGTCGACCAGCACCCCGTTCACCAGCGCGGCGGGTGGTGTAAGGAAGCGCCACACCGACACCCGATCCAGATGGGCTGCGGCGGCTCCCACCGACAGGCCCAGATTGATGCCACTTCCATCATCTCCGGGGGTACCAAGAGGAAGCCCGCCCCGATAGTCAGGCGCATGCTCACGCATCATCGACCGGTTGTTGACGAACCCGCCGGCCGCCATGATGACGCCTCGCCGGGCATGCACTCTTATCGTCGTGCCGTGCTTGCGCTCCAGCTTCTCGACCCAGCGATGCATGACTCGCCCGATTTTGGGTGCGTAGAGGAATGGCTTGGCGGCCAGGCGATTCAGGATGCGATGCGCCCTGCGTTTGCGAAGACTGCGGCACTGCACTCCGACAACCCGGCCCTCGTCATCGGTGATGAGTTGCTGTGCCGTCGTCTGGGGAAGCACTTTGATCCCGTTGCGCTGCACCGCCTCGGCGAGACGGGCAAAGAAGATCTTCCCCGAGGTGCCCTTGCCGTGGGCGCGGTGCCCTCGAGCGGCGGGCGGCGCGACGTCACCTCTGGCGAGCTCGCTGCCTGAGTGGTAAAGGTAGTGCCGATTCGTGGGATAGGACGTCTTATACGGACACAGGCTGCTGTCGAAGGGCACACCGTGCTGTTCAAGCCACTCGAGCATCTGCACGCTGTCCCGGCAGAACTCGCGCAGCGTTTCGGCTGACACGACATCGGCGGTCTCGGTGCTCAGATAGTCGTACATCGCCTCGGCCGAGTCGGTGACACCCGCCTTCAACTGATGCGACGTCCCGCCACCGGCGTAGACCACTCCGCCTGACAGTGCTGTTGCTCCACCCCCGCTGAACCTATCGAGCACCAGCACGTCGGCACCCGCGGCAGCGGCCTCCAGCGCGGCACAGGCCCCGGCCGCGCCGAAGCCGACTACCACTACATCCGCTTCCACATCCCAGCTTCCCGGATTCACGCAAAAACTATAACCTGTTCTAGTGACCGAGGACGAGTACGACGTTGTCGTGGTCGGCAGCGGGGCAGCTGGTATGACTGCCGCCCTGACCGCCGCACATCACGGGCTGAGTGTGGTCGTGGTGGAAAAGGAGAACAAGTTCGGTGGATCCACGGCTCGCTCCGGTGGAGGCGTCTGGATTCCCGGCAACGAGGTGCTCGAGCAGGCGGGCATCCAGGACACCCCTGAGCTGGCGCAGACCTATCTTTCCCACGTCGTGGGGGCCGATGTCTCCGCCGAAAGGCAGCAGGCGCTTCTCGAACATGGCCCGGCAATGCTCTCGTTCGTCATGGCCAAGACACCGCTGCGGTTCTCGTGGGTGCCCGGTTACGCTGACTATTACCCCGAAGCACCCGGCGGGTTGGGCGAAGGCCGCACCATTGAGCCTGTCCCGTTTGACGGGCGAATCCTCGGTGCTGAGCTGGCGAATCTGAACCCGCCCTATATTTCCACGAAGGGCGTCACGGTCACTGCGGCCGACTACAAATGGCTCAGCCTTGGCACCCGGCACCCGCGCTCCTACCTTCGCGCGATCCGGGTCGGGACGCGGACCATCGTGTCCCGGCTCCTCGGGCGCCGCCTGCTCAGCATGGGCCAGGCACTTGCGGCCGGCCTGCGTCATGGGTTGCTTTCGCAGAATGTGCCGGTCTTACTTGGTACACCCCTGATGGGTCTTGAGGTTGAAGACGGTCGTGTGGTCGGCATTCGCACTCCCTCAGGCGTTATCCGGACTCGACGCGGGGTGCTGCTCGCGGCGGGCGGGTTCGAGAAGAACGAAGAGATGCGCAAGAAGTATCAGCGGGCGCCGATCGGGACAGAGTGGACCGTCGGAGCGGCCACCAACACCGGCGACGGCATCCTCGCCGGGCTCGACCTTGGCGCGGCCACGGATCTGATGGATGACGCATGGTGGGGGCCGTCGATTCCGCTCTCGGGCGGGCCATACTTCTGCCTCGCCGAGCGAAGCCTGCCCGGATGTGTCTTCGTCAACTCGGCCGGCGTACGGTTCGTCAATGAAGCCGCGCCCTATGTGGATGCCGTGCACGCGATGTATGACACCGGAAGCGTTCCGGCTTGGATGATCATCGACCAGCGGTATCGCAACCGGTATCTCTTCGCGGGTCTCGGCCCGCGTCAACCACTTCCGGGCCGCTGGTACAAGGCCGGTGCGGTCTTCCGCGCTTCCACCCTAGAGTCGCTCGCGGATCAGATCGAGGTACCCGCTGACGCTTTGGCACTAACGGTTCAGCGCTTCAACGGTTTCGCCCGCGCCGGCGTCGACGAGGACTTCCACAAGGGCGAGTCGGTCTATGACCGGTACTATGGCGATCCTCGTAACGGTCCCAACCCTTGCCTCGCGCCACTGGAGAAGGCACCCTTCTACGCCGTCAAGATTGTCCCCGGAGACCTTGGCACCAAAGGCGGTCTTCGTACCGACCCGCAGGCGCGGGTGCTACGGGAAGACGGCACAACGATTCCGGGCCTGTATGCGGCTGGCAACACGAGTGCCGCCGTGATGGGCCACAGCTACGCCGGTGCCGGGGCGACCATCGGTCCCGCAATGACTTTCGGGTACCTGGCCGTGCTCGACATGATTTCCTCGACGCAGACGGAGGCCTGACGTGCCCATCGATCCCGCTATCGCCATCGGCTCCGCACTCCCCTCCCGTTCGCTCAGCTGGGGTCCATCGGACGTGTTGCTCTACCATCTAGCCCTCGGCGCCGGCGACGAACGGCTTTCGTATGTCTACGAACGCGACCTTCAAGTCCTGCCAACCTTTGCAATGGTCATGCCGACCCTGCGTGACACCTCCCCGCCCGTACTCAAAATGCCCGGCATCGACGTCGATCTGGTCTCCGCATTGCATGGGCGACAAGAGGTCACGATGCACAAGCCACTACCACCCACCGGCGAGGTGACTGCCACCTCTCGCATCGCCGATGTCTACGACAAGGGCTCGGCGGCCATCATCGTCACCGAGACCTCAACGGAGTACTTCACCTCACGGATCAGCATCTTCGTGAAGGGCGAAGGCGGTTTCGGCGGCTCGCGCGGGCCTTCGACCGTTGTCCCCAAACCCGATCGCGCACCTGACGTTTCACTGATCGCGACCACGTTTCCGCAACAGGCCCTGCTGTACCGCCTCTGCGGCGATCTGAACCCGTTGCACGTGGACCCCGACTTTGCCGCCATGGCAGGTTTCCCACGGCCGATCCTGCATGGGCTGTGCACGTACGGCGTGGTGTGTAAGGCGATCGTCGACCACTTCTTCGGCGGCGACGTGACTCGAGTCGTCGACTACTCGACCCGATTTGCCGGTGTGGTGTATCCGGGGGAGACGCTCGCGATCAATGTTTGGCAAGACGAGAACCGGCTCGCGATCGAAGCCACTGTGGTGGAACGAGACCACGCCATCGCCCTCGACAACACCCTCCTGACCTACGTCTGAGGTAACTCAGGGCGAGAGGATTAGGGCGCTGGTGGGGACGCCGGTGCCAGCGGTGACGAGGACGTTGCGTACGGCGGGGACCTGGTTGACGGCTGTTCCGCGGACTTGGCGTACGCCCTCGGAGATGCCGTTCATGCCGTGAATGTAAGCCTCGCCCAACTGGCCGCCATGGGTGTTGAGAGGCAACCGTCCACCCAACTCGATCGCGCCATCGGCGATGAAATCACGTGCCTCGCCAGGAGCGCAGAAACCCAACTCCTCCAACTGCATCAGCACGTAGGGCGTGAAGTGGTCGTACAACACGGCAGTCGTGACCTCGCTGGGCGAGATTCCGGACTGGGCCCAGAGTTGACGCGCCACGACTCCCATCTCCGGCAGCCCGGACATGTCATCGCGGTAGTAGCTCGTCATCGTGTACTGATCCGGCCCGCTGCCCTGCGCGGCAGCGCGAATCACAGCGGGCGGCTGCGCCAGATGCGAAGCGCGCTCCACGGAGGTCACCACGATGGCGACCGCGCCATCGCTTTCCTGGCAGCAGTCGAGTAGCCGCAACGGCTCGGTGATCCAGCGGGAGGCTTGATGGTCCTCGAGGGTGATCGGCCGCTCATAGAACCAGGCATGCGGGTTGGTGGCTGCGTGCTTGCGGTCAGCCACGGCGATCCGGCCGAAGTCCTCGCTCGTCGCACCGTATTTATGCATGTAACGCCGGGCAGCCATGGCAACGGTCGCGGCCGGTGTGCCCAGACCCATCGGGTAGTGCCAGCTGTTGTCGAGACCGGAAGTCGTTGGCGCACTTGCCGCCGCAAGGGAGACCTGGCCGAATCTGTGGCCGGACCGTTCATTGAGCGCCCGATAGCACACCACGACCGATGCAACCCCCGTAGCCACAGCCATTGCGGCTTGTTGGACGGTAGCGCAGGCGGCACCGCCGCCGTAGCCGATGCGGCTGAAGAAGGTGAGCTCGCCCGCTCCGATCTCCCTCGCGACGGCCACCTCAGCGTTGGAGTCCATGGAGAAGGTAACCAATCCGTCCACATCAGACGGTGCCAACCCGGCATCCGCCAACGCAGCCCGAACAGCCTCTGCGGCTAGCTGAAGCTCACTGCGGCCGGAGTCCTTGGAGAACTCGGTCGCGCCGATCCCGGCGATGGCGGCCTTCCCGCTAAGCATTTGCCACCTCAACTGTTCCGGTCACGTGAGCGCCCAAGCTGTTGCGCCCCACCACTTCGATGCATCCGGGAGCGACTATCCGGCCGGTGAACGTGAGCATGTCATACGCGTAGCAGGGGACGCCGAGTTTGATGGCGATGCTTCGAACCGAAGCGTGTGGCGCCCAATCAGTCACGAAGCGTTGCACCAGACCGGTTGTGGTGAGGATGTTCAGGAAGATGTCCTTGGAGCCTCGCGAGATGGCGAGGTCACGATCGTGGTGGACATCTTGGAAGTCCCGTGTGGCCAATGCTGTGCTCACCACGAACGTAGGGCTCACCTCAAGCGATAGCGGTGGCAGATCAGACTTTGGCCGCCAGATGGGCAAGAACAAACCCTCTCCGACTGGTACCGAATCAAACTCGACAGCCATCCCGATGCTCACCTGATCGGGGCTGACACCCACCAGCTCGGCCATCACGCGAAGCCCCTCGGGCAACTCGACCAGGGCCACCACGAACGGCAGCCGCTTGCCCGGCACCGGCGGATGGTGGTGCACCACA
>DPJL01000486.1 GCA_003543035.1 Micromonosporaceae bacterium | reverse complement strand
CGGGGCGGTGGGGGGGGGGCGGCGGGGAGCCGTGGGCGGGGTGAGGTCGCTTCGTTGCACCGGCCGGGCTGCCTCGCGCACCGCGTCGGCCAGGGCGACCAGGTCATCCGTGGTCGGCGGCGGCGGCTCGAAATCTCCGTCGTAGCGCACCAGCTCCCACCCGCGCGGCGCGGTCAGGCTCCGGGCGTGCGACTCGCACAGGTCGTAGGTGTGTGGCTCGGGGTGCGAGGCGAGGGGGCCGACCACGGCGGTGGATTCCGCATAGACATAGGTCAACGTGGCAACTGCCTGCCTGGGGCAGCCATTGCGGGAGCAACGCCGTGGAGACCTCACGGCGTGTGACGTTATCCGACCCGTACGACAGATGCCTAAGCTGGCGTGGGCGACACGCCGACGCAAGATCACGCGCTAGATTGGCCACGTGACCAGTCCAGCCCGCCGCCGCCCAACCGCTTGGCGACGCCGCCGCGACAGGCACGGCCGGGGCATGCGCGGCCGCCTGGTACCGGCGAGTGTGCCACTGGCCAGGACAAAAGCCGAGATCTTTGATGATCTTGTGTTGGATACGGTCGAGTCGCTAGAGGCGCGCTATGCGACTGAGCTGGCCGGAGTCGAGTTCGCGGTCGAGGACGTGCCGCCGGAGCTCAACGTCTACGACTCGGATGTGCTGGAGGACGGGCGAGTGCCCCTGGCCAGGCTGCTGCCTGGGCGGCCGGGACGGCACGGGGTGCCGCCCCGGATCGTGGTCTACCGCAGGCCACTGGAGTTTCGTGCCGGCGATCGCGACGATCTCGGCACCTTGATCCGCGACGTGATCGTGGAGCAAGTGGCAAACCTGCTAGGTCTATCCCCCGACGACCTAGGCCCCAGCCTCTAGATAGCCCTGCGCTTCAGCTTGCGGCGTTCGCGTTCGGACAGTCCACCCCAGATGCCGAATCGTTCATCGTGCGCGAGCGCGTATTCCAGGCACTCCGACTTGACCTCGCAGCGCGAACAGATCCGCTTCGCCTCGCGTGTCGAGCCGCCCTTCTCAGGAAAGAACGCCTCAGGATCCGTCTGCGAACACAGGGCGCGCTCTTGCCACTCTGGCGCGTTGCCCAGCAGATCCGCCACGACGGGTTGACCGTCCATCTCCGCTGCCTCCTTCATGAGCGCCGGTTACCCGGCGCGACCCCCCAGCAAAACCGGCACCCCTAGCCGGATTCGCCCGGGAAGGCATAAGACTGTCCACATTGGCGGCACTGCGACACTCTCAGCCTTCCAAAAAAACCCCAACCGAATTACACGCGTGTCATACGTGCAGAGTCAAGCCGAGTTTGCTATTAGCGCCGTCACTCAGCGAAACCAACACCCCCCTATCGATCCAATCCCCACACTGGTAACGGGAGTGTCGGGCGTGTCGCAGGGAAATTCTCTCGGCGTGTCGCGCTTGACGGATTCCCGTCAGGGCACGTTCTGATACGAAGTCGTCCGCTGACGAGCCGGTCGGCCGGCGAGGGCAGCCACCGCGTGCAATTGCGACACCGTCCGGGCCGAGCCGTGTGCCGATCCGGCCATTCGCGAGATTGTCTCCTCCATCAGGGTGCCGCCGAGATCGTTGCAGCCGCCGTTGAGCATAGCCACAGTGCCTTGGTCGCCTAGCTTCACCCAGGAGCATTGGATGTTGGGAATCCGTTGGTGCAAAAGGAGACGGGACATCGCGTGCACCGCCCGGTTCTCCTGCCAGGTGGGTCCGGGGCGGGCGACTCCGGCCAGATAGATCGGTGAGTTGGTGTGGACGAAGGGCAGCGCGGCGAACTCGGTGAACCCGCCCGTCCGGTCTTGTAGCTGCGCCAGCACGCGGAAGTGGCCCAGCCAGTGCTTCGGGTTGTCGACGTGGCCGTACATCATCGTGGAAGACGATCGGATACCCAGCTTGTGGGCAGTCTCGACGACCTCGATCCAGGCCGAGGTGGGCAGCTTGCCCTTGGTCAGGATCCAGCGGACCTCGTCGTCCAATATCTCGGCGGCCGTGCCCGGGATGGTGTCCAGACCGGCGTCTTTGAGCAGCACCAGCCAGTCGTGGATGGACACCCCCGCCTTGGCTGCGGCCGTGACGATCTCCATCGGGGAGAAGGCGTGCACGTGCATCTGCGGGACTCGCGCCTTGATCGCCTTGATGATTTCCGGGTACACGGTGGTGGGCAGTTGCGGGTCGATGCCGCCCTGGATGCACACCTCGGTCGCCCCGTCCTGCCACGCTTCCTGCGCCCGTTGGGCGACCTGGTCCACGGACAACCGGTACGCGTCGGCATCTTTCTCGCGTTGCGCGAAAGCACAGAACCGGCAACCGACGTAGCAGACATTGGAGAAGTTGATGTTCCGGTTGACCACATACGTGACGTCTGACCCGGCCACGGCCGCGCGCAACTCATCGGCCGTACGGCAAAGCTCGTCCAATGCAGCGCCGTCGGCCTGGAACAGCGCCAACGCCAGGCCCTCGTGGCGCGGCTCAAGCAACGCTGCCGGATTGTCCTGGGCGAGCCGCAAACCGGCCGCAACATCGCCACCACCGGGCAAGGACACGGTCGGCACGTGCAAGGCGTTCCAGTCGCCGTAGACAGAGTCGAAGTCACTACGCCGATCGTCGGTGCGCCCGAGGGTGTCGATCGTGGTGTGCAGGTCGGTGCGGCCGAATGCCAGCTCCTCGGAGGAAGGCTCCTGCCACGGCCTGCCGGCCACCACCGCATCGGGCACCGCCATGCCCGACTGCCCGGCCAATGCGTGCACGTGTGGATGAATCCGTGGGTCGATCCACCGGCCGGCATCGGCCACATAGGACGGATAGACGGTCAGCCGCTCCCGCAACACGAACCCGGCCGCAGCGGTTGCCGCCGCCAGATCGTCCAGGAACGGCCACGGACGTTCCGGGTTCACATGATCGGGCGTCAGCGGTGACACGCCACCCCAGTCATCGATCCCGGCCCGCACCAGCAACTCAAACGAGCCGTCGATCAGATTCGGTGGCGCCTGCAACCGCATCCCGGGGCCCAGCAGCAGCCTCGCTACCGCGGTTGTCGCGGCCAAATCGATCACCTCCGCGTCCGCGACCTTGCGCATCGCGGTGTCCGGCTTGGCCCGGAAGTTCTGGATGATCACTTCCTGGATGTGGCCGTACTGCCGGTGCACTCGCCGCATCGCGAAGATGGAGTCGACCCGCTCCGGCAACGTCTCGCCGATGCCGATCAGGATCCCGGTGGTGAACGGGACTCCCACCCGGCCCGCGTCCTCCAGCACCCGCAGCCGCACCGCGGGCTCCTTATCCGGCGAGCCATAGTGCGGGCCCTGTGGCGAAGACCACAGTCGTTCGGCGGTCGTCTCCAGCATCATGCCCATGCTTGGCGCGACCGGGCGCAGCCGTTGCAGATCGGCCCAACTCATTACGCCGGGGTTGAGATGCGGCAGCAGACCGGTCTCCTCCAGCACCGCGATCGAGACCGCGCGGACATAGTCCAATGTGGACTCATAGCCGCGTTCTTCCAGCCAGGCGGCCGCTTGGGGCCAGCGATCCTCCGGCCGGTCGCCGAGCGTGAAGAGGGCCTCTTTACAGCCGAGCGCGGCCCCGGCCCGGGCGATCTCGAGCACCTCATCGCGATCCAGATAGGCGGCCGGCAGCCGATGCGGAACAGTCGCAAACGTGCAGTAGTGGCAACGGTCCCGGCATAACCGTGACAAAGGGATGAAGACCTTCTTGGAGAAGGTGATCACACCGGGACGGCCGGCATCGCGCAGCCCCGCATCCCTTATCCCGGAAGCGATGTCGAGCAGCTCCTCCAGCTCCGGCCCCCGCGCATCAAGCAGCGCAGACGCCTCCTCGGCATTGAGGGCCTTGCCTGCGCGGGCCCGGTTGAGGGCGCGGGAGATCTCACTCACGCCAGCCAGCCTACGATGGGCCGCATGCGGATAGTGGTCCTGGCAGGAGGCATTGGCGGCGCACGGTTCCTCACCGGCGTGCGGGCACACGCCCGGGCCATCGGTGCCGAGGTGACCGCGATCGTCAATGTCGGCGATGACGTCTGGATGCACGGCCTGCGGATCTGCCCCGATCTCGATTCGGTGATGTACACCCTGGGCGGCGGAAT
>DPJL01000110.1 GCA_003543035.1 Micromonosporaceae bacterium | reverse complement strand
TCGCGCCCACGCTCGTGGCGGGCGGAGTCGACCCGGAGTGGCTGGAACAGATGGCCGGAACCGTTGGTGCGGAAAACTTCGAGCATGCCGTGCGGTGGATCGCTTACACACTCGACACCGAGTTGCTGATGAGTGAGATCGAAGATTCGGTGACCCGCATCTCCCACCTTGTCGCGGCCGCGAAGCAGTACTCCCAGCTGGACCGGGCGCCCTATCAGACCATCGATGTCCACGACCTGCTCAAGGCGACCCTGGTGATGATGAACGCCAAGATTCCCGAGGGCATCAACGTGGTCAAGGAATTCGACCGGAGCATCCCGCAGATTCCGGCCTACGCCGCCGAGCTGAATCAGGTGTGGACCAACCTCATCGACAACGCTCTGGGCGCGATGGGCGAGTCGGGAACGTTGACCCTGCGGACCGGCCGCGACGAGGATCGCATCTTCGTGGAGGTCGCCGACACCGGGCCCGGCATCCCGCAGGCGATCCGGCCGCGGATCTTCGAGCCGTTCTTCACCACCAAGCCGGTCGGCGAGGGCACCGGGCTGGGCCTCGACATCTCGTACCGGATCGTGGTGAACAAGCATCACGGCGACATCCGGGTCGACTCGGTCCCCGGCAACACCCGTTTCCGGGTCCTGCTCCCGATCGACCCGGACGCCCCGTAGCCCGCGATGGGCGTGTACTCGCACGGTGGCGCAGCCGCAGCCGATCAGGGCGGCGATGGCCTCGTCGTCGAGGTCCTCGAAGAATCTGCGGTGTCGGCCTAGCCCGAACGGCATGAATTAGCGTCACCACTCGACGGTCAGGCTAGGCGGCCAACAAGGTATGCATGACGTCGGCGGAGATGATGCAGCGGAAACCGGTGTCATCGTCGAGCATCGCGGCGTTTGCATCGTTGAAGTTCGACGGTGTGGCCCGCTCGAATCCGCTGGTAAAGGCACTCCCCTTGAGCTCGAAGCGTCCGGGTGTGGTCTCGGATCTGCACCACTCCCACACGTTCCCGCAAAGATCGTAAACGCCGTAGATGCTCGTACCGCTTTGATAGCGATCTACCGGCGTCGTCGTCCCTGGCCCGAACTCACGAACGTTGCACTTGGCGGGCGTCGGTTGATTCCCCCACGGGTAAACGTTGCCCCGAGGTCCTCGGGCGGACTTCTCCCACTGCTGCGAACTTGGGAGGCTCTTGTCCGCCCAGCGGGCGTATGCATTCGCATCGGTCCATGTAACGAAAACCACGGGGTGATCTGCCAGCTCAGACGGGCAGATCCCATCGGTCCAATGCATCGGCGGGGTGTACCCAGTGGCCTCGACAAATCTTGAGTAGTCACCGTTCGTTGTTGGATAGACATCGATATAAAAGGCAGAGACCCAAGCAGGCGTGTTGTTTGTGTCACTCAAGAAGACACCGGCATCAACGAGAGCCATCAACTTGCCATCGGCCGGGTGCCGAACATGAATGATCTGCGATCCGCTGGCTTGCTCGGGAATGGACCCGAATGCCGTTTCGTCGACAAGCCCAGCGAATCGGGTTTGTTCATCGGTTGAGGCTTGCGAGAGCGAGGTGTCGAGTGCCGACTGGTTCATTGGACGCGGGTTGATCTTCTCGCCAGCGGCTTCCCATTTCGAGACCATGCGATGACTGACGCCAAGGTGATCGGCGAACTCGCGAATGCTCATCCGCCTGGCCTCACGTAGCGCCCGCACTTCCTTGCCGGACCACTGCTTGATGGTGGCCAACCCCGTCTCCTTTGTGGACTCTCGTGTTCAGCAGCGTCGAGCTTGACGCTGCGTGCCGCTAGAGCCGTTCACCTTCGATCGCCGTGTACTGCTCGATCAGTGACTTTACGAACGAAGGGATGTCCAGCCAAGAGTGTCCATCGATTGCTGAGATCGGCCGAACTCCGATCGCAGCATTGGTGATGAAGGCTCCGTCCCATGATCCGAGGTCGGCCGGATCAACATGATCCACAGTGCCCTGATGCAGTTGCTTGAGGAGCTCCATCGTGACGCCTGGCAAGCACTGACCATCCGGCCAGGTGATGTCTTCGCCCCGGAGGAATCCGATGTTCCATGTGGCTCCCTCCGAGATGTAGCCCCGGCTGTCCAAGAACAACACATCGTCGAATCCGGCGAGCTGAGCCTGACGCCGGTGAAACATCGTCGCGAATAGTCCAACGTGCTTGACCGATGGAATGTCCCTCTCATATTGCGTGGTCTTCAGCTTGAGGGGCGGAAGCTGGCTGGTTACGGCGCTGCGGGCGGTCACCAGCACTTGAGGGTCGGTCTGGTTGCCCGGGTTCCCAAGATCTAGATTCGGATCGAAGATGGTCACACGAATGACGACGGCCCCGCCTCGGTCGCCTACGGCCTGCTTGATGTGCGCCCTTAGACGATCTCGATCAAGTTGCACGCCGAAGACTTGGCCGCAGTCATTGACCAGCCTATCCAGATGCAGGGAGAGTCCCCGGACTCTGTGATCTTCGACCCGCATTGACGTGAAGTGGCCGAAGTTGTTGAGAGCCAACACCTTCAGCTTGTCGGGATCAACTGGCGTTCCGTTCAGCAGCATGTGACCAGTCTCCTCTGCCGAGAGGTGATCTCTAAGGGCGGGCGCTCGCAAGTTCGGCAAAAGTTCGGCGCTGAGGGGGCACAGCGACATTCCCCGATGTCACACCCATCGATCAAGATGACTACACGCACCGCGCTTAGAGGCGTTCGACACCGGCAGTTCCGCCGGACTGGATCGTTTGGAGGTGGCCGATGCCGTGGTACATCACGACGTTGATCATTCCGGGTGTGGCGATGATCGGGTACAAGCTCGGGCACTGGCGGTCCCGCCGGTGTGCTCGGTGTGGCTCCAAACTGCACGGTGTTTGCATGATCTCAGGTTGCTCCGGCCACCCCGCAGCAGCGGGTCGATTCATCTGACGAGCCTCAAGCTCTCTACCCAATTACGAACGAGGAGGGTGTCATGTGGCTGCCTTGGCGGCGGCATAAGCGCAGCTGCATCGAGCCGGGCGGCACTGCGCGCGGCCGGGTGCAGATGCACGGACGGCAATGCCCATGCGCCCTATGTGGATTCACTTCGGTCCTCGACTCAACCGCGTTGAGCCGACCGTTCGTGATTAGTCGAACGGCGCCGAGAAACGGGTCACGGCAAGGGTGATCCGTCTCCGGCTCCCGGTTCTGGATCTGGCACGGTCATCGCTCCCGAAGTCCGCACGAGCGAGTGGCACTCAAGACCGGGAGCACGCATCAGCACGAGGAGGTGAATCGATGCGAACAGATCTCCTGCGGGACTACTGCCGCCCGCGAGCCACACCACTGTGATCTTTCAACGGCAGGTGAGTCATCGCGATGATCGCTCGCTTTCGCTGCAACCGTTCTGAGCAAGAAGTTTGCAACCAAGAAGGTGAGCGAGATCGATTCGAGACAGGCAGATCTTCGACACGATCGTGGATCACGCTGTCACATACATCGATGCCTTGGCTTAACCGCCATGGTCGCCAGGAAGGGGAGGGTAATGCTCGTTATGGATGGTCGCTCGGCACCGGGCCGGCGAAGTTGGAATCTCCGCATTGGGTTGACGTCCCGATGCAACATCAGGTGTAAGTACTGCCTACCGGCCGGTCCGCAGGGCGTGATTGTGCAAGCCACCTTGGCCGAATTGATCGAGGTTCTTCAAGCGTCCCATGAAGTCGGTATCCGTCGCGTTCATTACACCGGCGGCGAGCCGACCGTCCGTAAGGACTTTCTGGACATCCTCAAGGCTGCGAAGGACATCGGTTTCACGCAGCAGATCGTCACGACCAACGGCTACCGGCTGCATCACTTCATCGAGAAGGCGATCGAGAATGGACTTACCCGCGCGATCATCAGCCTCGACACCTTGGATGAGCAGCAGAACGTCTTCATCACTCGCGCCCACTTCCTCGACGACACAGTTCGCAGCGTGGAACGGGCGGTCGAGCTCATGCCGACACTCACGAAGATCAGTTGCGTGACGATGCGGTCCACGCTCAAGGAGCTGCCGAAGTTCGTCAACTGGGCCGCCGACCTCAACTCGCGCGGGCAGGCCGGTCAGCTTGCGATCAAGCTGAACCAGTTCTTCCCGAGCAACCCGGCTCAGCTATCGGACGAAGGTGAAGACTTCTGGAAGAACGAGTTCGTTGACGAGGAACTGATCCTCGAAGCGCTGGCCAAGGCTGGCGAACTGAAGCCGATCCCTCGCTCATCCGTTGAAGGTGACAACCCCAGTTACAACTACTACGAGATTGGTGACACAGGGGTAAAGGTCGCCGCGCTGGCGATGTTCACATGGGATTACCCCTGCGGCGGTTGCCACAAGCTGCGGATCAGCCCGCAGGGCCTCGCGACGATCTGTATCAGCCAGAAGAACCCGCCGGTGCTTTGGGGCATGTCCTATGAGGAGAAGCTCGCCACGATCAAGCACCTGACCGACTACCGGGAGAGCCCACAGTTCGAGGAGGACTTCCCGAACCGCCGTCACTACCGGCCGCAACTCGGTGAGCTTCGGTTTGACAGCGTGGTGGGCCCGAAGAAGGAGATCGTTCACTTCCGCGAGATCCTCACCCGCGACCGGATCCAACAGGAACAGGCCTCGCTCGCGGTGGTTGGAGCGGATGACGAATGAGCGTTGATCGGTTGTGCTTCGGCACGAGTACCTTCGTGGCGGGACGTCTCCGGCCGGGTATTGACTCAGCGCCCGGACTCGCGGCCCTCCGGGAGGCGCTCGCTGCCGGAGTACGGCTGATCCACTCCAATCCGGGGCTTGGGACTCAGTGGGCGATCCGTGAAGCGATGGCCAGCGCTGGGCGTCCAGACGGTGTACGGCATCTCGTAAAGGTCGAAGTCCCCTTGCACATGGACGAGGAGGAGGCTCGGCAGGTCATCCGGTGCACATTGGAGCTTTCCCGTAAGAACCTCGGCGCTGATCAGATCCACACAGCGGTGATTGAACCCGATCTCAAGCGAACGGTGTGCCGACCATGCCTTGTGGACTACGAGAAGATCACTCGCTTCTATCAGTTCGCGGCCGAGCAGGTATTGAAGACTGGGGACGCCTGCGAAGTGCTCGCCTTCTGCCCGAGCCCTTCGTACTTAGAGGCGAGCCTGCGCGCAGATCTAATCACCGGATGCGCAGCTCAGTACAACCTGGTCGAAGCCTGGCCAGCCTTGCACCTTGATCGAATTTCGGACGCGGAACGCACCTTCGTTGGTATGGCACCGCTGCGCCGTGGGGCGCTCGTTGATCACACAGCGAACGCATCGCTCGACCAGCTTCGGTCCCTCCGGTGGGCGCTCGCTCACCCCGTGGTGTCGCTCGTGACGGTCACCATGTCGTCTCCTGGCCACGTTGCCGAGATCCTTTCGGCAGCGGAAAACCCGTTGCCCGCGAGTAGCGTTCACATTCACGCTCGCTCATGGGAGGCAGCCGCAGCGCCAGCCCCGAGCAGGAAAAGTGATCATGCTCCCGGATAAACTGTGCGCCTTGCGACGGCAAACACAAGGAGACCGAAAGTGATCGACATCGCCCTAATGCGGACGAACCCCGACCTAGTTAGGCAAACCTGCCTGGCGAAGGGATCTGACATCGATGTCGAGCGATTGATCTTCGTTGACTCCGAACTTCGTCGCATGACCGTTCACATGGAAGACCTACGCAGCAAGCAGAAGAAGCAGGGCCGGGACACTGAAATCGAAGTCGCTCGCGCACTCAAAGAAGAACTGAAGGAAGCGACCGAACAGGTCAGGCTCCTTCAAGAGGAGCGTGATGCCCTCTGGGTCCTCGTTCCGAACCTCGTCGCGGAGGACACCCCGGCGGGCGATGACGATGAGGGCAACGTCGAGCTTCGCCGGGAGGGCGACACGGTTCCGGCCGACGAGAACAGGTCGCACGACAAGATCGGGGAACGCCTCCGCATCTTTGACATGACTCGCGGCGCTGAGGTGGCGGGATCGGGCTTCTACTACTGGCGGGGAGATGGTGCCCGTCTGGCGTGGGCGATCTTCTCGTTCGCTCAGGACCTGCTTGGTGGTCGCGGCTTCGAGCCGATGATGACTCCGTTGGTTGCCCGCGAGCGAACGTTCTTCGGGACGGGATACCTGCCGTTCTTTGCTGACGACCTGTATCGGGTGCAGGGCACAGATCTTTCACTTATCGGTACCTCGGAACAGACATTGATCGGGTACTACGGTGACTCGATCGTCGATCTCGACGAGCTACCTATTCAGCTCAGTGCATTCAGCCCATGCTTCCGCACGGAAGCGGGCAGTGCTGGACGTGCCAACCGCGGCGGTTATCGCGTCCACCAGTTCCACAAGGTCGAGCAAATCGTCATCTGCGCACCCGAAGATTCGGAGCGCTGGCTCGACGAGTGCCAGCGCAACGCCGAGGACATCTTGCGCGGCTTGGAGCTGCCCTTCCGGGTTGTTCGCGTCTGCCTAGGGGATCTCGGCGCACCGGCCTACAAGAAGTACGACACGGAGACTTGGTTCCCGTCCTTTGGCGCCTACCGGGAGACCCACTCGAACAGCAATCTCATCGACTACCAGGCCCGCCGCTTCAAAATCCGGTTCCGCCGTGAGGGCAAGATGGTCCACCCGCACACGATCTCTTCGACTGGCATCACCGACCGCGCGGCACTCGCCGTACTGGAAAACCACGTTCAACCTGACGGTTCGATCTATGTGCCGAAAGCGCTTAGGCAATACCTCGGCGGTCGGGAGCGTCTCGGAGGGTAGGTGATCGAAGGCCGTGGGAGCCCCTACCATCGGCCTCAACTTCGGCACGCACGATGCGGCGGCCGCCATCGTCATTGACGGAGCGGTTGTCGCAGCGGCCGAGGAGGAGCGCTTCACACGCGCCAAGCAAACGAAAGTCTTCCCGACTCGGGCAATCGAGTACTGTCTATCGGAGGCAGGCATTGATATAGCCGATGTGGATGACGTTGCCTTCTTTGTTGATCCCACGCTCCAGCTCCTGATGCCGCTTTTCAATTGGTACCACGGATTTCCGGCTTCTCTGGGATCGATGGCTTCCGACCTGAACAAGTATCACAAGCGGCGCAGAGAACTAGCAGCGATCAGAACAGCGGGCCGACTCCGGCGAACTACCACGATCACGCCGGTTCGGCATCACCTCGCACACGCTGCCAGCGCATACCTGACATCGCCGTTTGATGAGTCATTGGTCGTGACTATCGACGGTCGAGGAGAGTATGAAACCGCTGCCATCTTTGAAGGGCGCAATGGCAGATTGAGGCTGCGCCATTCGGTCACGTACCCGCATTCCATCGGCTACCTCTACAGCATGGCCACCCGATATCTCGGCTTTCGCCCCCAGCGCGACGAGTACAAAGTGATGGGTCTAGCTGGATATGGCGGCAACAGCTTTTACGAGAGAGTTGCGAAGTTAGCAACCTTCGACGATCGGACCGGGCGGTTGCGGCTCAATCTCAGCTACTTCGACCACCATCGACGGCCAAGCTCAGACCGCAAGCTATTCAGCAACGAGCTCGCTTCTCTGCTCGGGCGTCCCCGTCTGCCTGATGAACCAATCAGTGATCGGCATCGCGAGATTGCGAGTGCGATCCAGCATCTCACCGAAGACCTCGTGAGTCGCTACGTGTTGTTCGCTCAGCGCCTTGTGCCGTCCCGGTCGCTGTGCCTCGCCGGAGGCGTGG
The DNA here is from genome assembly GCA_003543035.1 of Micromonosporaceae bacterium. Lineage (GTDB taxonomy): Bacteria > Actinomycetota > Actinomycetes > Mycobacteriales > Micromonosporaceae > Rhizocola. Next base: position 49,329 of record DPJL01000110.1, on the reverse strand, counting down.
CTCTCAACGGGGTGGCAAACGCGAAGGTGATTGAGTCCGGGCGGTTCGATTCCGTGTATGTGCAACCTGCCGCGAACGATGCGGGAGCCAGCCTTGGGGCGGCTCTGGCTGTTGCCTCACAACGCGTTGCCTCGCCTGTTCGCCGATCGATGACGAATGCCTTCCTCGGGCCGGCGTTCGACGATGCCGAGATCGAGAAGGCGCTACTCGCGGCCAACCTAGCTGGCTACAGCATCACCACTGTCCCCGACCGGTACAAAGCCGCCGCAAGCCTGCTCGCACGGGATCTGATCGTCGGCTGGTTTCAGGGCCGCATGGAGTTCGGCCCACGAGCGCTCGGCGCCCGCAGCATCCTCGCCAACCCGTCAAAGGCATCAACCACAGCCCGCGTCAACGCACTGATCAAGCGCCGAGAGATGTTCAGGCCACTCGCTCCGGCCGTAATGGCCGAACATGCCGCCGAGTATTTCGCACTGCACGATGCAGGCCGCCTCGTGTATCCGTTCATGCTGGCAACCGCGCAGGTCCTTGCCACGCAAAGGGATCGGATTCCCGCCGTCGTCCACGTCGATGGAAGCGCGCGAGTGCAAACGGTCTCAGCCCGAGACAACCCGATCATGTGGAACGTCATCGAGCAGTTCCGCCAACTAACCGGCCTCCCTGTCGTCCTCAACACTTCATTCAACGGGGCTGATGAACCGATCGTCTGCACGCCGGCGGATGCCGTACGCACCTTCCTCGCGTGTGGACTCGACGCTCTCCTCATCGGTGACTACCTCGCGATACGACGAGAACAGAAGGAGTAACGGTGACGGATGCTCCCCTCAGCGCCCTACTCGTCATGCTCAAACCGGACGGTGACCTTCGCACATGCACGTCTGACGAGTTGCGGAGACTCCGCGACGGATGGAACGACCTGCTCGCATGGCTGCGCGGGACAGATCCCGACGATCTCAGCCACGCTGATCTAGTGGGAGCGGTGGCACAAAAGGCCGGTCTACGAATGGTCCGCTTCGCCGAATACGACGTTCGCAGTTGGGCTCGTCAGGCAGTGGCTCTTATCAACTCCGGTACGCCGGATTTGCCGTCGAACGATGGCACCCCATTGCAGGAAGTCATTTCGGCCCGGCTAACGAACTTGGGATTCACTCGCGAAGGCGCGACTCGATCCTGGCTGAACAGAGTCACAATCGAACTGCTCTATCGTGATGCCCCGAAATTCGATGACAACCGTGAACTCCTTGTCGGCCACCTACTTAAGGGCCCGGTCACGATTCAGCACTGGCGTGGAGAGCATCACGGGTTGGCGCTGGCGCTCAAGCTCCTGACGAGACGGGCTTTGTCGTCGGCCCAGCTGACCAACCTCGTACACATTGAGTCGGTAACCACTGGAGAGCTTGAACTCATCGGCAAGTCGCTTGAGGTGAAGCTGTGACCAATCGGCAGAGTGCTCTGATCGACGTCCGCGTCATGCTGCTGCGAGGGTCGGATGTCCTTCTCATTCAGCGAAATGACGCGCTGTTTCCCGGTTGCTGGAACCTACCGGGTGGGCATGTCGGAGAGGGGGAAAACGCGATACGTGCGGCCCTTCGCGAGTTGGAGGAAGAGGCCGCCGTAACTGTCCTTGCTGATCATCTTCGCTTCGCTGGCGTTTGCCATTACCGCCTCGCAAGCCGAGGACCCAAGGTGGGATTCGCTTTCACCGCCCACAAATGGAGCGGCATCCCCTTCGTGACTGAACCCGAAAGGTTCTCCGCTGTTGCATGGCACCCGCTCGGAAGCCTGCCGAGCGCCCTGATGCCGCACGCGGAAGAGATCCTGAGAATGCATCGCTCCGGGGTTCAGTTCTCGGTCTACGGCTGGGGAGAGAACACGAAGGGCGCCCCGCCCGTCCTCGTCGGAGGTACGGAGCGGGGCGCGGCGGAGCATGGAGCTACGAAGGTTCCAGGGTGACTCCGGCGGCCCTGAGCTCGTCCACGGCGCGCTCAGTGGTCTCCGGGGCCACTCCTGCTGTCAGTCCTAACAGGACGGTGGTGTCGAAGCCTTCACGCTTGGCATCAAGCGCGGTCGCCCGGACGCAATGGTCGGTCGCGATGCCCACCACGTCCACCGCGTCGACGTCGTGCATCCGCAACCATGCGGCCAAACCGATGCTCGCCGAGGTTCCTTCGAACCCGGAATACGCGGCAGCGTTGGCGCCCTTGAGAAACACCGCTTCTATCCGGTCGATGTCCAGGCTTGGGTGGAAGTCGGCGCCCGGTGTCCCCGCCACGCAATGCACCGGCCAACTATCCACAAAGTCCGGTGGATTGCCGAAGTGGGCGCCCGGGTCGGTGTGAAAGTCCTTGGTCGCCACCACGTGATCCCATTGCCGGTCGGGCGCGCCAAGGGCGGCACTGATCCCGGCGGCAACTTGAGACCCGCCGGAAACCGGCAGTGAGCCGCCTTCGCAGAAGTCGTTCTGCACGTCAACGATGATCAGTGCGCGGGCCATGGCTACTACTCCTGAATCACTGGAATCGCTGGATCACCTACCGAAAGCTTAAGTCCTTCCCATGGGATGGTGATCAGGCAGTCCCGCAGGTGATCGCGGCTCTGCTCCAACGTCGGCACATCGGGCAGCTCCTCGCCACCGGCCACGAACCTGCGCTGCAGCAGCCGATCGTTGGGCTGATGCTCGGGAACACCTTGGGAGACAATGACTTCCTCGGTCGCGGTGCCGGTGGGTTTGTGCCGCCGCACAGCCGTTTTGCGGCCGCCCACAGTGCGCTTGTTCTCCGAGCGCTTAACCACCGGGCGACCTTCGACCTCGACCAGCTTGTAGACCAGATCAGCGGTGGGGGCTCCGGACCCGGTGACGACAGCGGTCCCAGCCCCATACGCGTCAACAGGTTCGGCTCGCAGCGCGGCGATGGAGTACTCATCCATGTCGCCACTGACGATGATTTTCACGTCCGGAGCGCCGAGCTCGTCCAGCAGCGCGCGTGATTGTGCGGCGAGCACCGAAAGATCACCGGAGTCGAGCCGGATCGCCCGCAATCGAGGACCGGCAACCTCGATCGCGTTGCGGATGCCTTGGCTGATGTCGTAAGTGTCGACGAGCAGCGTAGTGTCGTGGCCGAGCGTGAGCAGCTGCGAGGCGAAGGCCGCCTGCTCGTCATCGTGCAGCAACGTGAACGCATGCGCGGCCGTTCCCGCGGTCGGAATGCCGTACCGCAGACCAGCTGCCAGATTCGAGGTGGAGGCGAAACCGGCTAGGTACGCCGCTCGGGCCGCAGCCACTGCCGCGTCCTCGTGCGTACGGCGGGAACCCATCTCGATCAGTGGACGGCCTTTGGCGGCTGTGACCATGCGAGCGGCTGCGGCGGCAACAGCGGAGTCGTGGTTGAGGACCGACAGTGCCAATGTCTCCAGCACCACGCACTCGGCGAAGCTGCCGCTCACGGTGAGGATCGGGGAGTTTGGGAAGAAGAGCTCGCCTTCCTGGTACCCAGAAATCTCGCCCTGGAACTTGAATGTTTCCAGCCAACGCGCGGTGTCACTGTTGACGACGCGCTGCTTCACCAGGAAGTCGATCTCATCACTGTCGAACCGGAAGTCCTTTAGTTGAGCCAACAACCTTCCCGTCCCGGCCACCACGCCGTAGCGCCTGCCGGGCGGCAAACGTCTGGCGAACACCTCGAATACGCATTGACGCTGGGCAGTGCCGTCGTGGAGCGCGGCGCTGATCATCGTGAGCTCATAGTGGTCGGTCAGCAATGACGGAGATCCCTGCACACCGACAGCTTAGGTTCACGGGATGGTCGCCGCTGGGGCCAACCGTTCGTAGGATGGGGCTGTGACCGCCGCCCCAGAAACCGCGCCGCTCCAGACTGCGCGCCCGGATGCCGACGAGGAGTCGGAATTCGCCCGACCCTGGGTGACCATCGTGCACAACGATCCGGTGAACCTCATGAACTACGTGACGTGGGTTTTCCAACAGTTGTTCGGATACAGCAAGGACAAAGCCGAGCTGTTGATGCTCGACGTGCATCACAAAGGAAGAGCGGTCGTGGCCGCCGGCGCTCGCGAGCGCATGGAATACGACGCGTCCCGCCTGCACTCTTACGGCCTCTGGGCGACGGTCGATAAGCAGTGAGTGGATCTTTATGACTTTTTTTCGGCGGAAGGGCCCGGAGTGTGTGGCCACCTTCCGTGAGGATGAGGTGCGCGTTCTTCGCAAGGTCGCCGAAGAGGTGGTCGGGCTGCTCACCGAGGGCTTCGACCATGATGACCCGGTGGTCGGGCGGCTTTTCCCAGACGTGTACCCGGACGCGCCTCGCGAGTCCGCCGAGTTCCGCAGATTCACCGAGGGCGATCTCAAGACGGCGAAGATCGATCAGGCCGGCGCGATCCTGGCCTCCCTTCCGGAGGAAGGGTCGGGCGAGGTGCGGCTCGACCCGGAGGCCGCCGAGGCTTGGTTGCGCGCGCTGAATGACGCCCGGCTCGCCTTGGGCATCCGATTAGAGATCACTGATGACACCCTGCTCGACTACGAGCTGGATGCGGCGATCCAGGAGGACCCTTCTTCGCCGCGCGTCTTCCAGCTCAGCGTGTACTCCTACCTGGGTTATCTGCAGGATTCGCTGCTTGCCGCGATAACCCGGTGAGGACAATCACGCATCGCGTCTCGCCGCTGGGTCGGTAGGCTCGTCAGCGTGCTGACCATCGAACAGGCGATCCTCGACGCGATCGTCGCCCACGCCCGCCGGGACCACCCGGACGAGGCGTGTGGCGTGGTCACCGGCCCGATCGGGAAAGATCTGCCGACCCGGCACGTGCCGATGGAGAATGCCGAGCGTTCGACTACCTTCTATCGCTTCGACTCCATGGAGCAGCTGAGGGTGTGGCGGGAGATGGATGACCGCGACGAGGAGCCGGTGGTGATATACCACTCGCACACGGCAACCGAGGCCTATCCGTCGCGCACCGACGTTTCGCTGGCCGGGGAGCCCAACGCCCACTACCTTCTCATCTCAACCCGTGAGCCCGAGTCGACCGAGATCAGGTCATTCCGTATCCTTGACGGCGTGGTGACGGAAGAGCCGGTGAACGCCGTGCAGTCGTACATGTTCGGGCAGAGCCCGAACGCGGTCGATTACGAGTGTCAGAGCTGACCCTCCATAATCCCGCCCATGTATCTTCCGTAGGAGAATTCAGCCATGTCAATCGATGTTCGCGTTCCCACTATTCTTCGTTCCTTCACCGGTGGCGCCAAGTCCGTCTCCGGTTCCGGTGACACACTTGCCGATCTGCTCTTGGACCTCGATGCCAAGCACCCCGGCCTGCGCGCGCGCCTGATCACCCCCGAGGGTGGCCTGCACCGCTTTGTGAACATCTACGTCAACGACGAGGATGTCAGGTTCCTCGGCTCGCTCGACGCGAAGCTCAACGACGGTGACACGGTGACCATCCTGCCCGCTGTCGCCGGTGGCGCCTTTGGTCTCGCCGCCGCTTTCGCACTCAGGGGGTAGGCGCGATGGCTCGGTTCGAGTCGCTTTTGGACATGTGTGGGGATACCCCGCTCATCGGGCTTCCCCGGCTCTCGCCGTCACCTCAGGTGCGGCTCTGGGCCAAGCTTGAGGATCGCAATCCGACCGGAAGTGTCAAGGACCGAGCCGCCTTCTACATGGTCAAGGCGGCCGAAGCCGATGGCAGGCTGCACCCCGGCACGACCATCCTCGAGCCGACGAGTGGCAACACCGGCATCTCGCTGGCCATGGTGGCCAAGCTGCACGGCTATCGGGTCGTCTGCGTGATGCCGGAGAACGTTTCCACCGAGCGCGTGCAACTTCTGCGCATGTACGGCGCCGAGATCATCTTCTCGCCGGCCGCGGGCGGGTCGAATCAGGCGGTCGCCACGGCCAAACAGATCGCCGCGGAGCATCCGGATTGGGTGATGCTCTATCAGTATGGCAACGAGGCGAATGCCCGCGCGCACTACGAGACCACCGGGCCCGAGTTGTTGCGGGATCTGCCCACCCTCACGCACTTTGTGGCAGGCCTTGGTACGACTGGGACCCTGATGGGGACAGGTCGATACCTGCGCGAAAAGAACCCCGAGGTCCAGATCATCGCGGCCGAGCCGCGCTATGGCGAGCTGGTCTACGGATTGCGCAACATCGACGAGGGTTACGTTCCCGAGCTGTATGACGCTTCGGTTTTGTCCCGCCGGTTCTCGGTCGGCACCCGTGATGCGGTGCTGCGGACTCGGCAGCTGGTCGAGGTCGAGGGACTCTTCGTGGGCTTCTCCACGGGAGCCGTATTCCATGCGGCGCTTGCTGTTGCGCATGAGGCGGTCAAGGAGGGGCGCACGGCCGACGTGGCGTTCCTAGTCGCCGACGGTGGCTGGAAATACCTGTCCACTGGCGCCTACACCGGCACCCTCGCCGACGCCGAGTCCTCTCTAGAAGGCCAACTTTGGGCCTAACCCCCCTTGCGCGTTGATCATGAACTTAAGGTCTTGCTCGACGGCGTGTCGTGGTTCCCAGCGTCTTGGTCAACTCGCTAGAGGACCGTATAGATAAGGGCGACGTTGGCAGCCAAGAGAAGCGTCGCGATCCCCAGCAGGTACCACGGCAGGAATGCGCGGTGGATCGCGGCGAAGGCGGCGGCAACCACGGCGGTTCCCAGCATTCCGATCGATATGGCTATGAAGGGGTACCAACCCGGAGCGCCCCCAAAGAGCAGCGCCACCACCAGCCGGCCGGCCGGGATCAGTCCCACGAATACACAAACGGCGGCCCAGAACGACATCATGAGCAGGCGCGCGTTGGCCGGCGGTGCGTCGTCCTCGGTCGGCAGCCGGAAGCGGGCACGAAGGGCCGTGCGCATCCGATCCAACAGCGGAGTCTCGTAAGGCTCGGCCTGAGGAAGTGACGTCACCGTTTCCGTGGCTGCGCGTGCCGACGGCGGCATGGTCCGGGTGCTCTCGGCGACCAAAAGGTCATTGTCCGTGCTCACACTGTGTCAACGTGACTGCGCTGAGCAAGGAAACGCTGCCGGTGTCACGTTGGCGACATGTGCTCTTTGACTCTTCGCACTCCAGGGGGTGAGCAAAGTAGGCTGCGCAGCGTGACGGACGCGCCGATCGGCATCTTCGATTCGGGGGTCGGTGGGCTGACGGTAGCCCGGGCAATACTCGATCAGCTCCCAAATGAGCGGATCGTGTACCTGGGCGACACGGCGCATATGCCGTATGGACCCAAACCCATCGCCGATGTGCGGGCCTATGCCCTGGACTGCCTTGATCAACTTGTCGGCCAGGGCGTCAAGATGTTGGTCATCGCCTGCAACAGTGCATCGGCCGCCTGCCTGCACGACGCTCGCGAGCGCTACAGCATCCCGGTGATCGAGGTGATCCGGCCTGCGGTCCGCAGGGCGGTGGCGGCCACTCGTAACAACAAGGTGGGCGTGATCGGTACCACAGCCACCATCAATTCGGGGGCGTATCAGGACTCCTTCGCCGCCGCGCCGCAAACGCACGTTACCGCCGTCGCGTGCCCGCAGTTCGCCGAGTTCGTGGAGCGCGGCGTGACCTCGGGCCGGGCGCTGCTCGGCCTGGCGAGCGCCTATCTCGAGCCGTTGCAGCGAGCTGAGGTGGATACGCTGGTACTTGGCTGCACTCACTATCCGTTGCTGACAGGCTTGATCAGCCTGGTGATGGGAGAGCAGGTGACGCTGGTGTCGAGCGCCGACGAAACCGCCCGCGATGTCTACCGGGTATTGATGGAAAAGGATCTTCTGCGGCCGGATTCGGCCCAGTCGCCGGCACATGAGCTGCTGACGACCGGCGATCAGGAAATTTTTGATCGGCTGGCACATCGGTTCCTTGGCGATCTCCGGATGAACAAAGGGGCCGTCGCATGAGGCTGACCGTTCTTGGCTGCGCGGGCAGCTTTCCAGGGCCTGAATCGGCTTGCTCGGCCTACCTGGTGGAGGCCGAAGGGTTTCGGCTCCTGATCGACTTTGGCTCCGGGTCACTTTCCGCGTTGCAGCGCTATGCGGGGCTGAAATCCGTTGATGCCATTGTGCTGAGCCACCTGCACTGCGATCACATGATGGACGCCGCGTCCTATGTGGTCGTTCGCCGCTACGCCCCGGACGGGCCGTATCCGCCGATCCCTGTCTACGCACCGGGAGGTGCGCCTGAGCGGATCGCTGCGGCCTACAGCCTGGACGAAGGTCCACTCGAGGACGTCTATACCTTCTACGCCTTGCAACCCGGCAGTTTCCCGATCGGGCCGTTCCAGGTACACGTGGACCGGGTGAACCATCCCGTGGAGACCTACGGGATCCGCATCGAGCACGACGGCAAGGTGCTCGCCTATTCCGGGGACACCGCCGTTTGCGATGCCTTGCTGCGGCTGGCCCAGGACGCCGATCTTTTCCTCTGCGAGGCCAGTTACCTTGACGGCGTGGAGAATCCGCCGGGCCTGCATCTCACCGGCCGCGAAGCGGGGGAGATGGCGACCAAGGCCGGTGCCAAGCGGTTGCTGCTGACGCATTTGGTGGCCGCGTGGGGTTCAGAGTCGGAGACCCACTTCCACGCGTCTGAGGCTTTTGCCGGTCCGGTGGACATAGTCCGCCCTGGGTCGCGGTACGACATTTAGCGCCGGATAGGGTGTGCCAATGGCCCGTCCAGATGAACGAAAGCCCGATGAGCTGCGCCCGGTGAGGCTGATCCGGGAGTGGAGCCGGCACCCGGAGGGATCGGTGCTGGTGGAATTCGGCGACACCCGGGTGTTGTGCACCGCGAGTGTCACCGAGGGCGTACCGCGCTGGCGTAAGGGATCCGGCCAAGGCTGGGTCACCGCCGAGTATTCGATGCTTCCCAGAGCCACCACGACAAGGTCGGACAGGGAGAGCGTCAAAGGCAAGATCGGCGGCCGGACACACGAGATCTCGCGCCTGATCGGTCGCGGGCTGCGCGCCTGCATCGAGCTCCGTGCCCTCGGCGAGAATTCGATCGTGATCGACTGCGATGTGTTGCAGGCCGACGGTGGGACCCGGACGGCTGCGATCACCGGCTCCTATGTGGCTCTGCATGACGCGGTGACCTGGATGGCCGGCAAGAACATGTTGACCCGTAAGCAAACCGTGCAGACCGCGTTGCATCGCTCGGTAGCCGCGGTCAGTGTGGGAATCGTCGCCGGCGAAGCCCGTCTCGACCTGTGCTACGAGGAGGATGTCGCAGCCCAGGTGGACATGAACATCGTGTGCACCGGGATCGGCGATTTCGTTGAGGTGCAAGGCACCGGCGAGGATGGCATCTTCGATCGCCAGCAGCTCAACGCGATGCTCGATCTCGGCCTGGCCGGCTGCGAAAAACTCACCACCATGCAGCGCGAAGCACTCGGACTGCCCACATTGGACGCTGCCGGACTGCTGGCGGTGTTCAAGCGATGAAGCTCCTGCTCGCCTCACGTAACAAGAAGAAGCTCGAAGAGCTGCGGCGCATTCTGGCCGGGTCGCCCGAGCTGATGAAGGTCGAGCTGCTCGGTCTGGACGATGTGCCAACCTATCCCGAGGCACCCGAGAAGGGGCTGACCTTCGCCGAGAACGCGTTGATGAAAGCGCGCGAAGGGGTGAAGTACACCGGGTTGCCGACGGTCGGGGACGACTCAGGGCTCGCCGTCGATGCGCTCAACGGGATGCCTGGGGTGTTCAGTGCCCGCTGGTCCGGAAAGCACGGCAGCGACAAGGCCAACCTCGACCTGTTGCTGGCACAGATCTCCGATGTGGACGATGAACATCGGGGCGCCGCATTCGTTTGCGCGGTCGCTCTTGCGCTTCCGGGCGGCAAGGAGCATCTCGTGCACGGCAAGATGCCCGGGCGGCTCATCCGCTCACCGCGTGGTGAGGGTGGCTTCGGCTACGACCCGATCTTTGTGGCCGAAGGCAACACAATGACCAATGGCGAGCTCGACCCGGCGGCCAAGGACGCCATCAGCCACCGGGGTCAGGCGCTACGCGCGCTGGCCGGCGTGATCGCCAAGAACCTCAGCTGACTCCTCTTCAGGTTCGCGGCCAGGTGTCTTGAGATCAAACCTGAGAATCATGAACCTGAAGGTGAAGTAGTAGATCAGCGCGTAGGGAATGCCGACGGCGAAGACCATCCACGGCTTTTCATGGTTGCTGCCAAGGAAATTCAGCGCCCAGTCGGTGAAACCGGCGGAGAAGGTGAAGCCTTCCCTTGCGCCGAGGGCATTCATGATGACCATGGACAGTCCGGTTAGGACAGCGTGCACGGCGTAGAGCGCCGGCGCCACGAAAACGAAGGCAAACTCGATCGGCTCGGTGATGCCGGTGAGGAACGAGGTCAGCGCGGCCGAGCCGAGCAGACCCGCGATCGCCTTACGCCGCTCCGGCCGAGCTGTGTGAATCATCGCCAGGCAAGCCGCGGGAAGCGCGAACATCATGATCGGAAAGAACCCGGTCATGAAGCCACCGGCGTTGGGGTCGCCGGCGAAGAACCGGTGCAGGTCTCCGTGCTTGCCCTGATATTCACCAAAGGTGAACCACACCAACGAATTTGGGATGTGGTGCAATCCGGTGGGTACCAGCAAACGGTTGATCAGACCATAAACTCCCGCGCCCACGGTGTCGTTGGCGACGATCCAGTTGCCCAGGGCGATGAAGCCGCGACCCAGGAACGGCCAGACGAGTCCTAGGATCACCCCGTTGATCACCGCGGCGAAGCCGGCCATGATCGGCACGAGCCGCCTTCCGCCGAAGAAGGCGAGGTAGGACGGCAGTTTCGTGCGATGGAAGCGTTCATAGAGCAGCGCCGTCGTGATGCCCATCAGAATGCCGCCCAGCACGCCCATGGAGACGATCGCTCCATTGACCTTGTGGTAGCCGGCGACGACGGTGAAGACGGCGTCAAAGACGAGGTAGCCCACCACCGCGGCGAGCCCGGTCGAGCCGTCGGCCTTGCGGGCAAAGCCGATCGCGACGCCGACGGCGAAGAGCAGGGGCAGATGATCGAAGATCGCATTGCCGGCCTGTAGCAGGACCTGCGAGACGGCGTTAGTGGGGGAGACGTTGAGCCAGTTGGCAACGTCTGGCTGGCCGAAGCGCTGAAAGAGCCCGGCGACGGGCAGCACCGCGATCGGCATCATCAGGCTGCGCCCGACGCGTTGCAAAATTCCGAACGTACCGCTTCCGCGACCTGTGGCGGGGACAGGAAGCGCTTCAGTGGTCATGTTCCCTCCGACGCTTCGAAGGAAGGGGGCGGGCTAGCGGAACCCAGAGCTTGTACCGGTCGGCCCGGTAGAACGACACCGAATACGAGACCAGTGTGGGGCCTGCGTATGAGTGCCGTTCGATGTGCAGCACAGCGGAGTTGGGGCGTACGCAGAGGAAGTTTGCCAGCTCGGTATCGGCCGCACCGGCCTCGATCGTGTCCTCGCCCCAGTCGGGCACAAGATTGAACCGTTCCGCCAATTCGAGGTAGAGCGATTCGGGAGCGGGCGACTCGGTCATTGCGGGGACCAGATGATGCGGTAGCCAGGTGCGCTCCACGGCCATCGGCACGTCGTCGGCGAAGCGGAGCCGCTTGAGGTAGACGAGGTCGGCGCCGACCTCGCAGGTGAGCTCGCGGGCCAGATGGGAGGTGGCCCGGACCAGGGTGTAGGCGAGCACGGTGGAGCTGGGTCGCATGCCCCGCCGAGTCATCTCCTCGCCGAAAGAGGTGAGCCTGGCTTGGAGATCCAGCTTCGGTTTTGCGACGAATGTGCCTTTTCCGGTGACTTTGAAGAGGCGTCCCTCGGCTACCAGCGATTCCACGGCCTGCCGAACGGTCATCCGGGCGACCCCGTATCGGGTGGAGAGTTCCCGTTCGCTCGGGATCGGCTCCTCCACTTGCAACGAGCTCTCGATAAGGTCGATGAGAATCTCGCGGAGCTGGAGGTGCTTGGGCTTGTGCTGGTCGAGCGACAAATCTTCTCCTAACGTGACCGGCATCACGTCTAGACCGGACTAGACCAGACGGTGTCTACTGTTGTCAACCCTTACTGATCCACCCAAGGAGCAGCCGAATGGTCAGTAAAGCTGAACAGATCATCGCTGGACTTGGCGGTGTGAACAATATCGTCGAAATCGAGCCCTGCATCACACGCCTGCGCAGCGAGGTGGTGAATGCCAACCTCGTGAACGAGGCGGCATTGCGGGCGGCCGGAGTCCATGGGGTGCTCCGCTCCGGCAAGATCGTTCAGGTGATCGTGGGACCCGAGGCGGACACGCTGGCCGGCGACATCGAAGACTTGATGTGAGTTCAGTGGTGGTAAGAGCGCCCCTCAACGGAACCGTGGTGCCTCTACAAGAGGTGCCCGATCCCGTCTTCGCCCAGACGCTGGTCGGCCCGGGAGTGGCCATCATGCCCGGCCCGGGCCGCCAGACGATACTCGCCCCGATCAGCGGCAGGCTGCTGAAATTGAAGCCGCACGCCTTCATCGTGGCCGAGGGGCGCACAGCGATCCTGGTCCACCTCGGGATAGACACCGTGCTGCTGGCGGGAGCCGCATCCGAGCTGGTCGCCTACGAGAAGCAGATGATCCGCGCCGGTGAGCCGGTCATGTTCTGGGATCCGGCTCAGGTAGCGGCAGCGGGCCTTAGCGCGATATGCCCAGTAGTGGCTCTGGACGCCGCGTTGGACGAGGTTTTCGGGATTGTGCAGGGTCTGGTCGTCGCGGGCGGAGATCTCTTCAGCTGGCGGGAGAAGCATGGCTGAGCGCCGAGTCGTGGTGGCCTCCACCGTCGGCCTGCACGCCCGCCCGGCGGCTGTCTTCGTCAGGGCGGCGTCCGAGACCGGGCTCCCGGTGACGTTGAGCCGGCACGACGGCAGGCCGGTAGACGCGCGCAGCATCCTTTCCGTGGTCACGCTCGACGTGAAGCACGGGGAAGAGGTGCTCCTTCGCGCGCAAGGAGACGGAGCCGAGGCTGCCCTGGATCGTTTGGCGGAGTTGCTGGCAAATGGGTGAACTGCGAGGAACCGGGATCGGGCGCGGTGTCGTGGCCGGAACGGTGGTCCGGCTGGAGGAACTGCCCGAGCTTCCGCTCGACGGCGTCATCAGCGGAGGCTCGGAAAGCGAGCGCGCCACCGCCGCGCTTGAGGTGGTCGCCAACGAGTTGCGTAACCGGGCCACTCACGCCACCGCCGAAGGCGCGGAAGTGCTTGAGGCGCAGGCTTTGATGGCGGCTGATCCGGTACTCGCCGAAGAGGTTTTGTCTCTTGTGGACAGTGGATTGAGCGCCCCTCGGGCGATCTCGGATGCCCTTGAGGTGTATGCGATCCGGCTCTCCGCGGCGGGCGACTACCTGGCCGCGCGGGTGGCCGATCTGGACGACGTCCGTAAGCGGGCGGTGGCCGAATGCTTTGGGATGTCACCGCCGGGCCTGCCGCAACCGGGTCACCCCTACGTGCTGGTCGCGCGCGACCTCGCGCCCGCCGACACGGTGACGCTGGACGAGAAGGTGTTGGCACTGATCACAGTGGAGGGTGGGCCGACGAGTCACACCGCGATCCTGGCCCGGGCAATGGGAATCCCCGCTGTGGTCGGATGCGCCGACGCACTTTCGCTGACCGATGGGGATCTGGTGACCGTTGACGCCGCCCGAGGCCTTGTCCTGCAAGGCGCGCATGCGCAAACCTTGACGGGTGATGTGCGCACGACCGGCCCCGGCCGCACGGCCGATGGTCACCACGTGCAGCTGCAGGCCAACATCGGTTCGCGTGAGGACATCGTGGCCGCGCTCGATGCTGGAGCTGAAGGGATCGGGCTGCTGCGCACCGAGTTCCTGGACGCGTATCACGAGGTGTTCCAAGCCTTTCCGGCCAGCCGCGTAGTGGTCCGGGTCTTTGACGCCGGGGCGGACAAGCCGCTTCTCGGTCTGTCACAGCCCGCCGAGCCCAATCCTGCTTTGGGGGTACGGGGTCTGCGTGCCCTGGCCGCCAATCCCGGTGTGCTCGACGCACAATTGCGAGCCATCGCCGAGGCGGCAGACGCAGCCGATGCCGAGGTGTGGGTGATGGCGCCGATGGTCAGCGAACCCGCTGAGGCGGCATGGTTCGCCCAACGCGTTGCCGCACACGGTCTCCTCGGCAGCGGGGTGATGATTGAGGTGCCGTCGGCCGCGCTGCTCGCCGAGGAGATTCTCGCCAAAGTGGACTTTGCGAGTATCGGCACCAACGATCTGGCGCAGTTCACGCTCGCCGCGGATCGTCAGCTCGGTGCCCTGGCTCACCTTCAGGATCCGTGGCACCCGGCGCTGCTCCGCCTGATCGCACAGGTCGGTGCCGCCGGTGCAGCCACCGGCCGCCCGATCGGAGTCTGTGGTGAGGCGGCAGCCGACCCGCAATTGGCCTGTGTCCTGGTTGGACTCGGAGTCACCAGCCTTTCGATGGCACCGGCTGCGCTGGCCGACGTTCGCGAAGAGCTTGCCCGGTACACCCTTGAGCAGTGCCGTGAGATGGCAGCCGAAGCGCTGAAGACACTCAGTTGAGCGGGCCGACCTCGGCTTCGACGGCCTCGCGCAGCTCACGGCCGGAGACGGTGGCGCGAGCATGTTCGAGGATGGGTGCGAGGAAGACGTCCGGCCCTGGCTTGCCCGCAAACCGTTCCACGTGCGCGATGGCGATCTGGCCGGCAGGGGAAGGACTCAGCGGCGCGCGCAGCTGAAGACCTCGTACCGCGGCGAGCAGCTCGACAGCGAGGATGCTGGTCAGGTTGTCGAGGACCCGGCGCAGTTTGACGGTGGCGGCCCAGCCCATCGACACGTGGTCTTCCTGCATGCCGCTGGTCGGGATGGTGTCCACCGAGGCGGGTGAGGCCAGCCGGCGGTTCTCGGCGACAATCCCGGCCGCGGTGTATTGCGCGATCATCAGGCCCGAATTGACTCCCGCATCCGGGGTCAGGAACGGTGGCAGCTCACGGGATCGGGTGACATCCAGGAGGCGGTCCACTCGGCGTTCGCTGATCGAGCCGATCTCGGCGGCGGCGATGGCGAGGAAGTCCGCGGCGAAACCCAGTGGGGCGCCGTGGAAGTTGCCGGTGGACTCGACACGTCCGTCGGGCAGGACGACCGGGTTGTCCGCGACGCTGACCAGCTCTCGCGCGGCCACACCACGGGCGAATTCCAGCGTGTCCCGGGCGGCCCCGGCGACCTGCGGGGCGCAGCGCATCGAATACGCATCCTGCACCGCGTGCTCGAGGTCATCGCGGTGACTGGCCATGATGGCAGAATCCTGCAGCAGCTTGAAAATGTTGGCAGCGCTCAAACCTTGGCCGGGATGCGGCCGGATCGCATGAATGGACGGGTGGAAGGGACGATCCGTGCCGAGCATCGCTTCGATTGCCAGCGCGGCGGTGACATCGGCCATGGTGCACAGGTGCCCGAGATCCTCGTTGGCCATGATGAGCATGCCCAGCATGCCGTCCGTGCCGTTGATCAGGGCGAGGCCTTCCTTGGAGGACAGCTCGATCGGAGCGAGGCTGGCCGCGTGCAACGCGTCTGCCGCGTTTACGCGGTGACCGTCCTTGCCCAGTACCCAGCCTTCGCCCATCAACACGAGGGCGCAGTGGGCAAGGGGGGCCAGATCGCCTGATGCGCCAAGGGAACCGTGTTCTGGTACCCACGGGGTGATGTCGTGGTTGAGCAGATCGACCAGTGCCTGCACGATCAGATGCCTGACGCCCGAGTGGGCCAGTGCCAGGCTGCGTACCCGAAGGAGCATCATGGCCCGGACGACCTCACGCGGCATTGGCGCACCGATCCCGGCGGCGTGCGAGCGGATCAGCGCGTGCTGGAGCTCAGCTCGGCGGTCGGGGGAGATGAAGGTGTTGGCCAGCGCGCCGAATCCGGTGGAGATGCCGTAGACCGGGCGGCCATCGCGCTCGATACTGTCCACAATGGAGCGACTCTTCACCATCTCCGCGATCGCGTCGACGCTGATGGTCACCGTTGCCGACCCGCGCGCTACGGCGAGGACGTCAGTGGTGGTGACGCCATGATGGTTCACGACAACGGTCATGAGGGCACTCCTTTGTGCAGGACTTGCTTAACCAGGGACACACCTGGCCGGTAGGCGAGGTGGATGGAGCTCGGGGCGTCGAGGATGATCAGATCGGCTTGGGCGCCGATGTCGAGGTGCCCGATATCGGTGCGGCGTAAGGCTTTCGCGCCGCCCATGGTGGCCGACCAGATCGCCTCGGCCGGGGTCATCCGCATCTCCCGCACCGCGACCGCGATACAGAAGGGTATGGACGACGTATAGGAGGAGCCCGGATTGCAGTCGGTGGCGATCGCGACCGTAGCGCCGGCATCGATCAGCCTTCTAGCATCCGGATACGGCGAACGGGTGGAGAACTCGCATCCGGGCAGCAGGGTTGCCACCGTGTTCGAGGAGGCCAGTGCATCCACGTCGGCATCCGACAGGTGGGTGCAGTGGTCGGCGCTGGCGCAGTCGAGCTCCACGGCGAGCTGCACCCCTTGACTAAAAGTGAGCTGGTTGGCGTGAACGCGGGGGAGTAGACCGGCCTTCATCCCGGCGGTCAGGATCGTCCGGGTCTCATCGACGTCGAACGCGCCGCGCTCGCAGAACACGTCGATCCATTTCGCGAATGGAGCGCACTCCGCCAGCATCGGGCCGGTCACGAGAGAAACGTAGTCCTCGGTATCAGTCGGTTTTACGTGTGCGCCAAGGAAAGTGGTCTCCTCGGTGAACGAGGAGGCGATGCGCAGGCTTCGGGCCTCGTGGAAGGTGTCCAGGCCGTAGCCGCTCTTGATCTCGATGGTGGTGGTGCCCTGTCGCCGGGCCTCGTGCACCAGATGGGAAGCGTTGGCGTGCAGCAGCTCATCTGACGCGGCTCGGGTCGCCTCGACCGTGGTTCGGATGCCGCCACCGGTGTACGGCTCACCCGCCATGCGCGCCGCGAACTCAGCCGCGCGATCGCCTGCGAAGATCAGATGGCTGTGGCTGTCGACAAAACCAGGCAGCACGGCTCCACCACCGGCGTCCAGGTGCGAGTCAGCCGCCGGCGCATCCTTAGCCGAGCCGATCCACTCGACCCGGTCGCTGACGAGAATGGCGTCGCCATCGTGGTCGGAAAACGTTGTCAGCTCGCCGATGTTGGTGATCAGAAGAGAGCGCATATCGCCTCCCGCAGCTCGTGCGGCACGTCAATGAAGGCGTGCTCGCCATCGCGCACGATCGGCCGGCCATCCACCATCACGTGAGTGATGTCGGCCGGCGAGGCGGCGAAGAGAATGCCTCGCGGGTCAACACCCGCGGTCCTAGGCGAGCCCAGGGAAACGGTAACCAGGTCGGCTCGCTGGCCTACTGCTATCCGGCCGGCATCCGTCCAACCCAGGCTGTCATGCGCGGTGGCCGCCTCGAGCAACTCGGCAGCGGTGAAGTGGCCCCGGGACTCGGAGGCGAGGCGCTCATTGAGCTCGAGTGCTCGCGACTCCTCGAAGAAGTCGATGACCGCATGACTGTCGCTGCCGAGAGTCAGCCTCGCTCCGGCGTCTTTGAGCAAGCGGGCCGGGCCTATCCCGTCGCCGAGATCCCTTTCGGTGGTGGGGCAGAAGCAGGCGTAGGCGGTACTCAGAAGATTGATGTCGGTTTGGGAAAGGTGAGTGGCGTGGACCGCGGTGAATCCCTCTTGCAGCACACCCCTTTCCGCCAACAGCTCCACCGGGCTGCAGTGGTGCAGTGCTTGGCACGCCTCGTTTTCGGCCCGCTGCTCGGATACGTGAGCGTGGATCGGCCCGTCAAACTCGGCCACCGGGGTCATCTGGGATGGTGGCACCGCCCTGACCGAGTGGATGGCCGCGCCGATGATGGTGCCAGTCAACCCCTGCACCCGCTCTGCCCACGCCTCCGCAGAGCCGTCACCGAAACGGAGTTGGACGCCTTCAAGTGGTGCACCGTCCACACTGGACGTCAGGTAGAGGGTGTCGATGAGGGTGATCCGGATTCCGGCGTCCTGCGCGGCGCGGATCAGCGCGTGTCCCATCGCATTCGGGTCGTCATAGCGCGTGCCGCCCGGTCCGTGATGGAGGTAGTGAAACTCGCCCACCGTGGTGACTCCGGCCAGTGCCATCTCGGCATAGACCGCGCGGGCCAGCCTGTAATAGGAATCCGGGTCGAGCTTTCCAGCAACGTGGTACATCTGGTCCCGCCAGGTCCAGAACGAGCCTTTGTCCTTGTGCGTGCGGCCCCGCAGCGCCCGATGGAAGGCGTGCGAGTGCGCGTTGGCAAATCCCGGCAGGGTCAAGCCTTCCCGGCGCTCACCACCGTTGCCGCTGCCGATCGCGACAATGTGCCCGTCGTGCACTTCGACCGTGACTTCCTTCTCCACGCCCTCGGGAAGCCAGGCATACTCACACGAAATCAACATGCCAGGTCCACCAGGACGGTCGCGAGAGCGTGAACGCCCGCCATGCAGTCCTCGTCGGTGGCGTGCTCGGCGGGCGAATGGGAGACGCCGGCCTTGTTGCGGACGAAGAGCATCGCGGTCGGCACATGGGCGCTGAAGACACCGGCATCGTGCCCCGCGCCGGTGGGCAGGATTGGAGCATCATCGAGCACTTTGGACAGACGATCGCGCAGCGCGATGTCGAAGATTGTTTCGCCGGAGACCGACTCCGCGGTCAGGGTAACGCCGGTGCCGTCGCGTTGCGCACGCTCGGTTGCCTTGGCGTAGACCGCGTCCACCAACTCGTCAACGGTCTTTGCGGAAGCGGCTCGGGCGTCGAGCCAGGCACTGACCGAAGCCGGAACGGCATTGGTGGCATTGGGCGCCACCGATACCCGGCCGATCGTCGCATGCGCACCGCGCAGCCGCGCCTCCTTGTTTGTTGCGAGGACGGTGAAGGCGAAGGTCAGCATTGGATCGCGGCGATCGCTCATCAAAGTCGTGCCGGCATGGTTGGGCTCCCCGGTGAAATCGAGCCGCCAGCGTCCATGCGGCCAGATGGAGCTAGCCACCCCAACCGGTCTGGTCAGGGCTCGGCCCTGCTCGACATGCAGCTCAACGAAAGCGCCGATCCGGCTCATGATGTCCTCTCGGCGGCCCACCGGCTGGATCACGTCCTGCAGCCGGATGCCGTCACGATCCCGCAGATCGACGGACGGGTCGACAGCTCCGGTGAGCAGTCGCGACCCGAGGCAGGCCAGGCCGAAACGCGAGCCTTCCTCCTCGGCGAACACGCCTATCCCGATCGGGCGTTTCAGGGTCACGTTCTGAGAACGCATCTCGTCTATCGCCAGTAACGCGCTGACTATCCCAAGTGGACCGTCATAGGCTCCGCCGTGCGGCACCGAGTCAAAGTGACTCCCAGTCAGCACAGCGTTTGAGCCCTGGCCCCACCACGCGAAG
This sequence comes from Micromonosporaceae bacterium, assembly GCA_003543035.1. GTDB lineage: Bacteria > Actinomycetota > Actinomycetes > Mycobacteriales > Micromonosporaceae > Rhizocola. The sequence continues at coordinate 29,905 of DPJL01000110.1, read as the reverse complement.
ATGTTGCCGTTTCCATCCTCCTCCAGCTCGAGGTCTCGTTGGAGCGCTTGCGAGCGGAACCACTCGCGCAGCGAGAGCTCAGGAGCGGTCCACGCATAGCGCAGATAGCCGCCGGTAATCGGGTCGCGGCCGATGTGGGCGATTTCCTCGAGAAGTTTCATGACTCCGCCATAGGGATTCGCACGCCCTTCTCTGAAGCCACATCGGAGGCCAGGTCGTATCCCGCGTCGACGTGCCTGATCACTCCCATACCCGGATCGTTGGTAAGCACGCGCTCGATCTTCTGCGCGGCGAGCGGAGTCCCATCCGCCACCGTGACCTGCCCGGCGTGGATTGACCGTCCAATCCCGACCCCACCGCCATGGTGGATGCTGACCCACGACGCCCCACTGGCGGTGTTGACCAAAGCGTTGAGGAGCGGCCAATCTGCGATCGCGTCGGAACCGTCCAACATGGACTCGGTCTCGCGATAGGGCGAGGCCACCGAGCCGCAGTCGAGGTGGTCGCGGCCGATGACGATCGGTGCCTTCAACGAACCATCGGCGACCATCTCGTTGAAGCGGGCGCCCGCAATATCTCGTTCGCCGTACCCGAGCCAGCAGATCCGCGCGGGTAGGCCTTGGAACGCAACCTTCTCCTGCGCCATCCGAATCCATCGGTTCAAAGGCTCATTTGATGGGAACAGATCCAGCACGGCTTTGTCCGTCGCGGCGATGTCGGCCGGGTCACCGGACAATGCGGCCCAACGGAAAGGACCCTTGCCTTCGCAGAAGAGCGGGCGAATGTAGGCGGGAACGAAGCCGGGGAAGGCAAATGCGCGCTCGAAGCCGCCCAGCTTTGCCTCGCCGCGGATCGAGTTGCCGTAGTCGAAGACCTCGGCTCCGGCGTCCATGAAGCCCACCATCGCCGCCACATGTTTGGCCATGCTCGCGCGTGCTCGGTCGGTGAACTCCTCCGGCTTCTTGGCCGCATAGTCCGGCGCGTCCGGCAGGTCGACGTCTTCGGGTATATAGGAGAGTGGGTCGTGCGCGCTCGTCTGGTCGGTGACGATATCGATCTCGACCCCGCGCCGCAGCAACTCCGGGAAGACCCACGCCGCGTTACCGACCACGCCGACGCTCAGTGCTCGCTTGGCTGCCTTGGCTTCGGTGACCCGGGCGATGGCATCGTCCAAAGAGGACGCGATCTCGTCGAGATAGCGATTGTCGACCCGCCTCTGCATGCGGGCCAGATCCACGTCCACGATCAGGCACACGCCGTCGTTCATGGTGACCGCCAACGGCTGGGCGCCACCCATGCCACCGCAGCCCGCGGTGAGCGTGAGCGTCCCGGCAAGCGTTCCGCCGAACCGTTTGGCCGCCACAGCCGCAAACGTCTCATAGGTGCCCTGCAGAATCCCTTGGGTCCCAATGTAAATCCATGAACCGGCCGTCATCTGCCCATACATGGTGAGGCCAAGGTGCTCGAGGCGGCGAAACTCCGGCCAGGTCGCCCAGTCTCCAACGAGATTCGAGTTGGCGAGTAGCACCCGCGGCGCCCACTCGTGAGTCCGGAAAACACCGACCGGCCGTCCAGATTGGACGAGCATCGTCTCATCGTCTTTGAGTGTGGTCAGTGTGCGGATCAGCGCGTGAAAGCTGGGCCAGTCTCGCGCCGCCTTGCCCGTCCCGCCGTAGACCACCAGATCCTCCGGCCGCTCGGCGACGTCGGGGTCAAGGTTGTTGCACAGCATGCGAATCGCGGCTTCCTGCGGCCACCCCAGCGCTGTCCTGGTCTGGCCACGTGCTGCGCGAATGATCTGCTCCATGAAGTCACTCCACAAAAAGGTGTCGACGGGCTGCGGAAAGTTCAAAGTCTTCAAGTCGGCGCTGGGTCGTGCTCGGATCGACATCACCCATGGCCTGCAACAACAGCATTGTGAGCACCATCGGCGCGGTGTGCAGGTCGAAGATGAGCTGCGAGCCGACGGCCGCGGTCAGGGTCACGTCGGCGAGATCGGCCGCCGGGCTGACCGGCGAATCCGTGATCACCACAACGGCTAGGCCCAGAGCGCGGGCCTCATTAAGAGCATCAAGCATCTCTCGGGGGTACCGGGGAAGTGCATACCCCAGCACAGCTTTGGCACCCGATTCCGCCGCCTGCTCGAGCCGCTCGGTCAGCTGGCTCCCCCCGTGCTGGAGCACCCGCACCTCCGGGTGGATCTTCGCGGCGAAGTAGCCGAAGTAGCTCGCGAGCGGTCCCGCTGCCCGCAACCCGAGCACCGGCAGCGGACGACTGGCCGCCAGCAGTCCAGCTGCTGCTTGAAGTGCACTCGGGTCGCCCAGGTTGTCGGCGAGCCGGCCGAGATTGGTCATCTCATCCCGGACGGCACGTTGCAGGTCATTGCCGTCCTGTTCCCTTTCGGCCGGGCGGCCAACCAGGTCCCGCAGGCGGCGTTTGAGCGCGGGATAGCCGTCGAACCCGAGGGCCATCGCGAAGCGGGTGACCGACGGCTGGCTGACCTGCGCCAGCTCAGCCAGCTCGGCCGCGGACAGATAGGCCACTTCGTCAGCGCGATTCACCAGCTCACGCGCGATCCGCCGCTGTGTCGGGGTCAGCCGGGTACTCAACACCAGCTCGCGAACGGCATCATTCACGTCGCCACTGTATGCAAACTTTCATTCAGCCCGCAACCGGAACCTCAGTAGCGGCGTACAACCACGCGCGCCACCTCGGCGGTACCTTCTCGAGACGGTATACGTCTCCCAACTGAGAAGGACGGGACGGATGGCCTCGAGCACCGAGTTCGTGGAGTTTGTGAATGCACGCTCGCATCGCCTCTTGCGTGCGGCCTACCTGCTCACGCGAGACCACGCGCTCGCCGAGGACCTCCTTCAGACGGCACTGGCCCGCAGTTGGCCGGTCTGGCACCGCATCGACGGCGACCCTGAGCCTTACGTTCGCCGCATCCTGGTCAACACACACAACTCGTGGTGGCGACGCCGCTGGAATTTCGAACGGCCCACAGCTGCGCCGCCAGATCACGGCGCGACCGTTCCGCACGCCGAAGTGGACGATCGCGACGAGGTGTGGCGGGCTCTAGACAAGCTCCCGAAGCAGCAGCGTGCCGTACTCGTGCTGCGCTACTTCGAGGACATGAGTGAGGCCCAGATCGCCGAGACGCTTTCCATCTCAGCCGGATCGGTGAAAAACTACGCAGCCAAGGGCCTCGCCAAGCTTCGGCTCGACCCCACATTTGCCGACGCGGATCGGCTGAACGGCGTCTACGACAGGATCCAGGTACGCCGCCGGAAGATCATCACTGTCGGCGCGGCCGTCGTCGTGGCCACTATTTTGCTTATCGGGTACCTGTTGAGCCCCTTGCTTCATCGAAAAGCGTTGCCGCCCACGGAGGATCCCGGCTTCCCGGAGTACTTCCACGGTTACCGCGTCGTGCTCCAGCATGAGCAGCCGAATGAGGAGATGCTCCCGCCAATGATGTGGATACCGTCCACTCTCGATGGTGCGCTCCTCGTCAAGTGCACGAGCTATGGGCGGAAGGCACACATCCAGGTGGGGCTGTCCGTCAACGGTACCAACGTGGTCAGTGCGAACTGCGCATCCCAAACCAACCTGGACGAACCTTTGATCGCGCCCGTCGATCCGGCCGACATGCGAGCAGCCGGCGTCAACGTCGGCGCCCGAGTCATTTACCACCTCGCGGTCGGCGCGCCCAGCCAACTCACGCCGCGATCGGAGTCGCCTGCCGACAGCGGTGTGGCGGCGATCGCCTTCGGTGAGGCTGTGCCCTACGAACGCTTTCCGATGCCCGAGCGGCCTGCCCGCGTCCCGCAACTGGAACGTGATCTGAGCGGCGACTTCGCCAACCCGGCGGTGATAATCGAAGCTGGCGGATCGCACACGGCCAGCCTTGCCTGGGAAGGCAGGTTCTTGCGCCTCTACGTCAACTCGCAAACCCCGGGCACACTCAGGATTACCCTGAATGGCCTGCTGCTGGACAGCGTGACCTGGTGGGACTACCGCCAATCTGCATACCGCTCGATGCCTGCGCTGCCAACCGGATTCGTCGAGCCGCCCGTCGGTGTTCCAGTCATGATCACTGTGGAGGCGCAGCACACGTCCGGTGACTGGTTCGTTGCCGTTGCCTGACACTAGAAAGGAGTCCCTGCCGGATGCAATTGATTGCATCTGCAAGTGCGATGCGAACACAATGGCGGTATGGCTGCCTCGACATCGCTGTTGGCGAGTCGCCTTTCGCAGCCAGCCTTCGCTATCGCCGACATCGGCAAACCCCAGCGCGGATTGTCTGGGAGTGATCAATGATCGCCGAGTGCTGGCCGAGGTTCTCAAGATGCCAGAAGACGAAATAGATGAGTACCTCAGCATTCTCGTAGAGATGGCGGAAGCATCCGGCGGAGGTGTGCTCGATCCGCCGCAGAAGGTGGCTGACTGCTCGGATTGGGAAGACAACCTGGTGCTGGATCTGGCATTCGCGGTCGGCGCCTTCATTGTCGTCTCAGCAGACGCCGACCTCACCTCGATGTCCCCATGGCGGGGCAGACCACTGATTGAGCCAAGTCAATTCGCTTCGCTGGTTGACGCCTCCCGCCGCACCAGACGCCGCAAACGTCGCTGATTTCGGGCTAGCAGGCGCGGTTGGCCTTGATGTCCCAGCAGGTGCGGATCGGCACGTCGGCGGTGCCGTCCACACGCTGTGGCGTGTAGATATAGGTGATCTTCGCGAAGTTGATGGTCACCGATTCGGTCGGCAGATCGCTGCTGTCCTGGTTGGTGAAGAAGCTGGAGATCAGGACGTCCTCAAGCGTGATCGTCAGGTACTGGTGCGGACGATCGCCGGGCTTCTCGGCCGTGAGCACGGCCGATTTGTAGTGCTTGCCGTTGGCGACGCTCTCCAGGAGCTTCGGGCTGGCCTTGTCCACATGCTTGGAGAAGTGCAGGTCTTGGAACGTGGGCTTGCCCCCGGTGCCTGCGCCGGCACCCAGGCTCCACGAGTCGATGTCGATCTCGCCTTCGTGTCCTTCGTGGACGGACTCACCTTCGATGCCGTCAATCTTCAGGAAGACGTTGGACAGAGTCTGTGCTGCCGCTGGGCTGCCTGCGACCAGGACAAGCGAAGCGATGGCGAGTGCCGCGGCGGCCAGCTGTCGATGTATGAACCTCATGCCCAGCAAACGATCAAGTAGGGTGAGCCGATGCAGGTGAGCGGGATTCATACGTACCCGGTGAAGGGGTGCCGCAGGCTCGACCACGACATCGCCGTCGTCGAGCCGTGGGGGCTGGCCGGGGATCGTCGTTGGCTGGTGACCGACCTCGACGGGGTGGCCATCACCCAGCGCGATGTGCCGACGCTGGCGTTGTTGCGAGCGATCCCGGGCACGGATGGGCTGACCCTTTTCTATCCGGATCGGGACGCTTTCCTGGTACCCCCATTGAATCCTGATCCTCAAGCGACGGGAAACGTCTGGGGCAGCACGGTTTCGGCGACCCCGGCGGGCGCCGGCGCGGCCGCTTGGCTCAGCGATGTGCTGGGAAGGGACGTGCGACTGGTCTGGCTGGACGATCCCACCCGCAGAGCGGTCGATCCTGAGTTCAGCAAGCCCGGCGACGTGGTGAGCTTCGCGGACGGGTATCCGTTGCTGCTGGCCAATACGGCCTCGCTGGAGCAGCTCAATGAGTGGATGGGTGAGCCGCTGCCGATGACCAGGTTCCGGCCGAACATCATCATCGAGAGCGACAAGCCCTTCATCGAGGACGAGTGGACCGGGCAGGTAATCCACATTGGACAGACTTCGTTTCAGGTGGCTGAGCCTTGTGGGCGCTGCGTCGTGACAACTACTGATCAGGAGACCGGGGTGAAGGGCCGCGAGCCGCTAATCACCTTGGCCAAGTATCGGAATGTGAACCAGAGCCTGCTCTTTGGTACCAACCTGATCCCGGTCCGGCTGGGTGTCATCCAGCTTGGCGATGAGGTCAGCTGAGCGCCAGCCACATCAGGATCTCGTCGCGGTCGTCGCCTGGTGCGACCCGCAATGTGCCCGGCAGCCGGCCGACTTCCTTGTAACCCAAGGCGCTGTAGAACCGTTCGAGACCAAGCCCGCCGCGGACGGTGAGGAAGAGCCCTTCCCATCCGCACTCCCGGGCCACCCGCTCGCCCTCCCGCATGAGCTCCGCGCCATAGCCCTTGCCCTGCGTGCCGGGGTGGACCATGACGCGTTTGATCGTGCGCCAATGCTCGGTCAGCTTGAAGCCCCGCACGAATATGAGCATGGCGACCAACTTGTCGTCCGCAAAGCCGAGCAGCAATCGGTCTTCACCGGAGTCGAGGCGGGCGAAGGCTGCGTTGGCGGTCGGCTCGATGTCCGCAACCGTCACCGGGGCGACAAACCCTACCGCGCCACCGGTATTGGAGACATCCAGCCATAGGCCGATGATCTCTTCACGGAGCGCGGCGGTGAGCAGTGGATCAAATTCGAAGCGCACCGGCCCAAGTTTAGGGGGTGTCTCTTGGATCTTCTCGGGGCTGCGTCGAGCCTCGTACCCGGAAGATCCAAGAGACACCCCCTAGTGCTCCGCGTCCAGAGTGGCCTCCGCCATGTCAGCCAAATGATCCGTGGTCAGTTGGCAGGCTTGCGCCCCGGCGACGGCCAGCCACGCCATATGCAGGCTGCCATCGGCACTCACGGTCGCGGACCATCGCGTGGCTGTGGGATGGGTCACCACCACCGCAACGCCGACCCGGCGCAGACCGGCGAGTTGGGAGTCGAGCGCGAGCAGTTGATCGGTGTGCTCGCCCCACGGATCGGCCACGAAAAGCAGATGGGTCAGCCAACTTGCCTCGGTCATGTTGTTGAGGCGAGCCAGCATGATGTCGGCGATCTGTGCCTCCTGCAGGATTGCCGCGTTGGCCAAGGCTCGTTTGCTAAGGCGGGCAAGGGCATCCGGGATGGAGGCATTGAAGCGGACCCGCGCGGGGTTGAGCGAAGCGAGGGAGCGCATATCGGCCGTGCTGAGCCCGGCGATCTGCACCGAGGCACCATCAGCCCAAGGTGCGGTAGCAGCCTCGGCGGCCAAGCAGCGCAACAGGTCCTCGCATCCGGCCGGATCACCGGTGATGGTGAGCAAACCGGTGCGTTCGCAGTCCACCAGCAACTCGCCACCCTGCGGCCAGGTAGCGAAGGTGAGCAAACCCGGGAGCGGGGAAGGAGCCCAGCTCGAATCCGGCAACTTCACCGTCGCGGGCAGCGACCACGTGTTCTGCCAACGCTCCTCGAACGGTTCCGGTGGCTCGTCGCACGGGGAAGTGAGGACTACGGCCAGATCTCCACCGTTCTGCCACACTGCGGCGATGTCGGGCATCTCGACCGGGAGCCGGCCCCGAAGCCCAACCGATAGGCGGCGCAGGCCCGCGTCAAGCCGGTCGGCCGCGCGATGTTTGGCCATCTGCCGGGCCGCGTTGTCCTCGGGTGGCAGGAACGGCTCGACCCGCCGGGGTCGCCGGATCCGCATCTGCCTACGGCGGCGGACCTGGCGCCTTCGCACAATCACATGAGCCGCGAGCACGCTCGCCGCCGCGATCCCTGCCCCGGCTGCGAGTGGTGCGTGCAGTGCGTTGTCGCCCTCTTTCTCTTCCTGTTGTGGCGCTTGGGCTACCGGTGCCTGGGTCACCGGCGCCTTGGTGGGCGGCGGTGTCTTGGTGGGCGGCGGTGTCTTTTGCACCACGGGGGGTGGTGGCGTCTGAACAACAGGCGGCGGTTGGGCCGCGGGCGCGGTGCCAGGCGTGTGAAGCTTTCCGGTGGCGTGACTCATGATTCCGCGATCGACGGATCGTTCCGGCAGGACGATTTTCCAGCCGGGCTCGATGTGGTTGGGGTTGCGGATCAGTTTCGGGTTGAGCGCCGCGATCTCGCGGTAGCAGTCGAAGTCACCGGTGAAGCGCTCCGCAATGCGGCCCAGATAGTCGCCCTTCACCACGACGTAAACCATTTGCTGCTGCTGAGTCGCCTGCTGCGTGGCGGTCACCATCGTAGCCACAGCTGGAGGTTTGGCCTGGACCGGCGCTGCGATCATCGCATGGGCCACGCTCGCCCCGGCGAAGACGGCGATCATCGAGCCGACCAATGCCGCCGCGACCTTCTGCTGGACCTTCATCCCCGGAATGCGTTTGGCTCTACGTCCGCGAAGCTGGGCCGGGATCTCGATCAGCACGCTGATGGTGAAGGTGGCCCACGCCAGCCAGCCGACCAATGCCAACAGGTACAGGAAGAGCGCGCCGTTGTCCGGGGACGTCAGGGCAGTGGTGATTTCGTCCATCGACGGCAGCTGCTTAGGGAGCGGGTTGCCTGCCACGCGTAGTAGCAGGACGGGCGTACCCCCAACAATGGCGACGGTGATGGCCAGCGCGAATGTGCCGGCGATGAGACGCCTGAACCAGTGCATGGGATCGCCTCTCTATCCAATGAGGAGGGTCGCGGTGGCGACACCGGTCGCCTGCCAGGTGGCTCCTCCGATGAACTCCAGTCCCGAGGGGTTAGCGAAGTTGACGACAGCGGTGACCGTCAGGTGCTGCCGATCGGGTGAAACGGTGACACTGCCGGTAGCTCCGGCGGCATTGAGATAGTCCAGCGCCGCTGCGGTAGCCCGGCCGGGGTCGACGACCTTCGGCCCGCCGATGACAGCCTCGGTGGGGTCAATTGCCTGTCCTGCAGCGCGTGCCGCCTCGGCGGCGATGTTGTCGGCTCGCTGGAAGGCGCGGATCCGGCCGCCACCAACGATTACCAGGCCCAGCATTGCTATCCAGGCCGGGGCGATGATGGCGAAGAAGATGGTGACCTTCCCGCTGTCCCGGCTGATCATGTCCGGCTCCGATAGCGATCCAGCGGGCTGACAAAGCTGGATGTCAGCGTGGTGCTACCGGGCATGCCGGGCAGAGCGACATCGCGAAGCTCGGCCAGGCAGCTGACATTCACGCTCACCGTGGCCGACTGTCCAACCGGGACAGAGAAGCCGGCCGTGTTGACCGTGACGGTAAGAGTCAGACAGGTGATGCCCTGCGAGGAAAACGAGGCCAGGGCAGCGCTTCGCGCCTCGGTCTGAGCCTCGGCCGCACTCCGCGCGAGGCTGGCTGTGCGGGCCGCGTCATAGGCGGCGGAGTCGGCGGCCTGTAGCGCCAACGTGATCCGGCCCGCGATAACCACCGCCGCGAAGAACGCGATGACGGCAGGGGTGAGGACCGCGAGCTCGATGCTGGCCGCTCCCCGGTCTGGCAAGATCGGCGCGATTTGCGGGAAATGGCGCGATCCTTTTCGCGCGAGGCCGCGATTTCCCCGAAATGGCGCGAGCGCCTTCATGACGTGAACCGTTCGATCGGGCCGCTGGCGCTTTGGCTCACCGCGAAAGTCAGACCCGGGATGATGGTCTGGGCCTGCCCAGTCACGGTCATGGTTACCTCGGTACCCGTCGAAGTCATTGTTATCGAAGGATTGCGCAACCCACCACCGACCCGGGTCAGAAAGTCGTTGGCCTTGGTGGGACCCGCACCGGCCGAGGCGTTGTAGGCGCGGGCGGCGTTGGCCCCCTGGGTCGCCGCCGCCAACGCGGTCGATCTGGCATAGAAGACAAAGGCCGCCTGCACCACGATGAACGTGATGATGAGAAGCGGGAGGCCGAGCACGGCGAATTCGACCGGCCCACTTCCACGATCAGCCTTGGCCTTCATGGCTACCTCGGAATCTTCGCGACCCAGCCGTTGGCGATCCCCACGAGGGTGAGGCCGATGGCGGCGGCGGCGGCGGTGATGATCGCGACCATGATGACGTAAGGGATCGGGCCGTCACCGCGGTCTTCCTTGAACATCTCCAGCCGTGCGGCCAGCTTCAGTAACATGGGTTTTCCTCTCTAGCGGTTGTTGAAAAGGCTTGCCATCAGCGGGTAGCCGATGAGGACCAGCAGGACGATGATCAGCATTGTGGAGGGCACGTCCAATTTGGAAGTACGGGTCTTGGCGGTCTCCAAGGCACGAACCCGGATCTGGTCGCGCAGCGAAGAAGCCTGCGCGCGCAATGTCTGGTAGACCTGTGCGCCATCGGATCCAGCGCTGCGCATGATGTCGGCGAAGCTGGCCAGCTCCACCACATCGATCTCGGCCGCGAGCGACTTCAGCTCGTCCCACGGCGGCCGCATTTGCAGCTGGGCGGTGAGCAACGCCGTGCGCAGTCTGGTGTAGGGCCAGCCGTTGCAGATGCTCGCCGAGCGTTCCATCGCTTCCACCGCACCGTGGCCCGAGCGCACCTGGTGGGCAGTCAACGCCGCATACGTGCACAGCGCCCGGGCAAATTCGGCTCGCGCGGTCCTTGCCTTGACACGCATATCGCGATGGGCCAACAACGCCGCCCCGGCGGAAGCCAACAGTGTCACCGCAAGCGGGATCGTGAAGGGAAGCCTGATCCCGAGGATGAATGCCAGAATCGTCAGCAGCACTGGGAGAACCAGGGCCAGGCCGGCCGACAGCACGATCGACATGATGTGCTGCTCCTGGGTGCGGCCCAGGATCTCCAGATCGGCGTTGTGGGTTGCGCGGGCGAGCGCGGGCATCGACGGCTCGGGTGTCGTCGGGTGCAGCCGTCTCAACGCCGGGCCGAGCGCTGGGGTGGCCGGGACAAATTGAACGGCCAGTAGAAAGAGGCCGAAGCCGACGATCGCGCCGCCGGTGATGCCCACCGCGAGCCAGAAGTTGAATATCATCGCTCGCCCTCCACTTCCAGCAGCCTGGGCAACCGATCGGGCAACGAGAGCGCTCGGATCCAGAGCATCAACCCGATGTAGAGCGCGGCGAGCAGGGTGAGAATTGTCTGGCCCAGCAACGACTTGTAGGGCGTGGCATAGCCGGAGTTGATGGCACCAAAGGCAATCACCGCAACGGTGGCACCGGTTAGGAATCGCACGGTGTATCGAGCGGTCGATCTCTCACTGTCCACGGTGGACCGGGTCGCGATCTCCTCTGAAAGTGCTTGGGCTATATCGCTCAGCGAGCTGTGCAGGCCCTCGCCCGCATCGGCGAGCTGAAGGATCAGTGGCGCGACCACTTCGTCGCAGCTGTAGTCGTCGAGGTCGTCGGCAAAGAGGCGCAACGCGGTAGACGGATCAGTGCCCGCCTGAAGCCGTGCCGCCAACGTTTTCACCTCAGCCGCCAGCAGCGGTGGCGCTGTTCGTGCGGTGGCAACGATCGCCGCTTGCAGACCAATACCGTTGCGCACGTAGTCACTGACCCGGCGTGTCCACGCCTCAAGCGCGCCCAGCCGGGCGATGGCCTTCTTCTCCGCTGTGGCTGCGGTAAAGAGCCACGGAACCCCTGGAATGGCAAGGGCCACAATGAGACCGCCCACCGGCCACCCGGTCAGCAGCCAGGTGAGCGAGCCGATGACAACGGCACCAACCAGAAGCATCCGGTGGGTACCACGCTGCCGTGCAGAGCGCCCATTACCTTGCCAGAACTTCTTCACCCACAACCGAAACGGCGACGCCGGCCCGGGCGGCTTGCGGGTGCCGATCATCCACCTGATGGCGAGTGCGATACCTGAGCCCAGCAGGAGGAAGGAGACCGCGGCGATGATCTGGATCATTGGCGCACCCGCTTGGTGTGCAACTCTCTCACCCACGCACCGCGGTTGTTGGCGCCGGCCTCGATGTAGGGGATGAGTTCTCGCGGGTCGTAGCCGACGTCCATCAGGTCGTCGCGGATCCGTTCGGGCAGATGCCTTGGCACCGCACGGCCGTCTGGCCCGGGCCCGAAAACCGTTGTGGTGACGACTCTGTCGTCGCGCATGCCGCCGACTTCGATGACATGTGAGACGAAGCGGTGCTCGCCGCCGCCGATCGCGCGTTCGTCGACGACCGCGGTGTAGACGATGAGATCGATGCCCTGGGCCGCCATCCGCAATGCCTGCTCGGCGCCGAGGTCGTTGCCGTAGGAGCAGGCGAGCTGCACGATCGAGTCCATCACCTCACGCGCTTGCCGGGCGTGGATCGTACACATGGCACCCCGGCTGACGGTCATCGCTCGCAGCATTGGCACGATCTCGCGGCCACGGGTCTCGCCGACGATAACCCGTCGTACGCCGAGGCGCTGCGTAATCGGCATCATGTCGTGTAACGTCTTCTCGCCCCGGCGCTTGCCCGCGGAGTCGTATTCGCCATGGCCCTGCAACGCTTCCAGACTGATCACCCAGTTGGCGCCAACCGGCTCGTGCAGGCCGAGCTCGCGAGACTCCTCGAGCGTGATGTAGGGCTCCGCGGCGGGAATGGTGCGGGCCAACGCGCGTAACAGGGTCGTCTTTCCCGATGCGGCAAGGCCGGCCACCATGATGTTGGCGCCGGACTCCAATGCCTTGCTGAGGAAGCGGTACAGGAGGTGATCGATCATTCCCCAGCGGTCTCGCAACTCCTCCAGCGAGGCGTTGAAGAGGGTGTGCTTGCGTAGGTAGACGATCGGGCGCGGAGAAACCTTGTACAGCACCGTCATTCGTGAGCCGTCGGGCAGCTGCATGTCGAGCTCAGGGTTCGATTCGGAGAGCTGCCGCTCGGTCGCGGCCACCCGCATCGCCAGCACCTGCAACATACTGACGAGCTCGTCGTCGCTGTCGGCCACGGGGTCGCCAAGGCTGCGTGAGCCGTCGGGGTGGTGCAACAGCACCTGATCGCAGCCGATGATATGGACGTTGGTGATGCTCGGGTCGTCCAGCAACCGTTGCAGCCGACCGGCTCCGAACATGCCGGCGACCACCGCGTCCAGCAAGGCGTTCTCCTGAGCCGGGCTCACCGGCTGGCCCGCATGCGCCATGGCGATCGCATAATCGGCAACGATTTCGCGGCCCACGCGTTGAGCCAACTCGCGCCGGTACACCGTGGTGACGTTTGCCGCGTCGGCCAGCAGAGTCGTCAGGGTGTCGGTGACGCGGGCATGCAGCAGACGGACCACGCCGTAGTCGATCTGCTGTGGGTCCGAATGGCCGTGACCGTTGACCCGGGCCGGTTCCGGCTCGACTGGCAATGGATTGGGAACGAAGCGGGGGATGCTCATCTGATCACCGGAATCGCGTCGGTGTCCCGCCTCGCCAGGGCGTACTGGTTGGTCTGGCGAGCGGCCAGGGCGGTGTGCACGCTGCGGTTGAGGAGCATGGCCGAGCGCATCAAAGGACCACGGCGCCTTCCCTTGCCGTCACCGCAAAGTGCCGCCGCGGTGGAGGGATCCCAGGCGAGTTTTCCGATGACGGGCACCTGGAGATGGCGCACCAGCTCACGTGGCGCGATACCGTCGCCGACCACAAGCAGCCCAAGGCTTTCCTCATCGGCCAGCTCGCGCTTCAGCAGTGCGATGGCCGGGACAGCGGGCGAGATCGTGCGGATCGACTTGGACCGCAACACCAGCAGCACCATGTCTGCGCCGGCCAGCAACGGAATCGGGGGATTCGGTGCGGCTAACCGTCCACAATCGACAATCACCGTGGCGGGCATGGTGGCGAAGTACTCACCCAGCCGTGCCCAACCCGGATTCAGCGAGGCACTCTGGGCGGGATCGGTGATGCCGGGCAACACCATCCGCTGCTGCCGCGGCGAATCCAGGTCGATGAGCTGACCGGGTAGATCCTGTTCCGCGGTACCCCGGATCGCCGACCCGGCCAACGGAAGGACACCCCGATCGGTGGGAAGCTCATATCGCGCAAGGTATCCGGATAGCAGGTCGCCACCCGCCGGATCACACTCGGCCAGCAGAGTCGGCACGGGCCAGGTGAGTGTGCAGGCGAGCGCGGTGGTGGAGACACCCGGCGAACCCTTAGCGGAAACCATGGCGATCAATGGCATGGTGGCTAGTTTCCGGCTATGGCAAGGACGATGCGTTCATCTGCCGCCAGCGCGGCGACGGTTGGCGCATCGGCCGTGGTGACTTCGACATTGACAAGCATCAGGCCCTGTTTGGTACCGGGTTTGAGGTCGATGACCGTGGCATTGATGGTGCGCGGTGGCACAAGGTCGGGCGTGGTCTTGTCTCCCGTGGCGATCGGCTGATTCTTGGCGGGGACAACCACCAACAGCACAATGCTGCCAACGGCCAGCCGGGAGGCGGGCATCTGATCCTCATCCAGGGCAAGGCCGATGAGCTGGTGCCCAGGTGCCGGGATGGGAATGTCCGTCACCTGCTCCATGGTCAGCAGCGTTCCCGGGACGAGAGCCGTTACCGCGTGCTTGCCAATGATTTCGTTTGCCTTTGACGCGGGTACCGGCCGTAACCCGACCGCGTCATTAACCCGCACGATAAGCAGGTCGGCCGCCGCGATCTCGGCGCCCTTGCCGACCGGCCTGGCCACGCCGAGGAAGTCATGTGTGGTGCCCATCCGTTGGGCCACATAGCCCGCGGTGAGGGCACCTGCCACGATCAGCAGCACGGCCAGTGCACCTTGCATCACCGACCGCCGCCTAGGCGCCGATTTCGCCACCCCGATCGGGGCCGGGGCCGGTCTGGTGGTTGTCGCAATACTCATCCGATAACCACCTGTAGCTCGTTGATGCGCAGGGACGTGCTGGAAGATCTGTTGATGGCGACCGTTCCACTGCGGCCGCCGCCCGACCAGGTGACCGTCCATCTTGTGGTGGCCGTGATCTGGTACCGGCCGGATGTTTGGCCTCGGGATGGTTGCAGGTATTTGTGGCCGCAGTTGGGCGAAGCCGAGTCTCCATAGGAGGTTTGATAGGCCGCGCCCGGTGATCCGCAGGTGATCACGGTGCCATCACCCATGCTCCAGATGATGTGGTCGGCGCGAGCCGTAGCCGTCACCGAAAGCCCCGGCACCGAAGCCGTTGCCGAGCTCGGTCCCCACGTTGCTGCGCTCACCCGGGTCCACATCCATACCGGCAGGCCGACCAGGCCGGACCCGGCGGGGTCGGGTGCCAGCCCGATGTCCGGGCCGGTGATCGGAAGCCGGTTGATCGCTTGCAGGGCAAGGCTCAGCGGCGATGGCAGACCGCCGTAGCCGGGTGGGGAGCGAGTCAGATATCTGAATCGTTCCAAGACCCAGCCGGCTGACGCCCCTTGCCAGCAGTGGACGGCGTACATGAACCCGTTCGCCGGATCGTTGCCGCCCCACAGCGGGTCGCCGATCGAAAGGTCCAGACGGTTGTAGTAGCAGGCATCCGTGTGGTTGAACCAGCCCATTCCCTGCCGGTAACAGGAGATCCAGCCCAGCTGATCATGCAGACAGCTCGCGGCGCCTCCACCGCCGCCCCCGCCTCCTCCACCGCCGCCCCCGCCTCCTCCACCACCGCCTCCGCCGCCACCCGGGCCGGTGACGATGATGATGCACGGCCCGTTGTCAGGTGGGCAGTAAATGTAGTCAGCTTGCGCTGCTTGCGGAGTGGCTACTACAAAGCCACTGACCAGCAGAACGCCTGCGAGTGACCGGGCAACGTTTCGTATCAGCATGATGCCGCTCGTTCCGGATGGGACTCGACCCAGCGCCACTGGCCGTCCGGGTAGAGACCGGCCCGCAAGGTCACCGGGTAGCGCTTGTTCTGGCTGGGAGCCGCTACCGACTTGCGGGTGGTCTGGTCGATGGAGTCCGTGGTGGAGTCGTCCACACACGACTCCACCAGGATTGAGGTGGCGCTGACCGAGACGACGCGGCGCAGGGTTACCTTGGGCTCGCCGGTGCGGATGATGCCCTGCTCGCTCATGAAGTCGAGGTCTCGTTCCAGCGCCGACAGGAACTGCCCTGCCGCGTAGTCGTACATCGGGCGCTTCGCCGGATCCGGATCCCAGTTGTAGACACCGGTTTGAGCAGCCTTTATATAGATCGTGTTGAGTTTTTGGTACGAGGTCCAGACCGCATCGACGGTCGCCTGATCTTCCGGGTTCAGTTTGAGTCCGGGTGACGGCCGCGTGTTGACCTTGGATGGTTTGGCAGCGATGTCATCAACCCGAGTGGATTGGCACCCGGTGAGCATGAGGGGCAATACCGCAAGCAGCGCGGCAGTTTTAGGGTACATATGACCCCCTCGTAGATGACGGGGTTGCGCTCCCGAGGGCCGATCCTACGATGATTCTTACCTATGTAACAAGGGGTAGATGGTGCCCATACGTACAGCATTCATTGTCAGATCATCGACGCCAACCGCAGGTCAGCGGTGAGTCCGCTCTGGACGGTGCCCGGTTTGTTATCGGGAGTCCTGCTCGCTCCGGCCCTCAGAGGCCAGATATTTTTACATTCCGTCCCGAGTGGACAACTCTGGGCGACAATCTGTCCAAGTTGTCATCGACGCATCCGGCTAATTGGATTCAATGCGCGTTGCCCCGGCTGCGCCACTCGCATTGGCCCGCCGCCCGGTGCGGTCGAGTTGGTGGCAGGTGCCACTCTCGGGCTTTTGATTTGGCGGGTACCAGATCCCCTCCCGCTGCTCGCCCTAAGCTGGATCGCCCTGGTGGGAGTCGTGTTGGCATTCGTCGACGGCGCCGTGCATCGCCTACCCGATCGACTTACCTTGACGGCCTTTGTAGGCGCCGCATTCATCCTGGCCCTCGATGATCCGACCCGGGCTGGCTGGGCGCTGCTTGGCAGCCTGGCACTGGGCGGGTGCTATCTACTGCTAGCCGTCGCCAACCCGGCCGGGATGGGCCTGGGCGACGGAAAGCTCGCGTTGAGTCTCGGTCTGGCCCTTGGCTGGTTCGGCTGGATCGCGGTGATCTATGGCGCCGCAGCGGGTTTTGTGCTCTCGGGGCTGTTCGCAATAGCGATGCTGGTGATCGGCCGGCTAGGTCGTAAGGATTCCATCGCTCATGGCCCATTCATGCTGCTAGGTGCTCTCGCCGCGATCACCCTACTGGCATAGGAGGATCTGCGGCCTTCAGCTGAACTCTTAGATCACTATATAGCCGTTTATGAATATGACTGATCAAGGCGAAAAGATCGGGGCAGTAGACGCTGGGGTGCGCGAAACCCTTGCCCACGCGGTACCGATGGGCATAGTGGCCGCCGCCACAGACTCGCACCAGCGGACAGGACTGGCAGGTCGGTGACAGCACTAACAGCCCGCCCTGGCGGATTCGTATGCCGGGATGGGCGAGCGCATCGTCCAGCGAGTGAGTTTCGATGTGCAGGCCTGTAGTGGCGGCCCCGTGTGCCACTGTCTTAAGCGCGTCTCCTTGCTCCAATGCGCCATCCGTTTCGACCGTTACCAGGACTACAGGGTCTAGGCCGAGAACCTCGGACCGGCTCGGAAGGCCTAGGAGTTGATCGATTATTGACTCGAATAGGCGAATGCGTGTCTCCCTGCGCGGCGCGCTGTAGAAGCGGTCGAACATCGCGATAAGCCAGCCAGAGTAAGCCGACGTGGTCATGTCCGACGGCCTGCCGGGCGGTGTGGTGCTGTGGTTGCCGTGTGGCAGCAGAAGGTCGATCTGCGGTGGGGAGAACGCCAGTAGATCGGTGTACACCCTCACGGGATCGTTGCGGGTGTCCACTGTGCAAAGCAGACCGGAGTAGCAGGACCGGTAGGGCTCTTGCGACAGCAGCCGCAGGGCCAGAGCCACATGGTGGTAGCTGCCGCGTCCGTCAGCGAAGACTCGGTGCAGATCATTAGCCGCTTGCCCTCCGTCAAGGCTGACACCGACGTTGATGCCGTGGCGCACAAAGAGATCGAGAAACTCCGTGTCCAGGAGCAAACCGTTGGTCTGCACGGAAAACCGGATCTCGGTGTGGGTAGGTGCTGCCGATCGGATCGCCCGCACCGCATAGGAGATCAGCTCCGGCCCGGCAAGGAGCGGCTCGCCGCCATGCAGCACCACCTGCATCCACGAAAGATGGTGCGCACGCGCGTGTTCTGCCATCCGGGCTGCGGTCCGGTCGATCGTCTGCCGCGCCATGATCACCGGTCGGTTTCGCCAGCTCTGGTCAGCAGAGCGGTAGACGTAGCAGTGATCACATGCCAGGTTGCATCTGCTGTGGATCTTGAGAAGCACCTGACGGAATGGCTGAGGCGGGCCCGTCGCTGACATTCAGAAGGCGTTGTTGAACGCGGAGATGGCCTCGAGCGCATCAGATGAAGCGGCTTCGATCACGCGCCGAAGGGCATGGGCGAAGGCGGTGTCGGCCTCGAGATCGGAGAGATTCTCGAACAGACGACTGAAAGGGACATCGGTGAGGTCGACAAGGTCGGCCTCGATGTCTGGGTTTGGTAGCTCCGCGGGCATGAGTACCAGCTCCCTGGTGCTGTATGGCTCATCACCGGCCGCTGAGCCTACGTAACATGTTGACGTGGCAAGTCAAGTCCGTCCATGGGATTCGCTGCCTGCGTGGGCCAGATTCGGCTCGGGCGACGATTCATTCATCTTTCCACGCTTCCGCTAGGTCGATTTCGCGTGTCGTGCTCGATTTGCAGTGCAAGTTAGGAAGAATCTGACTCGAGCGAACGGATATCCGACAGCTTGTTACCGTCCTGTGGTTTTAGGACAGTGACTTGGTTTCCTATACTGAGGCTCTTCGCGAACGGCCCCCTCGTCGCACCGCGCAAGCCAAAGATCTGACTCCTACCCTGGGGGTCGAAGCGTATGCCCCTGGGAGGAGCATGTGTACTTCTTTGTCAGTCATGCGCAAGGCGATGATGATCACTACGTGCAAGAGTTCTTTGATGATCTATGTGCGGAAGTTGGCACACTTATAGGCGCAAGCCGAAAGAGCGCGATCGGCTTTCTTGGTACCGACTCCGGCCGGCCGGGCGGCGAGTGGCCGCCCGCGATGGCCGAGGCCCTCTCCACCTGTCAGGTCTTCATACCGTTGTGTTCTCCGCGCCTATTTCTCAGCAACTTATGTGGCAAACAGTGGTGGATCTTCAGTGAGCGATTGCGCCGCTATACGGAGGAGACGGGAAGGCATGCGGACTCACTGATTTCTCTAATGTGGGCGCAGACCGAGGTGCCATTGGGTTTTGTGTCACCCGATCCCGGTCAACCTGATCGTTCCCTGCGTCAATACCTGCGCCTGAGAAGCCTGCGGCACAGCTATCGATTGTTCATGACGGTCCTTGCCAAGCAGATTGTCGCGACCGCGAGAGATCAGGAAATTCCTTCGTATGGCATGGTACCCAAGCTTGCGGTGACCCGCTCTGCCTTCGCAGTCGCAGACGCCAGAACCAACCGGCCGCTCAGCCCGGGAGCTGAGCTGAGACACGGCAGACGAGTGCACTTCGTTATCGCGTCCGGGTCGCGCGAGGTGATGAGTCAGGTCCCTGGGCGCCATGAGGCCGATACCTATTACGGCAGCCAAGCGCGTGACTGGGCGCCCTACCGTCCAGCGGTCAGCAGACCACTCGCCGATCAAGCGCAGGCCGTCGCGGCCACTCGACTGCTCGACTCGCATATCGCGAGTTTGGAACACCTTCCGGAGCGCATGGAGCAGGCCGACGAGCACAACGAGATCGTCGTGTTGCTGGTGGATCCTTGGGCCCCAAGGGTCGCGGAGTTTCAACGGGTCCTTGCCGAAGCTGACCATGAGGAGATGACGACCACCGCGGTACTGGTCGCTTCAAACCGCGAGGATCGCGATACCTTGCGCGAGTTGGATGAGCTGCAATTCGAGGTGCGGCAGACCTTTCCTAGGAACTCGGGCAAGGCCAATCCGCTGTTCCGGCTTGAGTTGCAAACCGCTGACCAGTTCGACGCCGAGCTTGGTGACATTTTGGAGGCGGCAAGGAACCGCGTCTTCCGCAACGGCCGGGTGCACCACGTGCCCCCAGGGAATCTTGCGGGAGAAAGGCCGATTCTCAGCGGGCCTTAGCCGCGACTTGCAAAGCAGCTTGATCCCGGATGGCAGTGGTGGCTGCCTCCTACAATCCGAGCAGGCGGCCTCACCGGCCACCGTAAGCCGTTCCAAAGGGGAGGGCGCGTGTTGTACTTCTTCCTCAGTTACGCGCACAGCGGGGACAGCGAAGAAGACCGACACGTGACTCGGCTGTACAAAGACCTCTGCACCGAAGTGCTTGTGCACAGCGACTACCGGGGTGCCGTCGGTTTCCTTGACGCGACGGGAATCAGAGCGGGGGAGCGCTGGCCTGACAGCTTGGTCGATGCCCTGGCGACCTGCCGTGCCTTTATCGCGTTGTGTGGTCCCAGATACTTCAGCAGCGAGGCGTGCGGGCGTGAATGGGCGGTATTCACGCACCGACTGGCGTTGGCCCCACAGCGTCGCGGCCAGCGCCCGGCAGCCTTGGTTCCGCTGAGGTGGGTCAAGGCAAGTCAGATGCACCCGATCGCGGATCAGTATCAGCACGACGACGAGAGCTTCGGTCAGGCCTACCGGGATCATTGTGTGCGAGATCTGATTCTGATCAAGGAACTCAAGGACGGCTATCGCAAGTTCGTGAACGGACTCGCGCGTCGGATCATCGACATAGCTACCAGTGGCCTGGTTCCGGAGTACCCTGGCGATCGCGCTTTCGAGACCTTCGAAAACGCGTTCAGCTTGCCTTTGGCAAACCCGATTCCGAGCCAGCGGCCCGAATCCCCTTTGCCTCCTCCACCGGACCCGCCCAAGCCGGTGCCCGCACCCGGGGTTCGTCCGATCCTGACCAATTATTCGCAATCACCGGATGAAACCGCAGGCCGTTAGGAGATGGCGGGAGGATGGACCGCATGACCGGCCCCGAAGGCGCGAAGCTCGGGCGCGTCATCACGTTCTACTCATACAAGGGTGGGACCGGGCGCACGATGGCGTTGGCCAACATTGCCTGGATTCTGGCAAGCAATGGCTACCGGGTCCTCACGATCGACTGGGATCTGGAATCGCCCGGGTTGCACCGCTACTTCCATCCGTTCCTCAAGGACAAGGAGTTGCGCACCACCGACGGTGTGATCAATATGATTCGCCATTTCGCGGAGCGGGTGACGAATGAGGGCCCCCAGCCGGACTGGCAGAGTCTGACGGATCTGCAGAACTACGCCGTGTCATTGGACTGGGACTTCGGTGATCGCGGTGCGCTCGACTTTGTCGGTGCGGGGATGCAGGACCAACACTATTCGGCTTCAGTCAGCACCTTTGACTGGGCCGACTTTTGGGATCGGCTCAATGGCGGCTATTTCGTCGCCGGTCTACGCGAAAACATGAGGCGCAGCTACGATTTCGTCCTGATCGACAGCCGGACCGGGCTGAGCGACTCGGCCGGGATCTGTACGGTGGAGCTGCCTGATGCGGTAGTCAATTGCTTCACCCTTAACACACAGAGCGTTTCCGGCGCCGTGGCCGTGGCAAAGTCCATTGTGGACCTGCGGGCGAATCGTAAGATGACGATCTATCCCGTACCGTCTCGAGTCGAGAACGGCGAACAGCGGAAGCTGCAGCGTGGTCGCAGCTATGCGCGCCGCAGCTTTGACTCGTTTCTCGACTTTTTGAAAGACGACGAGACACCCGAGGACTATTGGGGGAAAGTCGAGCTGCCGTACCGGGTTTCCTACGCGTACGAGGAGGTGCTGGCGACCTTCGGCGATCCTCCGCGTCAGGAGAATTCCTTGCTTTCGCCATATGTGCGATTGGCAAGCCGGTTGGCCGGCCGCGAAGTCAAGTCGCCTGAACTGCCAGATCACGTCCGCCAGCGCACGTTGCTGCGCTTTGAACGGCCGGACACTGTCGATCCGGCTACTGTCCTGCTCAACTATGCGCCGCTTGACCGCATCTACGCCGAGTGGCTGCGCGAGCAGCTTTACCGGGTTGGCCATCGAGGCGTGCTGCACCCCGTTGAAGCTCAACTGCCTGACCTGACGAAGGTCGACAAGGTGGTGGCGTTGGTTTCACGTGACTACATAAAGTTCCCTCAGGCCGGGGAGCTATGGCGACAGTGCGATCAGTTTCAGGGCTCGTCAGCCACTGACCTATTGGTCCCGGTCCGGATCGACGACACAGCTCTGCCCGCCACACTTGACCGGGCCAGCCTGGTGGACTTCACCGCCGTCCGTGGTGAGCGCGCGCTGGAGACTCTGTTTCGCGCCCTGCGTATCCAATCCGACCAGCCATTGGGGTCGGGCAATGACGATGAGATCACAGTCCGGCATCCCACCACACTTGCTCCACATTGGAACGTCCAGCTGGTGCGCAACACCCGATTCGCGGGCAGGCATTCGGTTTTGGAAGAGCTCCGGGACACGCTGCTTGCGAACCCGAGCGGCAGCCGGATTGCGTTGGTGGGGATCAACGGAGTGGGCAAGACCCAAATTGCCCTGGAGTACCTGTATCGCTTCGCCGCCGCATACGACATCGTCTGGTGGATCTCGGCCGGTCACCCTGACCAGCTCCGCACCGCATTGGCGGATATGGCTACCGAGCTCAATGTCGGTACCGGAGGAAGCATCGACGGTCAGGTGAGCGCGGCCAGGGAGGCATTGCGTACCGGGGTGCCATCCCGCAGGTGGCTGATTGTGGTGGATAACGCGGATGATCCAGACCTGATTCGCGAGCTCCTTCCCAACGGTCCGGGGCATGTGATCATCACCAGCCGCAACCCCGCCTGGAACCGTGAGATGGACACATTGGACATTGATGTGTTCAAACGTGCGGAGAGTGTGGCCCTGTTCGGCTTACGGGCACCGGGAGTCAGCGCGAATGATGCCAGACAGCTTGCGGAGAAGCTTGGTGATCTGCCGCTCGCCATCGAACAGGCAAGTGCCTGGCTTGCCGTCACCGGGATGCCGGCACCCGATTACGTGCAGGAACTGGAAAACGTGCCCGCGGAGCTGCTGGCACAGGGAGCACCAGCGGATAGGACCATGACAGCAACAGTTCAGGTGTCGCTCAGCCGTCTCCGCGAGCAGAATCCGGCGGCGGCCCGTCTGCTCGAGCTTTTCGCCTTCCTGGCGCCCGAGGCCATCCCCTCCCGGATCGTCTTCAACCAGCGTATGGCCGAGTTGCTGGCTCAAGAAAACATCGCCATGCGCGACCGGCTGCTGCACGCGACGCTCATCAGCGACATTGGCCGCTACGCCTTGGCCCGAATCGATGCCGGCAGCGGCGGCGTTGTAGTGCACCGCCTGACTCAGGAAATCATCCGAGCCGGGCTTCCGGAAGCGGAGCGCGCCCAGCGCCGTTCGGAAATCCAGACCGTGCTGGCAGCGGTCGACCGGCGGGATCCGGACGACCGAGACAACTGGCCCGTCTACGAGGAGCTTCGCAAGCATCTGGAGCACACAGGTGCACTGGAGTCGGAGCTTGCGGAGGTCCGCGAGCTTGTCACGGATATGGTGCGCTATCTGCGTAGGCGGAGCGACTCCAGAGCCAGCCAGGAGCTGGCGGAGAAGACTCTCTTCCTCTGGAAGAGGCTGTTCCCGGACCCGGACGATCGGCATACCCTCATGTTGCGGTTCCAGCTCGCAAACGCGTTGCGAGCGCAGGGGATGATCGATCAGTCCTACGAGATCGACGCTGATGTACATGAGCGGATGGTCGCCACCCTTGCCGAGGACCATCCCTATACCCTGATGGCATCAGGCGGCCTCGCGGCCGACCTGCGTGAACGAGGCGAATACGGTTCGGCACGACGCTTCGATGAGCGGGGAGTCGCAGGGCTGAAGCGCCAACTCGGCGACAGCCATCCCCGTACCATCATGGCGATCAACAATCTTGCGGTGTCACTCAGGCTGAACGGTGACTACGCCGCCGCGACACAGCTGGATCGGGAAAATCATCGCGCGGCCCGGCGGCACTGGGGAGCCGACCATCCTTCGTCTTTGCTCGCGGTCAGCAACTATGGCAGGGATCTGCGCGAGATCGGCGACCTTCGGGGTTCCCGGACAACTCTGGAAGAGGTGGTCGAGCGATACCTGGAAGCCTTGGGTGATGACCATGCGGATTGCTGGCGGGCGGCAAAGAATTACGCGGTCACCCTTCGCCGACTGGGCGAGATCGAGAAGTCTCACTCCGTGACCCTGGGTGCACTCCATCACCTGGCTAGATTGCTCGGAAACGATGCTGCCGCGACCATGGCATGCCGACTTGAGTTCGCCGCTGTGCTTTGGGCGCTCGGCGAGCCCGACGCGGCACGCCAGCGCACCCAGGAGATGCACGACTTCCACCGCAAGAGGCATCCGCATCATCCATCGGCCCTTATCGTAGCGAACAATTTGAGCATCTACCGTCGCGCGACGGGAGACCTTGCCGGCTCACTGCAGCTGGCCGAAGAGACCGCTGCCGCGCTTCAAGCAGCGCTCGGGCCACGCCACCCAAACAGTTTGTTGGGCCAGATGAACCTCGCCAACGCGCTTTACGCAACGCAATCGTTTGCCCTCGCACGCGAGCGAGATGAAGAGGTACATGCCCGGCTGGTCGAGGTGTTGAAGGACCCCCATCCCGCTGTCTTGGCTGCCGCGATCAACCTCGCGATCAGCCGCGCCGCGGTGTCCTCCGGCGGTGAGCAGAGATCACGGTCCGACGCGGCGACGCTGCGGGCAAGGCAGCAGCTTGGCGACAACCATCCGTACACGCTTGCAGGGGAGCAGGGACAGCGCATCGACATCGACATCGAGCAGCAGCCGGTCTAATCCGTGGTGGCAACGCGGGTGTCAGCGATCGCCGGTTCCAGCCAGCGGGCGATCGCGTCCGGCTCCGGTGGGCCACCCGGTGCCGTGCGAAGTCCAAAGTGGACCGCTCGAACCAGCTCGGGCCGCTCCGCCAAGGCAATCGCGCCCGGACGGCCGAGTGCGTGTAGCGATGCGGCGAGACCGGCCCAGTTGTCCAGGGCATGCCCGGCCGGGTGATCCTCGCCAAGCCGGATCAATCGAGCGTAGTGGCCGGCTGCGCTGACATGGTCGCCGCGCAGCATGGCCCGGTCGGCAATGGTTCTCGAGAGGTCTGGCTCAATGCCGGTCCACCTGACCCGCACCAGTTCGGCAAGCCGAGTGCCGTTGCGGCCCGGCCTATTCGCGAGGTGCGGCTGCGCGACCGGTGGGCAGGGCTGTCGAGCCTGCCAGGCTTGTATCAATGTCTTCACCAACGCGGGATCAGCTATCCAATTCGCCAGACGCCATCCGCTGGCGCGCAACATTGCGCAGTGCCGAGCCGCAGAGTCCACATCGGATGGAACCGGTTCTGCGGACCACTCGCCCAGCGAGCAGGCTATCTCGCCGACGAAGGCATGCCCGCGTTCGGTCAGCTCACCGGACCCCACCAGAGTCCGTATCGCCGCGGCGGTAAGGATTCGCCAGTACGAGAACTCGAAGTCAGGGCGGTGTGAGTCGGTATGACCGGCCCGACGATGCACCCGCCAGAAGTCTGTCACCGCCAGATGCGCGTACGTGCCTTGCAGCAACGCCCCTATTGGACGTGGGTCGTCACGCCAGGGCGCATGATGGCGGGCCGTGCCACCGGGTTCGTGAAGATCCACGAGATCCATGAGCGCACCCAGCTTCATGTGCTGACTCTCGTGGATCAGGAGCATGGCTAGGATTGCTGGATCCGCTGGCGGTACCAGCCCGATCGCGCCGAACGAGTGCCGGGATGTGGCACTGACATGCCCGCCATTGTGTGGTGAGTGAAGTGGGACCAAAGCCCGGAACACCGCCCGAATGCCCTCCGCGTAGGCGCGGTGGTCATTGACGAGCAAACGCCACGCCTGTTGGCAGACCTGTTCCAGCTGTTGGGTTTGCGTTGAGGTCAGCCGCAGCGAAGCCTGCCACGGGTAGCAGTCGCGATTCTGGTCGAGATCTTCGATCGCGATCGTCAATGAGCCCCCGGGCTCGGCAAACTGTAACCGGCGGTAGGGCTTCCAATGTCTGGTCTCCTCGTTGTACGGAGCCGATACGCAGATCCGTTCAGAGGACGTGCTCAGCTCCAGTGAGCTGCCGTTGCTTTGGATGAGCAAGGGGCCCCGGCCCAGCCCGGTTATGCCACCCAGCCCTGGCAATGCCGTGGCGCCGTCGGTGGCCGGCAAAGCGATAGCGAAGGACAGCCCGGCACGCACCCCAGCGGTTGCCGCCAGGGTGGCGAGGTAACAGGTCTCCTTTTCGGAGACGGGGGCGTCACTTGCGCCCTCCACTCTTATGTACCGGCTGGCCCAGACATCGACATGGGGGTGACTTAGCACCTCTCGCACTGCCTCAGGCGCCTGCGATTCAGCCTTCATCATCAGTGTCATCGCTTCGGCGGCGAGGCGGGCGACACCTCCGCCAATCGCCTCAGCCTTGCGAGCAGCCTGATAGACGAGCAGTCGTCGCTTCGTAAGCTGTCCATTGGTCAGGTTGGCGAGTGCCTGGGGGGTCCCGTGCCCCCGCGCGAGGCTTCGAAACTGCGCATCTGTCAGAACGTGGCGCCTCAACTCGCGTCCTCCCCATTCACGCCGCCTGCGTGCCGATTGGCGGGGAAGCCGGCCAGGGCGAAGTGGGGTACTTGTGCGGGAGGGGGGACTTGAACCCCCACGCCCGAAGGCACCAGCTCCTAAGGCTGGCGCGTCTGCCATTCCGCCACTCCCGCAACGACGTGAAGTGTAAAGGGTGTGAGGGGCGCAGCGGTAGCTGCCCTACCCTGTGTGATCCTGCTAGTCGATGCCGAGATCCCGGCGGAGTTTGGCGACGTGGCCGGTCGCCTTGACGTTGTAGAAGGCGTGCTCGATGTTGCCCTTCTCATCGATGACGAAGGTCGATCGGATGACACCCATAAAGGTCTTGCCATAGTTCTTCTTCTCGCCAAAGGCACCGTAAGCGTTGAGCACGCTCTTGTCCGCGTCGCTCACCAGCGGAAATGTGATCGCATCCCGCTCGACGAACTTGGCCAGCTTCTCTGGGCTGTCGGGAGAGATCCCTACGACGGCGTACCCGTGGGCAGTCAGCGAAGCGATGGAGTCACGGAAGTCACAGGCCTCAGTGGTGCAGCCTGGGGTCATGGCCGCTGGATAGGCGTAGAGGATTACCTTTTTGCCCTTTAGATCGGCCAGGCTGAGCAACTTGGCGTCGGCGGTGGGGAGCTGCCAGGTGGGGGCCTTGGTGCCCGGTTCGAGCCTCATACCGCCGACCTTACCCAAAGCTTGTTGCAACTTATATGCAACAAGACCATGATGGCGAGGTGGACCTCGCCATGCATATCAGTAACGGGATCATCAACGGGCCCGTCTCCCTTGCTTACGCTGCCATCGCGGTGATCGTTCTGGCGGTTTGCCTGAACCGTTCGCGGCAGGATCTTTCGGATCGGCTGGCGCCGATGGCCGGCCTGGTTGCGGCGTTTATCTTCGCGGTCCAGATGCTCAACTTCCCGGTACTGCCAGGAGTCAGCGGCCACCTGTTGGGCGGAGCGCTCGCGGCGACCCTCGTCGGCCCATGGGTTGGCGCGCTCTGCGTGGCTGTTGTCCTACTTGTGCAGGCACTTGTCTTCGCCGACGGGGGACTGTCAGCCCTCGGTCTTAACATCACGAACATGGCACTGCTGGGGACGGCGGTCGGCTACCTGGTGGTGGTCGGCTTGATGAAGCTGTTGCCGCGCAGCGCTTTCGGGGTCGGCGCGGCGGTCTTCGTCGCCTCGGTGGTGAGCGTCGTGCTCGCTTCGCAGGGCTTCGTGCTGCAATATGCCCTCGGCGGCGAGGTTGCCCTGACCATCGGCTTTGGCGAGATCTCGGCCGTGATGGCCGGCGTGCACGCGCTGATCGGCCTGGGCGAGGGTGCGATTGCGGCGCTTGCCGTGGTGGCCGTGGCGAGGGTCCGGCCCGACCTGATATACGCCTTGCGCGGCGAGCGCTTGTCGATCGAAACCGAGGGGCAGAAGAGCGCCAAGCCATTGATCGTGGCCGGCATCGTTACCGCGCTGGTGCTTGCCGGCGGCGTGAGCTATCTCGCCTCGAGCGCGCCGGATGGGCTGGATGCCACCACATTGCGCGGCTGCACCACCAATGAAGCAGGTGAGATCACCGGCGGCACGTGTATCGCGCAGCAGGCGGGGGAGCACGAATTCGCCGGGGGGCTGCTCGCCGACTATGGCCTCAAGGGCATCGACGGCACGACCGGAATCGCCGGGGCTATAGGTGTCCTGGTGACATTCGCCATCGGGTTGGCAATCTTCCGGGCGATAAGAAGAAGGAAGGCGAAAGTCTAATGGGCGCAGGGCATGCGCACGCGATGTATGTGCACCAGCATTCGCTGGTGCACCACCTCGCACCCGAGACGAAGATTGTTGCCGCGTTGGCATTCACGATCGTGGTGGTCGCCACGCCACGCGAGCGCGTCGTCGCTTTCGGAGCGTATGCCCTCCTGGTCCTGGCCCTGACAATCGTCGCCCGGGTGCCCGCGCTCTGGTTGGCCAAGCGCAGCCTGATCGAGCTTCCGTTCGTGGCAACGGCACTCCTACTACCGTTCTTCGCGACGGGCCCCAAGGTCGACTTGCTTGGCCTTTCCCTTGCCGTGGACGGCCTTTGGGGCGGCTGGAACATCCTCATCAAGGGCACCCTCGGAGTCCTGATAGCGCTCCTGCTCACGGCGACCACCTCCGCTCGCGACCTATTGGTTGGCCTTGACCGGCTCCGGACCCCGCAGGCGATCACCCAGATAGCCCTTTTCATGCTGCGCTATCTGGAGGTCCTCGCCGACGAGGCCAGACGGATGCGGATTGCCCGGATATCGCGCTTGGACGATCCCCGTTTTCTGTGGCAGCTCAAGGGGTTCGCCACCGGTTTGGGCACGCTGTTCCTGCGCGCTTTCGAGCGTGGCGAGCGGGTCTACCTGGCGATGCGCTCACGCGGCTACACCGGCAGGCTGCCGACGGCACTTCACGCCGAAACCATTGCCTCCGCAAGACAGTGGGTGGTCGCCGCTGTCGTCCCGGTCACGGCCGTCGTGATTCTCATTTTCTGGGGGTACCGGTGAATTCGCTCGAAGTCAGTGCACTGCACTATTCCTATCCCGACGGTCACCAGGCCCTGCACGGAGTCGATCTGACGGTCGCCGCAGGGGAGCGGGTGGCTCTGCTCGGGCCGAATGGAGCGGGCAAGACCACTTTGGTCCTGCACCTCAACGGGATCATGCCCGCGCCGAACATGCCAGGGGCGAGTGGTGCGGTAGCGGTGGGGGGTAAGGAGATTGACCCTCGCGACCGGGCGGGCCTGGCCGAGATCCGACGCCGCGTCGGCATCGTTTTTCAAGACCCGGATGATCAGCTGTTCCTGCCCACGGTCGCCGAAGATGTTGCCTTCGGCCCAGCCAACCTTGGCCTGCGTGGCGCCGAGCTGACCGCTCGTGTGGACGACGCACTGGCTTGGGTCGGCATGAGCGACGTGAAAAGCCGTGCGCCACACCATCTTTCGCTCGGGCAACGGCGCCGGGTCGCTGTCGCCACTGTCTTGGCGATGAACCCAGAGCTGCTCGTGCTGGATGAGCCGTCGTCCAATCTGGACCCTCAGGCCAGGCGCGAGCTTGCCGAGATCCTGTTGAGTCTGCCGGTGACGATGCTGATGGTGACCCACGATCTTCCCTATGCACTTCAGCTCTGCGAGCGTTCGGTCGTCCTCGATGAGGGGAGGATCGTGGCCGACGGCCCGACTCGCGAGATCCTCGCCGACAGCGAACTCCTTGCCCTGCACCGCCTCGAGCTGCCCTACGGGTTCGTGGTCCCGGTCTAGCGCTGCCGCCACCGCCAGTTCAGCTCTTCCGGGGTGGGCGGCGGGCCGGGTAAAGGCGGCTTGCCGGCGCCTGACAAACCGGTGAGGCACAGCATCAGGTAACGCTGACGCAGCTCGCTGGTGCGAGTGGGGTCGGGGATGCGGATCGCGGCGCATCCTTCGAGGAGAAGGCCAACGTCGCTCGTGGTGACATCAGAGCGCAGCTTTCCGTTGCGGTGGGCTCGTTTCACCAACGTTGCAAGCAATTCATTGGCTCGCTGCGCGTCCT